>JANXYQ010000069.1 GCA_025355995.1 Spirochaetaceae bacterium | reverse complement strand
GATCGGCCTCGCCCTCGGCCTCCTCGTGGCGGTCAACGTCAATGAGGTCTTCGCCTTGATCGAGGGCCTGGTGAACGCCGCGGCCTCCCTGGCCTCGCGCATCATCGGGGGCATCCGAGGGCAGGACTTCAGGGTCTTCTCTCCCCGCTATTTCTATCTCCTGGAGGTGCCGGTGCGAGTCCTCTTTCCCGAAACCTTCTTCCTCACCGCGGCGGCCATAGCCTCGGCGGCGGTCGCCGCCGCTTCGGCCGCCGGACGCGTTTCCCGGCTCGCTCCGGCCGAGGTCCTGCGCTATGAGTGAGCCCCTCGTGGAGTGCAGGGGCCTCGAGAAGACCTTCGAGAGCGCGGTGGAGAGTCTGCGCGTCCTCGGGGACCTCGATCTGTCCGTGGACGCAGGCTCGCGGATAGCGATTACCGGAGCGAGCGGCTGCGGGAAGAGCACGCTGCTGTCCATTTTGGGTGGGCTGGATAGGGCCACCTCGGGGTCGGCTCGCGTCGGGACTTGGAGGCTCGAATCCGTCGCGGAGAGGGAGCTCACCGAGTATAGGGCCAAGACGGTCGGCTTCGTCTTCCAGTTCCACTACCTGCTCAAGGATTTTACCGCCCTCGAGAACGTAGCCTTGCCGGCATATATGCGGGGCGAGCGACGCAAGGACGCGTTCGAGCGGGCCGCTGCACTCCTCTCCGACATGGGTCTCGCCGAGCGGCTCGACCACGTCCCCGCGCGGCTTTCCGGCGGGGAGCGCCAGCGCGCCGCGATCGCGCGCGCGCTGATAAACGCCCCGAGCCTCGTCCTCGCCGACGAGCCCACGGGGAACCTAGATGCCGCGAGCTCTCGCGCTGTGAAGGACCTGCTCTTCGGTCTCTCGGAGCGGTACGGGACCACTCTCATCCTCGTCACCCACGACGCGGCCCTCGCCTCGGAGGCCGACCTCCGCTACGAGCTAGCTGGCGGAAGGCTAAGCCCCTCGTGAAAGCGGGTCCCGTCCTCTTCTTCGCGAGGCGGATACTGGGCTTGCGCGTCGGCGGCTCGACGAGAGGCGTCGCCAAGCCGGAGGAGGCCCCCGGCTGGAAGTATCTCCGCGGTGCCATCCTCGGCGTCGCCCTGAGCATCGTTCCCCTCGTGATCGTGCTCGTCGTCGCGGACGGGATGATCCAGGGAATCACGGCCCGGTACATAGAGGTAGGCACCTACCACCTTCAGGCCCAGCCGGGCGTCGTCCTCGATCTGAAGGCGCTCGAGGCAGCGGCCTCCATCCTCCGCGCGGTACCGGGCCTCTCGGCCTTCCCCGAATTCCAGGGCTACGGCGTCGCCATCTCTGGGTCGAGGACCGCGGGAGTAGCGGTGAGGGCCGTCGATCCCTCCTTCCTCGCGGACTCCGGCACGGCGGCCTACCTCAGCCTGAAGGCGGGCGAGCTCAGGCTGGATTCCACGAACCAGATACTCCTTGGGGAGAGCCTCGCGAAGGAACTCGGGGCCGGGATCGGCGATACGGTCAGCGTCGTAAGCTCCAGGCTCGATGGGGGCGGAGCGGCCTCGCCGTTCTCCCCCAAGGTTTCCGTTTTCCGCGTCAGGGGCGTCGTCTCCGCCGGATACCGCGAGCTCGACGCGCTCTGGGCCTTCGTCTCGCTCCGCGCCGGAGCCAAGGTCTTCTCGAGCGGGAGCTCGCGGGCCCTCGTCGGGATAAAGGTCGAGAAGCCCTTCGGCGACCTCGAAGTCGCGCGCTCCTTGGCGCGGGCTGCGCTCTCTCCCGAATGGACCGTGGTAACCTGGCCGGAGGCGGAGCGAAACGTCTACAAGTCCTTCTCCACGACCAGGGCGCTCCTCCTCCTCGTCATGGCGCTGGCCGTCGCGGTCGCGGCCATCAATGTGAGCTCGGCGCTCGTCATGCTCGTGCTCGAGCGCCGGCGCGATATCGCCATCCTAAAGAGCGCCGGCGCCTCCCCGGCGTTTATCTCCAACGTTTTCGTCTTCACCGGGCTCGCAATAGGCGGCACGGGCACCCTCATCGGAATAGGCATAGGCTCCATGCTCGCCTGGAGGATAAACGACCTGATAGCCTTGCTGGAGCGGCTCGTCAACGGAGCCTCTCGAGCCTGGGCCTCCATCTCGGGCTCGGCCCAGCCCCGCGCCGCGATTCACCTTCTCGATCCGGCGTATTATCTCGAGCGCATACCCGTACGCCTTCACATCGGCGAGCTGGCCGCCGTCCTAGCGGCCAGCCTGGCCCTCTGCTTCCTGGCCTCGCAGCTGCCCGCCAGGAGGGCGGCGCGATTGCCCCCCCTGGATATTTTCCGCAAGACCTGAAGAATGCGAGTCCCAGGCCGAGCGCCTGAGGGCTCGCTTTTTTTTTCCGCAGAATGGATGTATAGTGCATTCGGTTTCAATCGCCCGCCCCCTTGGTCGGCGTATCTATAGCGGAGGGATCATGGTCAAGAAAGACGCAATACCAACCGGGGCCATCGGTGGCGATATGGACGAGAAGCTCAAGGCCCTCGAGGCCGCGCGGCTTCAAATAGAGAAGCAGTTCGGACAGGGCTCGATCATGAAACTCGGAGCGCACGACCCGATGAAGGGTATCGACGTCGTCCCCTCGGGATCGATACTCCTTGACGAGGCGCTTGGCGTCGGCGGGTATCCGCGAGGCCGCGTAATCGAGATCTACGGGCCGGAATCCTCGGGCAAGACGACGCTAGCCCTCCACGCCATCGCCGAAGCCCAAAAAAAGGGCGGCATCGCGGCCTTTATCGACGCAGAGCACGCGCTCGATCCCGTCTACGCCAAGAATCTCGGGGTCAACATCGATGAGCTCTGGGTCTCGCAGCCCGACTCCGGAGAGCAGGCCCTGGATATCACCGAGTCCCTCGTCCGGTCCGGCGCGGTGGACATCATCGTAATCGACTCGGTGGCCGCGCTGACCCCCCAGGCGGAGATCGAGGGAGATATGGGCGATGCCCATATGGGACTCCAGGCGCGGCTCATGAGCCAGGCGCTTCGCAAGCTCACCGGCACACTCTCCAAGTCGAAGACCATTCTCATCTTCATCAACCAGATCCGCATGAAGATCGGCGTCATGTTCGGCAATCCGGAGACGACCACCGGAGGCAACGCGCTTAAATTTTACGCTTCCGTCCGACTCGAAGTCAGGAAGATAGAGACGATAGAGAAGGGCGAGGAGGACGCTGTGGGCAACAGGGTCCGCGTCAAGGTCGTTAAGAATAAGGTCGCTCCGCCCTTTCGCAAGGTAGAGCTCGATCTCATGTTCGGCAAGGGAATCTCCTGGGCGGGATCCCTGCTCGACGCGGCGGTCAAGTACGACGTGATCGACAAGAAGGGGGCCTGGTATACCTGGGGCGAGGAGAAGGTGGGGCAGGGCAAGGATAACGCCAGGCTTTACCTCGAGCAGAACCTCGATGCCGCGGCCACTATAGAGAAAAAGGTGAGGGAATTGATCTTCTCCTCCCAGCATCCCGCCCCCAAGGAAGCGATTGTCAAATCCGCCGAAGCAGCCGCTCCGGAAACGGCGGTTCGGCCAGGCACGGCAAAGGCGACCATCGAGAAAATCGTCTCCGGCGGCGCGGACAAGGTAGCGGAGGTTCCCACGCGCGGGCCTGGCAGGCCTCCCAAGGCCGCCGCCGCCAAGCCCATTCCCGCGTCGGGGACGGCCGTCGAGGACGAGGGACTCTTCTAAGCCCATGGCCCAGGTTTACCTGGGGCTCGGATCCAACGTCGGCGACGGCGAGGCGATAATCCGCTCGGCCTTCGCGGAGCTCGCGGGCTTTCTCGATCGCGCGCGGCTTTCGAAGCTATGGCGCTCCCGAGCCCTCTACGTCACGGATCAGCCCGATTTCGTGAACGCGGCCGCGATGGGCGATACCGGGCTGCCCCCCCGAGCCCTGCTCGCCGCGGTAAACGCGGTAGAGGCGGCCTTCGGGCGCGATAGGGCCAGGGAGCGCCCCAAGGGCCCTCGGAGCCTCGACATCGACATCCTGCTGTACGGCTCCCTCGTCCTCGACGAGCCTGAGCTAGTAATACCGCACGCGGGTCTCAAGGAGAGGCTTTTCGCCCTCCTTCCCCTGCTGGATCTCGACAGGAGCCTGCTCGATCCCTCGAGCGGCGAACCGTATTCGAATTTCGCCGCGGCGCTTCCTCCCCAGGGTATTTACCTTATAGGGTAAGCCGGCTATCATCGTTCATTCAATGGACGCACCTGAAATGACCGGCGCCGAGGGCGCCCGCGATGGAATGGCCGGCGATTTCGCCGTCAACGGCCTCGAGGCGCAGGCCAGTCAGGGCCGGCTATTCCGACTCAAGGATTTCGAGGGCCCCCTCGATTTGCTCCTCTTCCTCATCAAGAAGAACGAAGTCAGCGTATATGATATTCCTATAGCGTCCATCACCGAGCAGTACCTCGGTTTCCTCGACGGCGCGGACGGCTGCGATCTCGACGACCTCACCGAATTCTACTTGATGGCGGCGACCCTCATTTACATTAAGTCGCGCATGCTCCTCCCGGCGGACTCCGATCTCGAGGACGACCTCGAGGATCCGCGGAGGGAGCTCATTGAGAAGCTCATCGAATACCAGAAATTCAAGCGCCTCTCCGAGCTCATGGAGCGCAAGGAGATGGAGGTGGAGTGGTCCGTCGAGCGAAAGAAGATCCAGCGGCCCCTTCCTTTCGCCGAGGAGAAAGACCTCTGGTCGGAAATCGACGTATGGGACCTCCTGCGCTCGTTCTCCTCGCTCGTCACCAACCTATCCTCCGAGCGGATCATGGACCTCTACGAGGAAGTCTCGATCAACGAGAAGACCGCACTCATCCATGAGTTCCTGGAATCGAGGGGTTCCTTCTCCTTCACCGATCTCGTCACGAGGCCTCATTCGACCATGGATATCGTATGCGCCTTCCTTGCCATCCTCGAGGCCGTCAAGGATCACATCGTCACGATTTTTCAGCACAAGCTCTTCGGCGATATCGAGATCCGCGCTCACGCAAGCGCGAGCCAAGAGAGCGCAGGGACGCAGGTCGACGCTCGCGCGGGCTCGAAGGGGGAGGGGAATGGAAATCAGGCTTGAGAAGGAAACCGCCCTCGTCGAGACGGTGCTCTTCCTGGAATCCGAGCCCCTGGACGAGGCTGCCATATCGCGGATAACCGGCCTCGCGCACGAGGTGGTGGCGAGGGCCCTCGAGCTCCTGGGCGAGGACTGCGACTCCCCGAGCCGCGGACTCGAACCGGTCAAGTCGGGCGGAGGCTGGATACTCGCGCCCAAGGCGGAGCTCTGGGAGTCCCTCAAGGAAAGGTACGGAAAGAAGAATGAGAATCGACTATCTCGGGCCGCCCTCGAGACGCTATCCATCGTCGCCTACTCCCAGCCCATAACGAGGGGAGAGGTCGAGGCGATCCGCGGAGTCTCCGCCGACGGGATGATCCGCTTCCTGCTAGACCGCGAGCTTATCAAGGAAGTCGGCAAGAAGGAAGCGCCGGGCAGGCCGGTTCAGTACGGGACCACCAAGGAATTCCTTAAATATTTCCGCCTGGGCTCCATCGCGGACCTACCCCGGCTCGATGAGCTCGAGCGGGACCGCTACGACGATACTCGAGCCGTTCCCGACCCGGCCGCGACGGATGCCGTTACCGCGGCGAATCCCGAGCTTTCGCCGGAACCTGAAGTCGCCCTCCCCGACGAGCCGCAGGATGCCTGACAGCCCGGCGAACGAGGGGACGCGCCTCCAAGCCTTCCTCGCCCATGCCGGCATCGCTTCGCGCCGGGCCTGCGAGAAAATCATCCTCGATAGGCGAGTATCGATCAACGGCGCGACGGTATCGGAGCTCGGCGTCCGTGTGCTGCCCGGCGACCGGGTCGCCCTCGACGGCCGCCCGCTCAAGGCAGAAGGCCGGAAGCGCTATATCCTCCTCAACAAGCCCGCCGGCTATATCTCGGCCATGTCCGATCCCGAGGGAAGGCCCCTCGCCTCCGAGCTCCTCAAGGGAGTGCCCGAGCGCGTGTACAACGTAGGCCGGCTGGATCAATGGTCTTCGGGCCTCCTCCTTTTCACGAACGACGGCGATCTCTCCTCCATCCTGGTTCATCCTTCGGGGGGGATCGAGAAGGAATACGAGATTACCGCCGACGCGCCCCTGGACGACGATTTCTTCCTGGGTTTCAGGAACGGAGTCCTGGTCGACGGGATCGTCTATCGAGCCTCCTCGCTCGAGCGGATCGGACCGGCCTCCGCTCGGGTAGTCCTCCTCGAGGGGAAGAACCGGGAGATCCGCCGCGTGCTCGAGAGCTTCGGCCGCAAGGCGAAAGTCCTGCGGCGCGTCAGGATCGGCGCCCTGACCATCGCCGGCCTCGCGGAGGGCGACTACCGAGAGCTTACCGAGGCCGAGGTAGCCGGCCTCCGCGCCTACGGGAGCGAGAGCAGATGATCATCGCCATAGACGGACCGGCCGGCTCGGGAAAGAGCACCATTGCCCGCATGGTAGCCAAAGGGCTGGGATTCACCTACGTCAACTCGGGGAGCATCTACCGGGCGATGACGTTGCGCGCTATCCGCCTCGGCGTCGATCCGCGCGACGAAGCGGCCGTCATCTCGTGCTCCCGTTCCGCGGCCATCGACTACAGGGACGGGAGGCTCTGCCTAGACGGGGACGACGTCGAGGAGGAACTCCGCTCCGCTCCCGTCGACGCCCTCGTGGCCCAGCTATCCGCGATACCCCCTCTTCGAGATATAGTCAACGGCATCGTCAGGCGAGCAGCCGGGGCGACGGACGCCGTCGTAGAGGGCAGGGATATGACCACCGTGGTCTTCCCCGAGGCGGACGCCAAGTTCTACCTGGATGCGAGCGCTGGGGCGCGGGCGAGCCGCCGCTTCGAGCAAGGAGCGAGCGAGTCCTCGCTGGAGGCCATCACCCGGAATATCGAGATGCGCGACTCCATCGACAAATCCAAGTCGGTCGGAGCCCTTAAAATCGCTCCCGACGCCGTCTATTTGGACAGCTCTCACTTGACCATACAGCAAGTTTATGACAAAGTATACGGGAAAATTCTTCATCTAAGGGAACACCATGGGCATTAAGGAAGTGGAGATGGGTGCCGTAGTCCCCTCCAAGGACGACATCCAGACACAATTGCAGGAGCAGTACCTCAAGAGTCTTGAGGGCCTGGAGGAGGGAGATCTCGTCGACGGGCACGTCATTCAGGTGACGAGCGATTTTATTTTCGTCGACGTGGGCTACAAATCCGAAGGCAAGATCCCTGTCGCCGAATTCGGGGACAATCAACCGAAGGTCGGAGAAGTGGTCAGCGTCATACTCGTCAAGAAGGAGACTCACTCCGGCGAGATCGTCGTGTCCAAGAAGCGGGCGGACGAGAAGATCTATTGGAGAACCGTCTCCAACGCCTTCAAGGACCACCTGGCCGTCGAGGGCGAGATAGATAAGGAAATCAAGGGCGGCTTCGAGGTCAACCTCGGGCACGGCCTGCGCGGCTTCCTGCCGGCCTCTAAGGCCGACGTGCAGCGCGTAGAGAAGAGCGAAAAGCTTATCGGACTCAAGTCGCAGTTCTATCTCGAGCGCCTATATTCCGAGAAGAAAGTCAATATCGTCCTCAACCGCCGCAAGTGGATGGAAGAGGATATCGAGAAGCGCCGCGAGGCCTTTTTCCAGAAGACGCAGATCGGCGATTCCGTAAAGGGCGAGGTAAAGAGCTTCACCTCCTTCGGCGCCTTCATCGACCTCGGCGGCTTCGACGGATTGCTGCACATCAACGACATGAGCTGGGGCCACGTCACCCGGCCCAAGGACTTCGTAAAGAAGGGCCAGGAGATAGACCTCAAGGTCATCAGGATGGAGCCCGAGGAGCGGAGGATCAACCTCTCACTCAAGCACTTCACTCCCGATCCCTGGTCGACCTTCGAGGAGCGCTATCATATCGGCGACGTGGTCCACGGGAAGGTCACCAAGCTCACCGATTACGGCGCCTTCATCGAGGTCGAGGAAGGCATCGAGGGCCTAGCCCATATTTCCGAGTTCTCCTGGGTGCGAAAGGTTCGCAAGCCGGAGGAAGTCCTCAAGGTCGGCGATCCCGTCGAGTGCATGATCCTCAATTACGACCTCCAGGCCGGCAAGGTTTCCCTCGGGCTCAAGCAGGTACAGGATAATCCCTGGGACCAGGTTTCCGTTAAGTATCCCGTCGGCATGCGCCTCACGCGCAAGGTCGTCAAGCTGACCGCCGCCGGCGCCTTCGTCGAGCTCGAGGAAGGCATCGACGGCTTCCTTCACTCAGACGACCTATCGTGGACCAAGCACGTGAAGAACGTCTCCTCGGAGCTCGAAGTCGGCAAGGAGCTCGAGGTCATAGTCATCGAGAGCGACTCCCAGGACAGGAATATCCGCCTGGGCGTCAAGCAGCTCTCCGAGGATCCCTGGCACTCCTTCTCCAAGGCCTTCCGCGTAGGCGTGACAATCGAGGGAGTGGTTTCCTCGGTAACGGATTTCGGCGTCTTCGTGAAGGTCCAGGGCGAGATCGACGGCCTCATCAAGAAGCAGGACCTATCCGAGGATAAGGACGAGCCTTACGACGATGCGCTCAAGCGCTTCCAGGCCGGTCAAGCGGTCAAGGCACTCGTCATCGAGCTAAGTCCCGAGCGCCAGAAGCTCGGCCTCTCCATCCGCGATCTCGCGCGAAGGCAACAGCGCGAGGAGCTGACGCGGTTCATGCAGGACGACACCAGCGAGGGCTATACCCTCGGCGACCTGCTCAAGGGGAAAGACGACGGGAAGCCTAACGATTAGGCGGCTGTCGCGACGCGACGGTGCCCGATCGGTACGGCAGCGACGATGTTCGAGGCGATAGACCCCGCGAAGTTCGGGACGCTTATCGAGATAAGCGCCTTGATCAACTCGAATTACGGGGATGCGACGTCCTTGTTGACTCAGATCCTGGAATCGGCGACGCGCCTCACCGAAGGTGAGGCGTCGTCGCTGATTTTACGCGATCGCGATACCGGCAAGCTCCGATTCGAGATAGCCCTCGGCCCAAAGGGCCGGGACGTGAAGAAGTTCCTCCTCAACCCGGGCGAGGGCATCGCCGGATGGGTGGCCTTGCATGGCCGCTCCCTCATCGTAAACGATACCGACACCGACTCGAGATTCTACGCCGACATCTCGAAGTCGATCGGCTATCCGACCTACTCCATCCTCGCAGTCCCGATGCGGGTCCGCGAGGAGACGGTAGGCGTCATAGAGATACTCAATAAAAAACAGAAAAAATACTTCACGCAGGACGACCTGCGATGGCTGGAGATATTCTCCGTGCAGGCTGCGCTGGCCATCGAGAACGCACGTTACCTCGAGAAGGCCCAGGAAGAGATCCATTACCTGCGCGACCAGGTACAGGCCGAGAAAGGCTGGCACAACCTCATCGCGAAATCCCCGCTCATCCTGGAGAAGCTCGACTTGATCGAGAGGGTGGCGAAGACAGACAGCTCCGTCCTGATCCTCGGCGAGAGCGGGGTAGGGAAGGAGCTCTTCGCCGAGCAGGTGCACCTGCGATCCGCCAGGGCGGCCAAGACTTTCGTGCGCGTCAACTGCGCGGCTTTGCCGGAGGGTCTCCTCGAAAGCGAGCTCTTCGGGCACGTGAAGGGCGCCTTTACGGATGCGGTCCAGAACAGGCGCGGCCGCTTCGAGCTCGCGGACGGGGGGACGATCTTCCTCGACGAGATAGGTGACCTGCCGCTCAAGCTCCAGGCCAAGCTCCTCCGCGTCCTGCAGCAGAGGACCTTCGAGCGGGTAGGGTCGAGCGACCCGATCACCGTGGACGTGCGCATCGTAGCCGCTACGAACAGGGACATCGAAGGGCTCGTCGAAAGGGGCGAGTTCCGCTCCGACCTTTATTACAGGCTGAACGTCCTCCCGCTCCACGTGCCGCCGCTGAGGCAGCGCAAGGAGGACATCCCCGCCCTTGCGGACTTCTTCCTAAAGAAATTTTCGCGCGAGACCAATAAGCGCTTCGCCGGCTTTACCGAGGCGGCGATGGAGCTGATGCTCTCCTATTCCTGGCCGGGCAACGTACGCGAGCTCGAGAACGCGGTGGAGCGCGCCGTCGTGATCGCCAAGGAATCGCGGATAGGCGCGCGCGACCTCCTCCTGGGGAGCGGCGCCGCAGATACCGACGAGTACAAGGGCAAGAGCCTAAAGGAAGCCCTTTCCATCTTCAAGAAGCATTTCATCATGAAGGGCCTCGAGGACAACCACTGGAATCAAACCGAAACCGCGAAGGTGCTCGACATCCAGCGCACCTACTTATCCAGGCTGATAAAAGAACTCGACATATCGAATCCCAAGGAGTAATAGATGGATAGCCCTGCCCGCCCTCCCAAGGCCAAGCCCGAGGAGAAGAAGAAGACTCCCTACCTAATGTTCGCCGATTTCCTCCGGAAATATCGCGTACCCGTCCTCGTGGTCTTCGCCGTAGCCGTGCTCGTCGTCCTCGGCGTCCTGGTCGGCACGATGATCCACGACTCGGCCGTCAACGCCTCGACCACGCGCCTCGAGAAGCTCGACGCCGACTTCTCGGCGTATTCGGGCGAGCAGGACCAAGCGAAGAAGGCCGAGCTCGAGAAGGTGCTGGTCGCCTCGGCCGACGATATCATCCGGAGGGGAGCCCGGCTCTTCGCCGCCCAGAAGGCCATCATGTACAAGGCCAGGATCAGCGAATCCAACAAGGATTGGGCTTCCGCGGAGAAGGATTGGCTCGCGATCCTCGCGGCCGCTCCGGATTCCTACCTCGCGCCCGTCGCCCTCCAGGGCGCGGCCGTCGCCGCCGAGGAGCAGGGCTCCGCCGATCGGGCGGTCGCCGACTACAAAAAGCTCATCGATAAGTACGGGAAGGCCTCGGTCGGCATCCCTCACGCCTATTTCGCCCTCGGCCGCCTCGCCGAGCAGTCCAAGGACAACGCGTCGGCCCTCTCGTCCTACCAGAAAATCGTCTCTGCCTGGCCCGACAGCGATTGGACAAAGCTTGCAACCGATCGTATAATCTTCCTGAAATCCCACGGCCTTGCGAAGTAGCGGAAGGCAGAGGCCCGGAGATGATCCGGGCCTTTCTTTTTAATAAAGGAGGGCCAGAGCATGGCCAAGAAACGCGCGAAATTCCTCGAGACGCGCACCTTCGGCTTCGTCATCGCGGCGGCAGTGATCGGCGTCATCCTCGCATTGAGCTACGGTACGGGCCTCCTGCAAGTCCTGGAGCTGAAGGCCAACGACGCAAACTTCCGGCTTAAGCTGGCCCAGAGGGGAAAGACCGTACAGGAGGGCTCCGTCTACACGGAGAAGGACTCGCGCATCTCCGAGGACATCATGATCGTGGGCATCGATTTTAACTCGCTCACGAAATACGGCCGCTGGCCCTTCCCTCGATCCCGCCACGCCGACCTCGTGAACGCCTTCGCCCGCATCAAGGATCAGAACGCGCGAGAGCGCGCGCTGCTGCTCGATATACTCTTCTCCGATCCCAACCAGGATCCCGCCGAGGATACCCTGCTTTCCTCGACCATCGCCAAGTCCGGAAGGGTCTTCCTGGAGACCCAGCTTAAGGGCGACCCGAACGAGACGGCTACGGCCGCCGATTTCGCGGCCCGATCGAAGTTGCTTGCGGATAGGCTCGGCACGATAGACAAGGTTAAGGGGGACTGGCGCAAGACGAGCTATTTCTTGAGCGTCGAGCCGCCCCTCGCCGAATACGCCCGCGCCACCGCGGGCTATGGCCATGCGAATTTCATCCCCGATCCCGACAATATTTTCCGGAAGCAGCCGCTTGTCGCCCGCCTCAGCAACCTCGTGGACACGATCCGGCTCGATTCGCTCAAGCCCGGCTTCACGGTCGACGGCGGGAAATTCGAGCGCCTAGCCTGGCTCGATAAAAACGGGGACTATCACGAGATCGATACCCCGCTCACCGACAAGTCCCTCGCCGCGCTCAAGGCGCGGATGGCTAAAGAAGCGCCCATGAAGATAGACGCGGGCACCGGAGGCAAGGCGGACGACCAGTACTATATCGTTCGCAGGTTCAAGGATCAGTTCATCCCCGCGATCACCCTCACCCTCGCCGCCAACTATTTCGGGGTCAAGCTCCAAGACATAGACGTCGTCCTCGGGGACAGGGTGCTCATCCCATCGCCGACGCGCTTCGACCCCGATACGGGCGAGCGCAAGCCCTATCAGCTTGTCGTCACCCCGGACCAGTTCGACAAGGACGGGAACCTGGTAAAAGAGGGCAGGAGGCGAGTGCTCGACAAGATCGAGATCCCGATAGACGAGAACGGCATGATGCTGGTCAACTTCATGGGACCGCCCTCGAGCGACTCGGCGGACGGGATACAGACCTACCCCGTCCGTTCCTACGCCGGTTACGCCGAGAAGGCGCCCGGACCCGACCAGGCGACCTGGCGCCGGACCATGGCTGCGGGCAACAAGATAATCATGGTCGGCGCCTTCTCGAGCGGGATGGCCGCCGACCAGAAGACGACGCCCCTCGGCCTCATGTTCGGCATCGAGATGCACGCCAACGCGCTGAATACGATCCTGATGGACAACTTCCTCCGAAAGGTCCCGAAATGGGTGGACCTCGGGCTTCTCGTCCTCCTCGTCTTCGTCGTCGCCTTCATGACCTCGCGGCTGCCAACCATCCTGTCCTTGTTCGGCACCCTGGTCATCATCGTGGGATTCTTCTTCGCGTCGACGATGATCTTCGACTACAGGTCCACCCTCGTGAATTACTCGTCGCCCGCCATGGCCATGATTTTTACGTTCCTGACGATCGTCGTATACCGGGCGATGACCGAGGAGCGGGACAAGAAGGCCATCAGGGAGACTTTCGGCAAATACCTGTCGCCGAAAGTCGTCGACCAGCTCGTGGAAAACCCGCCCGAGCTCGGCGGCGTCGACAAGGATCTCACGGTCCTCTTCTCCGATATTCGCAGCTTCACGACCCTCTCCGAGAGCATGTCGCCGCAGGAGCTCGTCAACCACCTCAACACCTACCTGACCGCCATGACTGACGTGATCTTCGAATACGGCGGCTACCTGGATAAGTACGTCGGCGACGAAGTCATGTGCTTCTGGGGAGCTCCGCTTCCCCAGGCCGATCATGCTGTGCGCGCATGCAAATGCGCCCTGCGGCAGATGCAGAGGCTGCGCGAACTCAATGCGGTCTGGCCGGAGGCGATTCGAATCAACATCGGCATAGGCCTCAATTCGGGCATCATGACGGTAGGCAATATGGGCAGCCCCTCGAGGATGAACTACACCCTCATGGGCGACAACGTGAACCTCGGCGCGCGCCTCGAAGGCACCAACAAGGAATACGGGACGAACGTAATCATAAGCGAGTTTACCTACGGCCTTATCAAGGATAAATTCCTGGTGCGAGAGCTGGACAATATCCGCGTCAAGGGCAAGAACAAGCCCGTCCTCATCTACGAGCTGGTCGACTGCCTCGAGGATATAGCCCCTCCGCCTCTCGATCTCGGCGCGGCCGCTCGCCGTGCCAAGAAATGAGCTACCGCGGGTAGGGGAGGGGTTCCCCTGCCCGCGATCCATTTCGCGGCCGGCCCTCGGGACGATCGTCCTCGTTCTGGGGCTTACGCTATCCAGTTGCGGCCTCGAAAACACCGTTTATTATTCACAGCCGGCATTATCTAACGGCGGCGGTAGCGGCCCCATTATCCTTCAGCATAATACCGCGAATAATGACGGCCCTTTCCTGGGATATGATGTGTACTATCGAGTCTTCGGACCCGACGATGAAAGCAAGGCCGATACGGCCTTATCCACAATCGGCTCCGTCCAGGACACGACGACGTACACGCCCGCCACCGCTTTGGCGAAGCTCGTAAACGATACGAAATTCGTACGAGTCCTCTCTATCGACGCTT
This sequence comes from Spirochaetaceae bacterium, assembly GCA_025355995.1. Lineage (GTDB taxonomy): Bacteria > Spirochaetota > Spirochaetia > Treponematales > Rectinemataceae > UBA1306. Next base: position 98,466 of record JANXYQ010000069.1, on the reverse strand, counting down.
CAGGTGCGCTCTACGAGAAATCCCCTTTACTTTCGGTTGCTAACTCCGGCGTGGCGAGTAGTTATACGATTCAGGTTCCGACCGACTCGAGTTGGTATTACACAGTCGATTCAAATTTATCCCAAAAAATAAAAATAGTCCGAGGGGTCAGCAGCACCTCGACTTTTATATCCTTTAACTCCCCTTATGTACCAAACACCGATAAGGATTATGCCAGCGCGCAGCAAGCTTCGACGGGCAGTCGAATATTCATAGTCCTCTTCGCTATCGCCTACGGCTTTGATTTTTCGTCATCCTCGTCGAGCGCCACTATATATAGTTTCCCGGTTGGCACCAAGCTAAGCTACACACTCCCGCCGAGCTTTTAGTTTCGCTAGATGGTTGATGGCCTCAGCTTCGTATAATGTACATTCTGTCGACCGGTTGATGAAAAACAAAGGCTTTGCTAGCAGGATTATTCAACAGCCTCGGATACGCGGCTCAGCTCTTCGTAGGCCTGGAAAAATGAGACAGGTATTCCCATACCGACATCAGCGAGAAAGCTTACTTTGATCAAGCGGAATGCTCCCTGTATTGGTCTGGTCTCGCTGCAGGATTCCAGCAGCCTAAGCAATCCGAATTCCTTTCTCGAAGGAAGGCGCAATCGAAGCTTGACGGTCCCCGAGGGAGCCCTATCGATCATGTAATCCGGAACGGAGCGCTCGATCAGTACGGCTGATAGTTTTTCATACAAGGCATCATCAGTAGTTTCGGTCGCGCTGACTTCATATTCGGTACCCCACTCGAGCCCCCCGAGCGTTCGCTGCTTCCTGCCTTCCACGATCGGAAAGTACTTGGCCTCTTCGATATGAATACCGTTCGGGAGAAGGGAGTTCAGCAGATCCTTACAGGCGCTCGGGTCTACGTTCTCGCAGACGCTGAGGCTGGCGATCTCGCACAGGGATTCGACGGCGATAGGAATCGGCTGAGAGGTTTCGAAACGAGGCATAGGGTTGAAGCCCTCGGAATATTGAACCTTCATTTTCGACATGAGGATCGCTCGATCGAAGGCATCTACTACGGAAAGATGCTGCATATAGGCGGCTGTGGATACCTTTGTGTATCGGAAAACCAGGCGCCCAACCGGCTTATCCGAGACTATAGGAGCGGGACTATACTCTTCGATCTCCTCGTCCTGTATGATTTCGTCGACAAGCGCAGCCTCGTCGCCGCAAGAACCGCAGGGATTCGCGCATTCTTCTATACACCCCGAAGTAAATTCGATGGCGAGGGATTTCTCGAACTCTCGCCACAGGAAAGCCTTGGAAACTCGAATTCCAATATCATCCCAGGCCAAGGGGCTTGCCTGCTCTTTGGGGCCGCAGGAATCCTCGATTACGGGCCACGTAGCTTCCGAAATGACCGAACGCCAAAGGTCCCGGTCGAAATGCTCTTCCCATGCGTCGAGACGCGCTCCCCTATCGTGGGCCGCGAGGATAAGCTCCCCTACCCGCTCGTCGCCGCGGGCTACGACGCCTTCGAGTTGGGAATTGAAGGGTGAATGGTAGGAGACTTTTACGTTCTTGTACTGGCGCAATCCCGAGCGAATGAAGTTGATAGCCTCTAGCGCCTCGTCCTCCCCGAGTTGGGCCGACCACTGGAAGGGCGTGTGAGGCTTGGGAACGAAGGTCCCGATATTGACATTGACCTGGAGGTTGACTCGAGCGCGCAGGCGAGCGAAGAAATCGAGGATGGCCTCGGCCTCCCCTCTTCCCCTGCCGGGTACGGGCAGTCCTATCATGAAATAGAATTTCGCCTGCTTGAAGCCGGCGGCCTTGGCTTCCTCGAGGATCGAAATCGTTCTCTCGAAGGAGACGTCTTTATTGATGCTGCGCTGCCAGTCGTCGACCGGCGTCTCGATTGCGAAGGTGAGTCCCGATTTGCGGACTTCCGCGAGCTTGCGGACTATAGGTAGGGTGAAGCTATTTATCTTGAGCGACGGAAGCTGGAAGGAAACCCTCCTGGGGCCCCATTCGGCATTGAGCCTATCGAGAAGGTTCCCGATCCGCGGGTAATCCCCGGAGGAGAGGGAGGAAAGCGTTATTTCCCGGTAGCCTCCCCGCTCGACTAGGGAGGACACTTCGGCCCGGATGACCTCGTAAGGCTTGACGCGCTGCGGCCTGTAATAATAGCCGGCGTGACAGAAGCGGCATCCGTTGGGGCAGCCCCTCATTATTTCGACGGTACCGTGGTCCTGTACTGTCATGACGGAAGGCAGCGGCAGCGCGGTCATCGCGGCCGTCGAGCCGAAGCCGCCGAATACCGCTCGGCGGGCGCGCTTGCCGCCCACGCCGTCGCGAGCGGGAATCCAGACCGCGTCCTCCCGTGCCAGGCGCCGTAGTATATCCGCGCGTCCGCCGCCCGCTCGCTTGAGTCCCGACAGCTCCTCGGCCAGCTCGAAGAAGCCCGCCTCGGCCTCGCCGATGTAGGCCGCGTCCAGGAAGGCTGCGAAGGGGTGCGGATTGGTAGCGGCGGGTCCGCCGGCGAGGACGATGGGGTCGCCCTCCGCTCTCTCTATGGCTCGGACAGGGATCATGCCCGCCTTGAGCACCGTGAGCACGCTCGTCGCGGCTAGCTCGAACCCGAGGGAGAAACCGAGGATATCGACGTCGCTGAGGGCCAGTCCAGTCTCGAGCGTATAGAGCGGGATACCCCTGCGCTCGAGCAGCGCCTCGAAATCTTGGGCCGGCGCGAAGACCCTCTCGGCCCTGACTCCGGGCATGGCGTTCAAGCCCGAATACAGGATTCGGATGGCGTTGTTCGACATCCCTATCTCGTAGAGGTCGGGGAAGCAGAGGGCGATCGAGAGCAGCGACTCGTCCTCTTTGCGGACGGATCCGGCCTCGCCCCCTAGATACCTCGATGGCTTTACGACCTCGAGGAGGCCCTTGCCGATTTCCGCGATTGGGTCGATTCGCCTCTGCCCGGAGAGCCTCATGTCCTGAACCGCCTGGCCGAGATGCCGAGGAGGAGGCCGACGGCGATCATTATCGCCCAGAGGGAGGCCCCGCCGTAGGAGAGGAAGAAGAGGGGTATCCCGGTCACGGGCATGATTCCCATCGCCATGCCGGCATTGATCATGAAATGGAAGAAGATCATGCCCATTATTCCGGCCACGATGTAGCTCGCGTACGAATCCTTCGCGGTCTTGAGGAGGTTCGAGCAGCGGCGGAGCAGGATGTAGTAGAGCGCGAATACGGCGAAGCCGCCTATGAATCCCCACTCCTCCGCGATGATGGAAAAGATGAAATCCGTGCTCTGCTGCGGTAGGTAGCGGTAATGGCTCTGGGTTCCCTGGAGGAAGCCCTTGCCGAGGACGCCCCCCGAGCCGATGGCCGTGATCGACTGGAGTATATTCCAGCCCGACCCGCGCGGATCGATGCTCGGGTCGAGGAATACGATGAGGCGCATGATCTGGTAGTCCTTCAAGGCCTTGTGGGCGAAGGCGGAGGCGGCGAGCGAGCTGGCCACGAGCAAGGCGGCGTAGGCTATCCAAAAATAGTACTTCTTCTTGAAGGAGAACCAGCCCCAGGCGGAGAGCAGGAGGATGAGGGCGGCGGCGGCGACCATGTAGGCGACGTAGGGCGCCTTATAGAGGATGAAAAGGAAGTTCGTGGGGGTCTTCAGGATGTATTGCTCCCACAACGGGAGGATGGTCAGGGCGGATGTCCCGATTATCGCCGCGAGGATGAAGACGATATAACGGCGGTCGAGCCCCGCGATGAAGGCCATGAATAGGAAAATGGGGAAGAAGACCAGGGCCGTGCCCATATCGGACTGAAGGATGATTATCAGGACCGGCGCGAGGATGATGGCGAAGGACACCAGGAGCCGCCTGAAGGAGGCCAGGTGCTCGGAATTCGACAGGTACTGGGCGAGGAAGAGGATGGTAGCTATCTTCATGAATTCCGAGGGTTGTATACCGAATTCGCCAAAAAGCCCTATCCACGACTTCGCGCCGTTCACCTCGTGGCCGAAGAAGCGGACGTAGAGGATCACCGCGAGGAAGAATAGGTAGATGAAGAAGGAGTAATCCTTCATCCGCTGGTAGTCGACCAGCGATACTATCGCCAGGAGCACCAGCCCTGAGACGGCCCAGACTATCTGCTTAAGATACTCGTTCGAGACATGCACTCCCTCTGCGGTCAGCCCGGAGGAGTAGATGGAAAGTATGCCGAGCACCGTCAAGGCGAGCGCGGCGCCGAGTATCGCGAAATCCATTTCAGATACGGACTTCCTTAATGAGCTCATTCGACGCGCCCCTGTTTCGGAACCAGGTAACGGAGGCCGAGGGTATCGACGGCCTGATCGTAGCTCTGGGAAGCGAACATGCCCTGGAAAATGATGTTCGTCGCGTAGGGAGCCCACCATTCCCAAGGGTTCGAGGCCTCGACCATGACGACCACGACGACCTTGTCCTTGGGGTCCGCGGCGTCGTAGGGACCGAAGGCGGCGAACCAGGAATGCCAATGGTCCTTGAGTCCCACTTCGGCGGTTCCCGTCTTTCCCGCCACTTGGACGGCCTTCGTGTTTACGGGAAACTTGGCCGTACCCTCGGTAATCACCCCGCGAAGGTCCTCTCGGACGGTTTCGAAGGTTTCCCTGGAGATGCGCGAGCGCGCGATCTCCTTGGGCGGCACGCTTTGGACCACGGCTCCCGTCGAGGGATCGCGGATATCCTTGAGGACGTGGGGTTGGTAAATTACCCCGTCGTTGACGATCATGGCCATCATGTCGGCGAGTTGAAGGGGCGTCACGAGGAGGTCGCCTTGCCCGATGGAGAGGTTCATCGTATCGCCGCCCAGCCATTTTTCGTGGAAGCGCCGCTCCTTCCATTGCGGGGTCGGGACGAAGCCCTCGAGCTCGCCGGGTAGGTCTATGCCCGTCGCCTTGCCGAAGCCGAAATCCTTGGCGTAGGAGACGATGCGCTCGATGCCGAGGAAATCCCTCCCGACGGTCCAGTAGTAGACGTCGCAGGAATTCTCGAGGCCGCCCTTGAGATCGAGCCAACCGTGGCCCGGCCTCTTAGTCCAGCAATTGAAGACGCGGTCGCCATAGGACATGTCCCCGGGGCATAGCACCTTTTTATCCTGGGGAAAGGCCTTTTCCTCGATGATGCCAGTGGTGAGGATCGCCTTGAAGGTCGAGGCGGGCGGGTAGCTCGATTGCACCGCCCGGTTCAGCAGCGGATTGTTCTTGTCGGCGAGGAGCCGCGCGTACTCGTCGCCGGCCCCGGCCCCGCTGAACGAATTAGGGTTGTACCAAGGGTAGGAAACCATCGCGAGGATCTCGCCCGTCGCCGGCCGGATGACGATCGCGGAGCCCATCCGCGACCCGAGGGCCTTCTCGGCGAGTTTCTGTATCGTGTCGTCTATGGTCAGGACGATATTGGAGCCCATCACCGGCGGGTCGATGATGCCCTGCTCCGACTCGATATTCTTGCCCTTGACGTCTACGGTGCGGAATTCGCGGCCGTCGCGGCCGCGAAGGCTCATGTCGTACTGTTTCTCGATGCCCGCCTTCCCGATGACGTCGCCGGACTTATAGCCCTGGTTGTACATGAGCTTCAACTCGTCCTTGGTGATATCGCCGACGTAGCCGAGCACGTGGGAGAGGGAACCCGTCTCGAGGTAATTGCGGACGGGCTTGGAATGCCAGGAAATGCCCGGGAACTCGTCTATGCGCTCGGCGAGCGAGGTGACGGTCGCATAGGGAGCCGAGCCGAGTATCTGGATCGGTTGATAGAGGTGGTAGTAGGTCGGCGGGATCCTCTTCCTGATATCCTCGATGGGCATATCTAGGAGGGTCGCTAGCCGGGCGAAAACGCTCTCGCGCATTTCCGCCGGCAAGGCGGCGGGAACGAGGTCGATCGCGAAGGAATCCGTATTGAGGACGAAGGGGACGGAATAGCTCCTGTCGTAAATCTCGCCTCGCTGAGAGGGGATGACGTTGCTCTGCTGCGATATTTTCGTGGCCTTGTTGCGGTACTCTCCGCCCCTGATCGTCTGCATATAGAGGAGGTAGGTCGAATAGATGGCGAAGAGCGATAAGCAGAGAAAGGAAAGGACGCGTATCCTGCCCTCGGCCGATCCGCGGGAGCTTTCGAAGCGCTCCGGAATGGAAGAACGGTTCATCTGCGCCCGCGAGCCGTCACGAGGAATCGGCTCAAGGGGCCGAGGAGGAGGAATACGAGCGGCGCTATCAGCCCATTGTACGCCGCTTCGACCCAAAGGCCCCTTTCCAAGATCGAGTAGATATGGATCTTGGAACCGAACACGAGGAACAACGCGCCCGCGGCGATCGCCTTCGCCAGTGTCCCGGCGAAACCGAGGGCTATCGGCAGCAGGAGCTTGTCGATGTAGAAGGTCCCGTGAAGGAGGGCCGCGCAGGCAGCTACCGCCGTCTTGATGAATGCGTGGAACCCGAGCGGAGAGGCGGAGAGGAAGTCCTCCGCGAGACCGGAGAGGAAGCCCGCGGCGGGCCCCTCGACGAGGCCGTTCCTGTAGCTCACCCAAATCAGGACGACGAGGCTTAGGTCGGGCACTACGCCGAAGACGGCGATGGCGCCGAACCACGTCGATTGGGCGAAGGCGCAGCCGACGAGGAGCACGGTAGAGAAAACGACGCTCCGGATCATTGCTGGCCTCCCGTCGCGGCGCTCTCCGGCCGTACTACGAAAACGTACTCGATGCGGGAGAAATCCAGTACGGGATCGAGCTCGATATCGATGGAGGTCTGGTACTCCAGCAGCTTTATCTTCTTGATCCGGCCCACGGCGACGTCGGAGGGGTAGATGGATTCGAAGCCGGTAGTCACGACGAGATCGCCGTACTGGGCTTCGTCCTTGCTGCGCTTCTTCACGAAGCTCATGACCAATGGCTCGTCGGGCGAGCCCTGCCCGCCGACGAGCCCCTCCGTTCGGGACCCGCTCGAGAGCCTGGCCGCGACGAAGGACTTCGAGTCGTAAAGGGGCACGATCTTGCTCGTGCCCCTCCCGACCTCGACGACACGGCCGACCAAGCCCTCCATCCCGTCCTGGTAGGCGATGACCGGCATATTCTTGCGGATGCCGTCGCCGACGCCCTTGTCTATGGTGATGGTGGAATAAAGGTTCTCCGGGTCTTTCGCCACGATCCTTGCGGCGATGCGCTGGTAGGCGATATCGCGGGAGAAGCCGAGCTGCTCCTTGAGCCTCTTGTTCTCCTCGCGCAGGTCGGCGAGGCCGCGCTCCATATTCGTATAGCGCTCGAGCTTGGCGGTCAGCTCGCGATAATTCTCGCGCAGCCTGCGCAGCTCCGCGATCGAAGCGACGGTATCGGAGACGAAGCCGCCGACGGCCGAGAACCCCCGCTGGAAGAAGCCGAGCACGGTCAGCCCGACGCTCTCCGGAACCCCCTCGAGGCTCCTCGTCGATACGGTGAGGCACAGCAGGCTAGCCGCGAGGAGTATCGGAGCTACGGCGCGGCGACCGCGACCTTCCGCCCTGGATGGTTGATCCGACACGGCTATCTATATATTAAGGCTGTCGTAGACGCTCTGGGAGCCGTCCTGGCTCCGCATCGTCTCGAAATATTTCCCCGCGCCGAGGGCCACGCATTCGAGGGGACGCTCGGCGAGTATCACGGGCACTCCCGTCTCCTTGCCGACGAGCTTGGGCAGGCCCTTGAGGAGGGACCCTCCGCCAGACATCACGATGCCCCGTTCGACTATGTCTGCGGCGAGCTCGGGCGGGGTCTGCCCGAGGGTACGCTTGATCACCTCGATTATCTGGGTAATGGGCTCTTGGAGAGCCTCTCGAACCTCCACGGAATCGATCTCCAGGCGGCGAGGCAGGCCGGTGATCGCGTCCGTGCCCTTGATCTCGACCTTCTCGATGATCTTGTCGGGAATCGCGTTGCCGATCTCGATCTTGAGGCGCTCCGCAGTCTGCTCGCCGATTATCAGGTTATGGACGTTGCGGATATGCTTGATTATCGCCTCGTCGAACTCATCGCCGCCGACGCGGATGGCGTTGGTTACGACCATTCCCTTCAGGGAGATCACCGAAATCTCGGAGGTTCCGCCGCCGATGTCGCAGATCATGTGGCCGGCCGGTTCGGAAATGGGGATATCCGCGCCGATCGCCGCCGCGAGGGACTCCGCGATGATCTTCACGAATCGGGCGCCGGCCTTATAGCCGGAATCCATGACCGCGTTTTCCTCGACCTTGGTGATGCAGGAAGGCACTCCGATCACCATTCGCGGCTTCACGAACCAGCGAGTAGATATGACCTTCTGGACGAAATACTTGATCATCTTCTCGGTCAGGTCGGGGTCGGCGATGACGCCGTCGCGGAGCGGGCGTTTGGCAATAATGTCGCCAGGAGTCTTCCAAAGCATCCTTTTCGCCTCGGATCCGACGGCGACCACCTTATTGGTGCCGCGCTCGACGGCGACTACGGAGGGCTCGTTGACGACTATGCCCTTTCCCCTGACGTAGATAAGGGTATTGCAGGTTCCAAGGTCGATGCCGATATCGAGGGAAAAGGAATCGAAGAGACTGCGAAGAGCCATGAGAACCTCCGGGCTTGCCTTATAACTTCTCGGATAGCTTTTGCCGCGAGGCGGCGTGCATCGGATCGATCGAGACGGCCTTTCGCCATTCGGCGCGGGCCTTTATGGGATCTCCCCTGACCTGATAGGACAGGCCGAGGCGGTAGTGCGCCTCCGCCGAGGTGGGATCCTTCGAGAGGATGAGCGAGTACTGTTCCTCCGCCTTGGAGAGGTCTCCGCGTGCTTTATATATGTCCGCGAGGATGAATCGGCCGTTTTCCTTCGCCAAGTCATCCTTTCCGCTCGCGATGAGCTCGAGGATGAGCGCCTCCGCCTTGATGTGCTCCCCGGCGTCCACGTACGCCCTGGCCGCCGAGATGAGCAGGAGGTCAGCCCTGCTCCGATCGAGCGCGGACTCGAAATTCTTGACGGCCCGGGCCTTGTCGCCGAGTCCCGAGTACGCAAGCGCCAGGTACTCACGGCTGTCCGAGCCCAGGTACCCCGAGGTTATGGACAACTCCAGGTACTTTACCGCCTCGTCGAAATACGAATCGCCTTTGTCGAAATAGGCCTTTCCGAGGACGTACTCGACCTGGGCCTTCGGCATCCTTCCGCCCGAAGCGAGGGCTTTGCGGAGAGAGGAGACCGTCTCGTCGATGAGGGCCGCCCTCTCCTCGCCTTCGGGAAGCTCCATGCCTTTATAGAACGCCGCCAATCCCTTGAACGAGAGGTAAAACGCGTCGAGGGGTCTCGAGGCCAGCGAGGCGAGGGACTCGCTTCGCACGTCATCCCACCTCTTCGCGTCCCAATCGGCCAATATCTTTTGTTTCGGAATCACGTGGGTCGCGCCGATCCTGGCGAGTACTCCGGATTTTCCCAGGCGTATTCCTATGACGCCTAGAAGCGCCGCCGAAGCCGCCAAGGCCAAGGCTATAACCGCTCGCTTTCGCCGGCGCTTTGCGAGGTAGCTTCCGGTGTAGGTTTCGAGTGTTCTCGAGAAGGATTCCATTGGGGCCGAAGCGCCTCTAGGCGCCTCGGTTCCTTGTATCACGAAAGGATGAGGCTCGTCAATGAACGGCCATGCTGCGAGTCCGCATGGCTGCTCCGGATTGCGAGGAGAAAAAAAAAGGCGGGCCTATAAGCCGGGTTCTGTGCCCCTTTCGGGGCCGCCGCCATCCATCTGGTCCGGCGGTTACCCGCCGGATCCGCGCGACCAACCCATGGATTGAGCGAGCAGCTCTCCATTGCTTGGCCTTGCTCGCAGCGAGGCTTGCCGTGCCGTCGCCGTCGCCGGCGACGCGGTGGGCTCTTACCCCGCCTTTTCACCCTTACCCAGTCATGGAAGCTCCGCTTCCCTGACTCTGCAGAACGCCTTCGCGTTCTGCTTAAATCAAGTCGCGGTCCTAACTGGGCGGTATGTTCTCTGTGGCGCTATCTGTCCCCGAGACCGATACGGCCGGAGCCGTCGCGTCCCCGAGGCCCGGGAGTTACCCGGCGCTGCGCTCTCATGAGCCCGGACTTTCCTCCGCGAACGGCCCGAGGCGTCGCCGCCCGGGACCGCTCGCGACGGCGGCGCGGCCCGCCCAAAATTTACTCCTCGGAATCCTCCATCGACGAGTCCTTTTCGCCCTCGTCGGAATCCTCGTCGTACCCGTCATCCTCGCCTTCCTCGGAGTAGTCCGAGAGGTCGGAGAGCGACCCGGATTCGATGTCGGCGAACAGCTGCTCCGTCTGTTCCTCGGACTCCTGGTAGTACAGGACGCGGGAGCAGTAGGGGCAGAATATGATGCGGTTGCCAGAGCGCACCTCGTTGACGAACTGGGCCGGCAGGATCATGTAGCAGCCGGTGCAGACATAGCCCTTGACGGGGACGATGCCGAGCCCCTGCTTCGAGCGGATGATCCGCTCGAACTTGAAGAGGACGTCCTTGTCGATGCCTCCGGAGGCCTTCTCCTCGCTCGCACGGAGCTGGCCGATCTCGACGACCTTGAGCTCCTTCTCGTTATTGATCTTGGCGCTCTTCTCGGCGATCTCGGTCTCTTGGAGCTGGATCATGGACTCGTCGCGGCGGAGCGACTCCTCGATCTCCGCGAGCGAGCGCTCCTCGCGCTGCAGGTCCTTGCGGATGCCGTGCTCGCGGTCCGTCGCGTCCCTGATCTCCTTGTTGAGAGCCTCGTACTCGCGCTGAGTCGAGATAGCGTCCATCTGCTTCTCGGCCGCCTCCCGCTGCCCCTCAGCCTCGGCGAGCTGTTGCCGGAGATCGCGCACCTTCGCCTCGGTGGACTGGAAGGCCTCGTTCTTCTCGACGTACGATTTCTTGACGCGCGTCAGCAGCTCCGTCTGCGCGTCGAGGGCTTTGGGAATCTCGTCGACCTCGCGCTCGATCCCGACGCGCTTAGTGAGGATCTCCTGATATTCGCGGAGACGCTCGAAAACCTCTTCCATCAGCATAGGGCACCTCTCGATCTATATTCGCGATCTAATGATCCATGTAGTCGCGCAGCTTTTGGCTGCGCTTGAAGTGACGGAGCTTCTTGAGCGCCTTGGCCTCGATCTGCCTGATGCGCTCGCGCGTCACGTTGAAATAGAGCCCGACTTCCTCGAGGGTCAGGGAGTACCCGTCGTCGAGGCCGAAGCGCATCCGGAGCACTTCCTGCTCGCGAGGGGGGAGCGTGGAAAGGACGGCCCGGATCTGCTCCTGCAGGAGCTTGTAGTCCGTCTGGACTGAGGGATTCTCGACTTCCTTGTCCTCGATGAAGTCGCCGAGCAGGGAATCCTCGTCCTCGCCGATGGGCGTCTCGAGCGATATAGGCTCGCGCGCGACGTTCTTGACGCTCTTGACCCGGGTTACCGGCCAGCCCAGCTGCTCCGCTATCTCCTCGTCCGTCGGCTCCCGGCCGAGCTTCTGCATGAGCTGGCGGGATTCGCGGACCACCTTGTAGATCTGCTCGATCATGTGGACGGGCACGCGGATGGTCCTGGCCTGGTCGGATATGGACCGCGTTATCGCCTGCCTTATCCACCATGTAGCGTAGGTCGAGAACTTATAGCCCTTGCGGTACTCGAACTTCTCTACCGCCTTTATGAGCCCGATGTTGCCTTCCTGGACGAGGTCGAAGAAGTGCAGGCCCCGATTCGTGTACTTCTTCGCGATGGAGACTACGAGCCGGAGGTTCGCCTTTATCAGGCGGTCCTTCGCGTTCTTCATCATGATCCGGCCGCGGTTGATCTCCTTGGCCATCGCGATGATCGAGTCGGCGTCGGACTCGAACATCGTCTCGAGCTCGCGCATCTTCTTCTCGGTGACCTGGATCTGCCGGATCTTTTCCTTGATCTCGTCCGAGGAGAGCCCGAGCTCCTCCTCGATCGCCTCCCGCTTCTCCTTGACCGTGAGGTTGCGGCCCAGGGTGCGAAGCTCGCGCATGTTCGAGATCCGGAGAATCCGTTCGATGCGCTCCTGCTCCTTGCGGTACTTGCGGATCTTCTTGGCCGATACCGTGAACTTCTCCGAGAAGGAGTTGATCTCCTCGGGGTGGATCTCCGCCTCCTTGAGGCGGGCGAGGAGGGCCTCGCGCTCGGCGGCGAGCTCCTGGTCGGTGAAGATGTCGCCGCCTCGGGAGAGGATACGGCGCTTGTGCTCCACGTATTCCTTGAGGTCGGCGAGGCAGTCGCGGATCAGGTCGCGGTAGAATTGGTTGAGGCGGCGGCGCTCGGCTATTTTCTCGGTGTTCTCCTTGCGCTGCAGCGAGGAGTCCTTGGCCTCCCGCCGCGTCGCCTTGACGCCGATCTGGTAGAATTCGGGTATTAGCACGCCGGACCGCTTAATGATGCCCTTGATTATGTTCTCGCCCTCCTCCATGGCCTTGGAGAGCTCGACTTCCTGCTCGGCCGTGAGGAGGTTCTCCTTGCCGATTTCTCGAAGGTAGAGGCGTATGGGGTCGTCGACCGAGGATTCCTTGTCGTTGTAGACGAGGCGCTTCTTCTCGGCCTCGGCTTCTTTTATGGCGACCTCGTCCTCGACCTGTACTTCCTCCTCCTCGAGGCGGATATCGTTGGCCTCGAGGAGGGCGAGGACGCCGTCGATCTTGTCGGAGTTGAGGACGTTCTCGGGCAGAAAATCGGAAAGCTCGTCGAAGCTGATAGACTTTTTCGTCTTGGCATATTCGAGAAGCTTGGCGATCGCAGGGTCCAGCTCAAGGTCGTTAATCGCGCTCACCCTTCATAGCCTCCCATTCTGAGTCCAGACGCTGTTTCTCGTGCAGTAAACCGTTCAGCGCCTCGGCGTCGGCGGCGGTCGCCGAGCTGCCGAGGTCGGCGATCCTCGACAAGAGCCGCTCGCGCTTCCGCTCGAGGCTGCGGCGCCGGATCATCGCCATCCCGTCGGAGATCAGCTTGTCCGCGTTTTCCGCGAACTCGCCGCGAGCCGAAACCTCCCGGACGAAGCGGCGCACGGACTCGTCCTCGACTCTCTCGAGGACCGATTCCACGCCGAGGTCGTCGGCCCGATAGCCCTCTTCTAGGGCGATGAATATATCGCGAGCCCTGAAATCGTCGAGGTCCTCGGGCTTGATGACCGAGCGGATGCCCCCGAAGCGATCCGCGTTGAGCGCGACCGCCGATAAAAAGACGAGATCGTCCGTTCGCGCGCTACCGGCCAAGGCCGAGCCGCTCTGGCCTGCAGGTCTCGCGGCTTCCCTCGACGCTCGTGGCTGCGCGCCGCGCTTCGCGGCATCGTAATCCGATCGTATCGAAATGGGATTTGCCCCTAATTCCCTGGATGCGAGATCCAGGAAAGCGCCCCTTTTTACCTCTAAGTTCAAGGCGTCGGCGTAAGGGTATAAAAAAGCCGACGCTTTAGCCTTTCCTTGCACGGTGCCTATATCGAAGAGCTCCTTTGCCATTCGGATGAGAAAATCGCCTCCAGTTATAGTGAAATCTCGCGTCTTTTGCAATGTCCCCATTCCCTCTTTTTCGAGAATTTCGGAGGCATCCTTACCTCCGGGTAGGGAAACTACCGCAGGATCGAGGCCTGCGCCAGCCGCGATCGCGCAGGCGCGTTCGGCAGCCTTCATCCCGGCCTCGTCCGAATCGAAGCAAAGTAGCACTCTATCTGACCAACGCTTAAGTAGCCTAGCCTGGCTCGCGGTAAATGCGGTGCCCAAGGGAGCAACAGCTGTCGTAATTCCAGCTACGTGAAAGGATAACGCATCCATGTAACCTTCGCAGATCAGGGCTTCGCCTTGCTTCTTTATTGTCGGCAGGGCCTTCTCTAGAGCGAAGAGATTGTCTTGTTTTCTGAACAGAGGCGTATCTGGACTGTTGATATACTTAGGCCCCTCGCCCTGCAATAATCGACCGCCAAAGGCGATAACTCGACCTTTCATATCAGATATCGGAAATATAAGCCTATCTGCGAATATTGGATAATCGTGCGATGAACCCGCAAAAAGTCCGGACCGGGCAAGAAAGCCGGCAGAATATCCTTTCCCCAAGAGGAAATGATGAAGCCAACGCCTATCCGCAGGAGCATAGCCGAGATAAAATTCTTTTACTATCGAATCCGGCAAGCATCGAGCGCGCAGGCGCTCTCTCGCCATCTCGCCGATCGCGTTCTCGGTCAGGAGCCAATGGAAGGTGCCGCGGAGGCGTTCGTAGAGTTCGAAGAGGGCGCGCTTGTCCTTCTCCTCCTCGCTCGGGGCTTCCTCGACTTCGAGGGCGATTCCGGCTCTCTTGGCTAGCTCTTCCATAGCTTCGGGAAAGCTCTGCTTATCGAGTTCCATGAGGAATTGAACAGCCGATCCGCCTTTTTGGCAGCCGAAGCAATAGAATAGCCCCTTATCGGGGTCGACGCTGAATGAGGGACTCCTCTCCGAGTGGAAGGGGCATAGCCCAAGCCATCTTCCGCCCTTCTTCGTCAGGCGCACGTGGTCTCCGATTACGGCGACGATATCGGTCTTATCCAGGATTTCCTGGACCAGGCGATCGGGAATTCTCGCCATCAGCCCTCGACCTTCTTGATGAAGAGTTTTCTGGCGTCGAGGTGCTCCTCGAGAGTCAAGGAAAAATGATGCTTGCCGGCATTGGCGTCGACGAGGCGGAAGTACAGGTAACGGCTCGTGGCGGGATAGAAGGCCGCTCGGAGCGAGGTCATCCCGGGGTTCGATATGGGTCCAGGAGGCAAGCCGGCGTGCTCATAGCTGTTGTAGGGGTCGTCCAGCTTGAGGTCCCGGTCGTAGATCACCTCTGGATGCGGTTTGCCCAGGCGTTCGGTGATCACGTAGACGACCGTCGCGCAGGATTGGAAGGCCATTCGAATCCGCAGTCTATTGTAAAAGACGCTCGCGATGAGCGGAGCCTCGTCGGCGGTCTTATATTCGCGCTCGACGATGGACGCCAGGATTATCCGGTCGTGCAGCTCCTTCGCGGAGAGCGAGGCGGTCTCCGGAATTGTCGCGAGCCGCTCCCTGAAGGCCTTGACCATCGATCTGAGCGCGTTCTCCGCAGGATAGTCCTTAGGGAGGAAGTACGTATCCGGGAACAGGTATCCCTCGGCCGAGGAGGCCGGGATTCCGATCTCGGCGAGGAGTCGGCCATCCCTCGATGCTTCGAGGAAGGCGGTCTTGCCCGAAATTCCCAAGCGCTCGAGGAGGCCTGCTATCTGCGAGAGGGTGAAGCCTTCGGGTACGGTCGCCCTGACGAGGGCTTGCCGGCCCGAGACGAGCTCGTCCAAGATGCGATGGGAGCTCATGCCGGCGACGATGCGGTAGGTGCCGGCTTTTAGCGAGGACCCGAGGCCCTCGGCCTTGGCGATCAGCCGGAAGGCGAAAGCGGAGCGGATGTATCCCCTGTGCTCGAGGTCGGCCGCCACGGATTGGGCATTCTCGCCGCGCTCGACGGCGAAGAGCCCTCCTGTCCCGATCCCCTCCGAGGGGCGGGAGACGAGCGCCAGGAGAATGGCTATGGCCGCGGCCGCGAGAACGATCGTCGCGGCTATCGCCGCGATCGCGGGCACCAGCGTTCGCCTAACCTTTCCGGTCTTCGTCATCGTACCTCCGTGCAGCGCATGGCTCGGCTTCGCTCAGTGCCGGTCGAGCTTCGATAGGAAAGCCTCTGGCGATTCCATATCCTCGATAGAGAGGCGATCGTATAGATAGAGTCGTAGGGTCGCGTATAGTTCCGCAGGACCGCCGGATAGCTCCTCCTCCCTCCCCTCGAGGAAAAGGTAGAGCTCCAAGGCCGAGCGGAGGCTCAGCCGCGCGATGAAGTCGTCCATCGCTACACCTCGATATCGAGGCCTTCCCTCGCGAGGAATACCTCGATTCCCTTGCTCTCGAGATGCTCGATATACCAGGAGGCGTTCTTGAAAATCGATTCCACCTTCAAGTCGGAGTACGAGGGCTCGTGGTGGAAGAGGACCAGGCGCTTGATCCCCCAGGTCGCGGCGAAATCGGAGGCCAGGCTAAAGGAGGAGTGCCCCCAGTTGTACTTCTCGATCGCCTCGCCGAGGGTGTACTGAGTGTCGAGCACGAGGATGTCGGCGTCCTGGAAGTAGGCCTGGTTCTCGGGGGTACGGCGAAAATCCTCCTCCCTAAGCTCGGTATCCGTCGAATAGATGGCCCTAACCTTGCCTTCCTCGATCGCGTAGCTGTAGCAGCCCCCGGGATGGTTCATCGCGCGATAGCTTATCTTGACGCCGCCGACGGTCACGGGTTCCCCTCCCAGGACTTTGAAGGACTTTTTCGCCGACATCACGTCCATGGTGATTGGGAAATAGGGGGGCTTCATCTGTCCCTCGAGTATCGCCTTGAACTCGGGAACGGGGCTATAGAAGGAGATCGAGTAGCGGGGATCGAAGGCGGGTCCGAAGAAGGGAAGGCCCTGGATGTGATCCCAATGGAAATGCGAGAAGAAAATTTGGCATTCGGCGGGCTTTTTCGTCGCGAGGATCTCGTTGCCGAGCTCGCGGATGCCCGTACCGGCGTCGAAGATGAAGCGGCACGGCTCCTTGGTGACCACCTCCACGCAGGCGGTATTGCCCCCGACCGTCGAGAACAGGTAGTCGGGCAGGGACGAGAGGAAGCGCTCGCGCGCCTCTTGGCTCTCGATATCCTTGCCGGCGATCCGCTGGACCGACGACGATACCTTGCTCTTGACTTTCGATGGCATGAGCGGGGTCGGGACGGAGCCCCTAACTCCCCAAAATCGTATCCGCATCCATGCACTCCGGATCGACGCCGTAGCTCAGGACTATGGTCCCGGCCCCGCGTCGCGCAAGCAGGCGTTCCTCGATGTATTCCCTCGACCTGAGCTCCCCGGCGCCGATCCCGGGGCAGGAGCGGGCTTCCTCGGACCATGAGGCGCTCGACTCGACGATAGTAGACCAGAATGGGTAGGTCGCGCATTGTACCGGGCGATCCTCGTAGACCGCGCAGCCGCCATTATCCCATAAAGCGCAGTCGCAGGACGCTTTCTCTCCCGCGACATCCCGCGCGACCTCGCGAAGGCTGAGGGCCATCCCGGTTCCCGTATCGACCAGGGTACAATACTCCTCAAAAAAGCTCTTGAAATCAAGGCCAAGGCGGCGAAGCAGCCTTCGCAGATCCTCCCTCGAGAGGAATACGAATCCCGGCTCGCCCCTGCAGCAGAACGAGCAGCGGGTGCAGGTGAAGCGGAAGCCATCAGCGTAGAAAGGGTCGGCCATTCCTGGTCCTCCATGCGAGCCCGCTCGACTGCCTCCCTCGCTCGAAAAAAAAGCCCCTTCTCCGCGAGAAGGGGCGATTGGGGAGAGAAGGATTTGAACCTTCGAAGGCGTAAGCCAACAGATTTACAGTCTGCCCCCTTTGACCACTCGGGAATCTCCCCAGGGGAACGAAGCTACTCAGCGGGCCCGAGCCATCTCCCGGAATCGAACCGAGGACCTCGAGATTACAAGTCACGCGCTCTACCAACTGAGCTAAGATGGCTTCGACAACGGGCGAAAATATATACGGTAGGTCGGGCCTTAGTCAATAGCGAGCCCTCTCTCATTTGAGCGGGGCATAATAGCCGAGTTCGTCCTTGCCGCTCTTCTTGTACAGATATGCTTCGACCCCGAGAGCGAGGTAGCCTTGGCCGAAGCTCGTCTCCGCTTTCGAGACGAAGGTGAAGCGATAGCGTCCCGTCGCCGCCCGCGATATCTCCTCGGCGAGGTCTCCGAGGCCCCGCGGCCTCGAGGCGGAATAAATCCCGCCGCCCGTCCTATCCGCCAGGTAGCGCAGGGAGGCGTCGGGCTCGCCGAGGACGACGGCGAAGAACCTCAGGCCGTTGTTGCGCATCAGTGCGGCAAGCTCCGCCAGCGTCGTTCCGGCGAAGGAGGACTCATCCACGGCGCCGATCCCGAGGTACACGACGGCGTCCCTGTTGCCCGAAGGCAGCAGGCTAGTCGCGGCGAGGCGCAACGCGAGGTCGAATCGGCCGCGCCCAGAGGCGGGCGAGAGCGCGATCCGGAGGGCGGCTTGGAGGTCGCCCGAGGATTGGAGGGCCGGCGAGGGGCCGGCGGTCACGACGGAAGGCCCCAGCCTTCCCTCTCCGGAGAGCTTGGCATAGAGCTCGGCCAGAGCCGCCCTCTGCGATTCCTTGAGGGCTCCCATCGCGGCGGAACGCTCGAGTACGAGGACTGTGCGCGAGCCGGGAGCCTTGTCTCCCGAGCCGAGGAAGGTCGCGTCCGAGGCGGGCTCGATGGTCTCCTCGGTCCTGAGGACCGCCTTCCCCCCCTCGTCGACCTGAGTCGTCCTGCGCACGGTCTCGGAGAGGTAGAAGTTGCCCTCGCGCAGGCCCACCACGGGCTGGCCGTCCTTATCGCGCACTACTACGTCGAGCGTTACCTTGGGGAAGGAGCTCGAGTCGATGCTCTGTATCTCCACGTCGTAGCCTGCCGCCAGGGAGGAGACGTCCGATAGCACCGAGATCGCCGATTCGTCGAAATCGCAGGCGACGAGGTTGCCGTTGTAATCGGGAGCCGCCCCGACGAGCCGCGCCTTCTTGCTCGAGGCGCGGAACAGTTCGGAGACGGTCTCTGTCCGCAGGTCGATGGATACGATCCTGTCGGTATCGGCGACGAGGAGCGATCTCCCACCCTCCCAGGCGGAGATCCCTTCGGGCAGATGGAGCTCGCCCTCCGCTAGGATGCCGACGAAATTGCCCGACTCGTCGAACTTATAGATCGACTTGGCGATGGAATCGGCGACGTACACTATCCCGTCGGCGACGTATATCCCCGTCGGGCTCGCGAAGCCGGGGAAGCCGGAATCGGCGGACTTGGTCCCGAAAGCCAGGATGAAGGCGCCTTGGTCGTCGAATTTGCTTACCCTGGCGTTACCGAAATCGACCACATAGAGATAGCCTTCGCTATCCACGGCCGCGTAGTGCGGCCCGATGAGCCCGTCTCCGGCCCTGCCCTTCGTGCCGAAGGTCTTGGCCGAGCCGTCGGCAGCGATTCGCGATACTCGGTCGCCGTTGAATTCGGTTATGAAGAGCGTGCCGTCGGGGAGGTAGGCCGCGCCGTACGGCCTATCGAAGCCCGAGAGGCCGCCCCTCAGCCTCTGCCTCGCGACGCCCGAAGCATCGAGGGTGATGACCTCGTTGGAGCCGTGAGCTATGACCAGGAGCGACCCGTCGGGCCTCGGGATAATTGCGGACGGACGCGAGAAAAAGGAATCCTTGCCCTTCTTCCCCTCGAAACGCTCCACTTCGACGAAATGATAGCTGCCGGCAGCCGAGGCGACAGCCCTCGAGGCGCGCAGGGATTCGGCCTTGGCCCTGAGGAAGGGCGGGACGTCGGAGGCGTCGACGAGGGGCCGCCACACGCGCAAGGCCGTTTCTTCGTAGCCTGCCTTCAAGTAGGCGCGGCCGAGCCAGTATTCGATGAGCGCGTCGCCGGGCTGGTAGGCCAAGGACTTCTCGAACAGGAGGATGGATTCCGCGTAGCGCCCTCTATGATAGGACTGGACGCCTAGTCTGAGCTGCTCCGCCGCGCCCGAGGATTTCATGACGGAACCGTATTGCGCCCAGGCGCCGCCAGCGCGCGGCGGTACGAAGGCCAGCGAAAGCGCGATGAGCGACGCTAGGGCGAATCGCCTCGTGTTCATCCTACCCTGCCTCTCGCGGCCCTGGCCGCCTGGGGATGAGCGCTCCCCCCTTGATCGATCGAACGGGCGTGCTCGCGGATCTCGGGCGCGCCCGGGGAGAGGGAGAGGGCCCGGCCGATGTTGTCCTTGGCCTCGTCGAGGAAGCCTAGCCTGAAGTAGGCCCACGCCAGGGAATCGCGGTAGGCGGGATTGTCGGGAACCTTATCCACGGCCTTCCGGCAATAGGTCAGGGCCCTGGCTCCGTCCTTGCCCTCGCAGGCCAGCAGGTAACCCATGCCGTTGAGGGCGTTAGCGTTCTCGGGGTCCAGCTCGAGGGCCTTGGCGTACTGTCGGATAGCTTCCTCCGGCCTTCCCTGCGCCCAGGCGGTGTAGCCAAGGAAGGCATAGACCTGGACGGATTCGAAGCCGGATTCGCGGAGCCGCCTCAGCTCGTATTCGGCGAGCTTGTGCCTGCCGGTGGCCGTATAGACGTAAGCGAGGGCCATCCGGCACTGCCCGTCGCGCGCCGGGTCGAGCCCGCCGGTCACGACCTGCTCGAGGTAGAGCAACGCGTTGTCCCAATCGCCCAGACGGGCGTGGCAGATCCCGAAAAGATAGGCGATCTCGAACTCGTTGCCGTCCTCGCTCTCTACGCTGCGAAGGACGGAGAGGGCGCTCCGCCAATCGCGGGAGGCGACAAGGCGGGAAGCCTCGGCTAGGGCTTCGTCCATGGCCATATCCTAACGGAAGTCCCTGCCCGAGAGGAAGCCCGCGGGCACCTGAGGATGGACGAGAATGGGGCTGACGGATACCTTGCCGGCGCTTACCACGCCATAGTCGCTGGCCGCGTCGTGGCGGAGGTCCGGGTAGCCCCCGGTAAGGAAGCAGTAGCTAAAGCCGTCGGGCCCTTCGAAGGACTTGAGCTCGTTCCCGTACACGCGCTTGCACGGCTCGCTCCATTCGGCGCCCGCGGGACAGTCGTCGGCGCTCGGGGCGTTCACGTTCATGAAGGCGTCGCCCGAGCAGGAGGAGGCCAGGGTTTCCAGGTTGGCAAGGGTGAAGGCCGCCGCCGCTCCGTAGCGCATGACCTCAGCGCGCGAGGCGCAGGATACGGCGATGCCCGGGATGCCGCTCAAGACGGCTTCCCTCGCTGCAGCGCAGGTCCCGGAGTAGACGACGTCGGTGCCTAGGTTGGGGCCGCGGTTGATGCCGGAGACGACTATCTCCGGCGCGAAGCCGATAGCCCCCAGGAGGGCAAGGATGACGCAGTCCGCGGGCGTTCCCGAGCAGGTATATTGCCGTTCACCGACCTTTTTGACCTTACCCGCGGCGCCCAGCGTCAGCGCGTGCGAAACGCCGGAGCGCTCCTTGTCGGGGGCGAATATCCAGACTTCGTGCTCGCGTCCGAGGGTTCGTGCGAGGACAGTGAGCCCTTCCGCGCAGAACCCGTCGTCGTTCGTAAGGAGTATCCGCATCGCTCTAGCCGACGACGCGCAGCCCGCCGGCTAGCCGAGTCTCGTGAATGGTGGGCCTGAAGCCGAAAATCCGCTCGTAGTCCTCGAGCCGCTTCTTGTATTCAGGCAGCGAGGATTCGGCCATCACCGATACCGTGCAGCCCCCGAATCCCTTGCCGGTGAGCCTCGAGCAGAGCACGCCGTCGATCTCGACGGCCCTCTTGGCCAGCCAGTCTATCTCCGGGCAGGAAACCTCGTAGAGATTCCGCAGCGAGGTATGGGACTTGTTGACAGCTCGGCCGAAGGCGGCCGCGTCGCCCTTGATGAGGGCTTCCTCGGCTTCTCCCACTCGAGCTATTTCCTCGACGACGTGGAGGCAGCGCCTCCTGACGCTCTCGGGGAGGCTTCCCATGAGCTCGTCGACTTCCTCGGGACCGAAATCGCGGAGCGTCCTCTGCGATCCACGGGCGAGGACCGCGAGGCACTTCATGCAATCCTCGGCGCGCTGCTTCAGCTCGGCGTCCACGTTCAGGCGCGGCACCTTGGAATCGGTGAGCACTACCACGTTATCCCCGTCCAGGAAGGGCACCGCCCTGCGGCGATCCGTGCGAAGGTCGACGATGGAGACCGTACCGCCCGCGGGGGCAGCGCCGGCCAAGTGGTCATAGGACGGAACGGGATGGCCTAGGAAGTCCGCCTCGGCCCTACGGGCGAGCTCCGCGAGCTCTTCTCCTCGCTTGTTCAGGCCGAATAGCTCCTTGAAGGCTAGAGCCGAGGCCAGGCCGAGGGCCGCGGAGGAGGCTAGCCCGAGTCCTACGGGAATATCACCGGTTATGGTGAAATTGAGGCCCTTAGCCGGCAAGCCTTCCTTGACGAAAAGGTCGAGGACGCCCTTGGGGTAGTTCGCCCACCTGTCCTCTCGCTTGAATTTAAGGTTGCCTACGCTCGTCCTCTTTCGCTCGCCGAGGTCGGCCGCGTAGAATCGCAGCGAAGAATCGCGGCGAAGGGATATCGCCACCTGTATCTCGAAGGAGAGAGCCGCCGCGAGGACAAGCCCGTCCGAGGCCTCGGTGTGCTCCCCGAGGAACTTTACAACACCGGGCGCAGCCGCGATTATATCCGGCGCAACGTCGTACTCAGCCCGGTGAAGCGCTGCGATGTCCTTCATTAATACCCCATAAGAGGAGGCGGGAGCTCCCTCGGCTCGCAGAAACCCCCGCGCTTTCCGATTTATTGGCGGTATAATACAACGAAACGGAATGTCATTCAATAAAAATCAGTTACCCGGCTTAGCCGCTTTTGACATTTGCCCATATACGCTGTAGAATGTGCTAATGGCTTTGACCGGTAAACGGCTCTCTACCCTTATTGTCGCCTGCTCCATGGTAGTCATCGCCCTATCCTGCACGACCGCCCCTAAGCCCGTCGTCGAGCCGCAGCCTCCCGTCGAGACCCTGGAGGTTACCCCGCCGATCAAGCCCGACAAAGGTCCCGAACCGGCCGTCTTCGATCCCTCGGCCGTGCCCGAGGAGGTCAAGAGCGCGACTTTCGTCGACGTCCGGACCCTCATCGAATCCCTGAACATGATTATCCGGCGGCAGGATTACGAGGCTTGGCGTGCGAACCTCACGGATGACTATATACGCTACTACTCCGACCCGTTGATCCTCGCCAAATATTCCGAGTACCCGATAATCAAGCGGAAAGGCATCAAGCTTCAGACCCTTAAAGACTATTTTATCAATGTAGTGTACCCTTCGCGGCAGAACGACAAGGTCGACGACATCGAATTCGTCGGGGAGAACCTCGTCAAGGCTATTACTGTCAGCCCCAAGGGCGACCGGAATATCCTCTACATGCTCGAAAAGCATGGCGATGCTTGGAAGATTGGAATCGGGAGGCAATGATGAAACATGTAATCCGCGCGGCCCTGACCGCGACGATCTCGCTCGCGCTCGCGTTCAGCGCGGCGGCTCAATCCGCCGCGGCCCAGCCGAAGAGCAGCGAGAAGACGGTGGAGGAGGCTTACCTCCAGGAGTCCGCCGAGACGATGATGGTGAAGGAACTTTCGCGGTCGGACGATAAGGACGGCAAGCTCGTCGCCCTGCTATACGCGAAGAGGGCCTTGGACGCCGGCCGCAAGAACGACGAGGTCCGCGGGGCGCTCCAATACCTCGCCCTGGAGAATAACCTCGTGGTGGTCAGGAGCGGCGGGCTGGGCGTCGTGACCAATAATTTCCCGGATATCCGAGCCAAGGCCTGCGAGTATCTCGGCGAATTCCCCTCCGTCGAGAGCAAGGATACCCTCGTCAAGGTCATCCTCAATTCCAAGATCGAGGATCCCATGGTCCTGGCAGAGGCGGTCAGGTCGCTCGGCAAGATCGGCATGAACGACAAAGACGAGGTCGTCCATGCGATCTCCGACTCCGTGAATCATTTCGCCAATGTAGGCATGTCCGAGGATAGGCTGGCTGTATATACGATGTTTGCCTTCCTCGACCTGGCCGATAAAAACAACGGCAGCATGGATATGGCCTCGGCGACGAACACGATCATGAAGTTCACCAAGGGCAGCTACGTCGGCACGGTGAAAAAGCTGGCGATGCAAACCCTCGAGAAGCTCGCGCAGTATCAGGCGAAGGGCGCGGCGAGCAAGAAATAGCCGCGCGACGCCGACGAGGAGGCCGGGCCTAGGGGTCCGGTCTTTTTTCGCCCGTGGCATTGTATAGAGAACTTAACGGCAGTATCTTTGTCGTAGGAGGTAGATATGGAAAGCAGCAGCTTAGGAATAGTGGACGAGGTCATCGTCCCCGCGGCTCCCCCTCCTCCCCGACCGAGGGAAGAGGAACCTGAGAGCGAGGCGGCAGCGCCCGAGCCGCCCGTGGATACGGAAAAGCGACTCGACTTGTACGCATAAAATATTGAGCGATGCGCGATTCGAACGCGCGACCTTTGGCTTCGGAGGCCAACGCTCTATCCATCTGAGCTAATCGCTCGGTCGTGATAGACACTAGTATGCGTGCAACGGCGATGTCAAGCTGGAATGCCCTTCGACCTTGACCGCCCGGTGCGCCGCAGGCGATCATCCCACTGATGGAACGCATACTCCTTGCCTCGAATTCACCGCGCCGTCGGGAGCTCTTAGCGGCGGCCGGCATCGAGTTCAACCCCGCCTCCCCCGAAATCGACGAGGCCGCCCGGGACGATCTGGTCCCCGCGGAGAGGGTCCAGGCCCTGGCCGAGGACAAGGCGAGGGCGGCAGCCTCGAAAGCCTCGCCCTCCGCGCCTAGGCTCGTGCTCGGCGCAGATACCCTCGTATGCGTTCCGGGCGCCGGAGCGGACGGCGGCGAGCTCGCCCTAGGCAAGCCTGCGGATCTCGCCGACGCCCGAAGGATGATGCTCCTGCTATCGGGCCGCTCTCACGTCGTCCGTACGGGCATTGCCCTCTTGGACCGGATTACGGGGGAGCTTCGCGGTTCGAGGTCCGACTCGGTCGTCGTGTTCGCTCCGATGAGCGATGGCGATATCGAAGCTTACCTGAGCTCACGGGAATGGGACGGGGTCGCAGGAGCCTATCGCATCCAAGGGCTTGCCTCCTTCTTCATCGACAGGCTGGAGGGCTCATGGACGGGGGTCGTGGGCTTGCCAATGAGGGAGCTTTATGTCATCTTGCTAGACGCGGGTTACCGCGTTCCGTCCATGGCGATCCAGGATCGCGATGGCAGGAGCAAGGAGAATTGACGGCCTCGCGGCCGTCGGCGCTCCGACCGGCGCGAGAGCGTCGGCACCTTCCGCCTGGCGACAGCCGCCCACGGCGCCTGTCGCTAGACGAGATACAGAGACGGAGGCCGGGCGCAGAGTCCGGCTACGGGAGGAACTCTTGGCAGTAGTTACGATGAAGAATTTGCTTGAGTCGGGCGTGCACTTCGGCCACCAGGTCAAGCGCTGGGACCCTCGGATGAAGAAATACATCTTCGCCGAGCGGAACGGCATCCACATCATCGATCTCCAGAAAACGATCCAGGCCATCAAAGAGGCCTACGACGCCATCCAGAAGACGGTCGGTACGGGAAAGAGCGTGCTGTTCGTCGGAACCAAGAAGCAGGCACAGACCGCCATCCAGAAAGAGGCGGAGCGCTGCGAGCAGTTCTACGTCAACAACCGCTGGCTCGGCGGTATGCTCACCAACTTCTCCACGATAAAGAAATCGATACAGCGCCTCAAGAAGATAGAGAAGATGGAAGTAGACGGCACTTTCGAGAGCCTCACCAAGAAGGAGATCGCCGGTCTCCAGAAGGAAAAGGCCAAGCTCGAGAAGAACATGGGCGGCATCAAGGAGATGAAGGAGCTTCCGGGCGCGATCTTCGTAATCGATACCAGGAAAGAGGCGATCGCGGTAGCCGAGGCGCAAAAGCTGGGCATCCCGATCGTCGCCGTCGTCGACACCAACTGCAACCCGGAAGGCATCACTTACCCGATACCTGGAAACGACGATGCGATCCGCTCGATCAGCCTCTTCACCCAGATTATCGCCAACGCGGTGGTCGAGGCGGGAGCCGCAGAGGGCCTGAAGATAATCGAGAACCTGGCGGGAGACGAGACCGAGGAAGTGAAGACCGACGCGGCGCCCTCCGCCGAGGACGACGAGGTCGAGATCGATCCGGCCACCTACAGCCCTGCCGACAAGCCCAAGGTCGAGGAACCCGTGGTGGAGGAAGCCGCGCCCATCGGTGACGACGACAGGCTCTACGAGGCGAAGTAGGCCGACAGGCCTACGAAGCCCTAGCGAAGCGTTCGGCGAAGTAGGCCGACAGGCCTACGAAGCCCTGGCGAAGCGTTCGGCGAAGTATCATCCCGGAATTTCAGGAGAGACAAGTGGATATCAAGGCTAGCGATATAAAGGACCTGCGCGAGAAGACAGGCGCGGGCATGATGGATTGCAAGAAGGCCCTGGTCGAGGCCAATGGCGACGCAGCCGGAGCCGAGAAGATACTGCGCGAGTGGGGCATGGCGGGCGTCGAGAAGCGGGCTGGCCGCGCCACTAACGAAGGCAAGGTTTTCGTCAAGGAAGGCCCGGGCAAGATCTCCCTGGTCGAGATCGTATGCGAGACCGACTTCGTCTGCCGGAACAAGGATTTTATCGATGCGGGAACGAAGGCGGTCTCGACCGCCTTCGCCAAGGGCTACGACAAGCCGGCCGAGGAGCTGGAGTCGATGGTCAAGGACATAGCGGCGAAGATCAAGGAGAACATGGCTCTCAAGCGCGTTCTCCTCGTGACCGTGGGACCCGGCGAATACATCCATTCATACGTGCATGGCGAGGGCTCGCTCGCCGTCGTCGTCAAGCTGAGGTCCGATAAGGCCGAAGCCTTCGCGAACGACGCGGTCAAGGCCTTCGCCCACGACATCGCCCTGCACATCGCGGCCTTCAACCCGATGTTCCTCGATCAGACCAAGCCCTCTCCGGCTTGGATCCAGGAGCAGAAGGACATTTTTGCGAAGCAGGTCGAGCTCGACGAGAAAATGAAGGGCAAGCCGGAAAAGGTCATCCAGGGCGTGCTTACAGGCAAGCTCAAGAAGCTCATGTCGGAGATTTCCCTCCTCGACCAGGGCTTCGTCAAGGAAGAGAAGACGCCCGTGGCGCAGGCGATGGCCGCGGTCGCCAAGGATGCGGGCTGCAAGCTCGAGATAGTCGACTATGTGTATGTGAAGGTCGGAGAGTCCTGAATCAACGGCAGGGCCGCGGGGTTCCGCGGCCCTGCCTCATATATGCCAGCCTGACAAACGCGATAGGGGGTCGTATGGATTCCGCGAAGATCGCCTGCGAAGAGAAGATGAAGAAAGCCTTATCTGCCCTCAAGGACGAGTTCAACGGAGTGCGGACGGGTCGCGCCTCCCCTTCCCTTCTCGACAAGATCCGAGTGGACTACTACGGCCAGAAGACCCCGCTCGCCCAGGTCGCTACGGTCTCCGTTCCGGAAGCGAGGCTCATCGTGATACAGCCTTGGGATCGTGCGCTCATCGGCGAGATAGAGAAGGCCATCCAGAAATCGGAGCTATCGCTCAATCCCTCGAACGACGGAAAGGTGATCCGCATCGCCATTCCGCCCCTCACCGAGGAGCGGCGCAAGGAACTCGCCAAAGTCGCCAAGGGAATGGCGGAACAAACGAGGGTTTCGATCCGCAACATCCGCCGCGATGGGCTGGAGGAGCTCAAGAAGCAGCTTTCCGCCGGGCACGTGCCCGAGGACGCGATTAAGAAAGAGGAGGAAGAGCTCCAGAAGCTCACCGACTCCTATATCGCGCAGGTAGGGAAATCCCTCGAGGAAAAAGAAAAAGAGATAATGGAAGTATAGGAACTTCGTACCATCATGGCCGACGCGACAATGGAGCGAAGGATACCGATTCACGTCGGTGTGATAATGGACGGCAACGGCAGGTGGGCGAGGTCGCGAGGATTGCCTCGGACCGAGGGACACCGCGAGGGCCTCAAGACCGCGAAGACCATCGTAAAGGCCGCCGAAGACCTCGGGATCAAGATCCTCTCGCTCTACGTCTTTTCCACGGAAAACTGGAAGCGCACGACCGAGGAGGTCGGATTCCTGATGGGCCTGATAAAGCAGCACCTATCCGCCGAGCTCGATTTTTATCGCGCCAACGGGGTCCGTGTCCTGCATTCCGGCGACGCCGCCGGATTACCGAAAGATATTGCCGAAGAGATTCGGGAAGTCGAGGTGGCGACTGCCTCCTTCGAGAGGATGACGGTGAACCTCGCGATAAACTACGGCGGGCGCGACGAGATAGTCCGCGCGGCCCGGCGCCTCGGCGGCGGGGGTCGATCCGAGCGAGGCGGCCTTTCGCGGCGCCATGGACCATCCAGAGCTGCCCTACCCCGACCTCATCATCCGCACGAGCGACGAGAAGCGCATGTCCAATTTCCTTTTGTGGGAATCCGCCTACGCGGAGCTGTGGTTCAGCGATAAATACTGGCCCGACTTCGGTCCGGCGGACTTGGCGCAAGCCGTCGAGTCCTACGGTGCCCGCGAGCGCCGCTACGGCGGCGCGACTTGAGCAACCTACTCCAGCGGCTCCTGCTCTTTTTCGTCGGCGTCCCGTTAATCGCCGCGATCGTCGTATTCCTCCCCCAGTACCGCCATGCCGCCGTGGTCTCCATGATCGTCGGCCTCCTCGCAGGCTGCTCCCTCGAGCTGGCCCGCTTCTTCGGCGCGAAGGGCTTGAGCGATAGGATAGGTCCCTTCATTATCCTCGGAGCCGGCGTCCCAGCTGCTGCCTATATCGGCGGTATGCTCGGCGAGTCTTTTTTCAGCACCTCCTTCCTATCGGGATCGAGCATGGGAATACTGCTGGCTGCAGGCGCCGGCCTCATCGTTTCGTTCGGGGGCTCGGCCTTCGTCAGGGCCGAGGGCATTCCCGACGTGATGCCGCGGGCGAGCGCCCTCGGCTTCGCCACGGCCTACCCCGGCCTACTCGGCGCCTTCCTCGTGCTCCTAGCCTCCGAGCCCCCCAAGGCGACGGAATCACTCCTCGCCTTCTGCGTTCTGGCCTTCAGCAACGACAGCCTAGCCTGGCTCGTCGGAATGACGCTCGGCAGGCGCCGGGGCATCGTAGCCGTATCCCCGAACAAGAGCTTGGCCGGCTTCATCGGCGGCATGTGCGGCTCGATCGGCACATCGATAGGGATCGCGGCAATCCTGCCCGGCACTATGGGATCGAGCGCCCTGGAGGCCGGGGCCTTCGGCTTCGTGATCGGAGCCGCGGTCATCGTCGGAGACCTCTTCGAGAGCGCGCTCAAGCGATCCTCGGGCATCAAGGACTCGGGTAGCGCCATCCCAGGCAGGGGCGGCTTCCTCGACTCGCTCGACAGCCTGCTCTTCGCCGCGCCGGTATTCTACGGCCTTTCCCTCCTGCTGGGATTCTTCCGCTAACGGCCATGCGCAAACGCGTCATCGTCGTCGGGGCGACGGGTTCTATAGGCAGGCAGGCGCTCGACGTCATCGAGTCGCGGCCCGATCTCTTCAAGGTCGCCGGGCTCGCCTCCCACACGGACGAGGTCGGGCTGCGAGCGGCCAGCGCCCGCTTCCCGGGAGCTGCGCTCTGCCTCAGCGGAGCCTCCTCCGCCTCGGCAGGCATAGGCCTCGTCGGCCCGTCGGGCCTCGACGAGCTGATATCCGGAACCGCCGCGGACATCGTCGTGAACGGCGCCTCCGGCTCGGGGGGCTTGAGGCCCTCCCTCTCGGCACTGTCCAGCGGCAAGGACCTCGCGCTCGCCAACAAGGAGAGCGTGGTGATGGCCTGGCCGCTGCTCGACGAGATATCCAGGAAGACCGGCGCCAAGATCCTTCCCGTCGATTCGGAGCATGCCGCCCTTTTCCAGCTCTGCGCTAAGATAGGCACGGGCGAGATCGAAGAGCTGATCATCACGGCCTCCGGGGGAGCCTTTCGCGACCGGAGCCTAGCCGAGCTCGGGTCCGTGAGGCCCGATGAGGCCGCCTCGCACCCGAACTGGAGCATGGGCCGCAAGATCACGATCGACTCGTCCACCATGGCCAATAAAGGCCTCGAGGTGATCGAGGCCTCGCGCCTTTTCGGCTTCGAGCCCTCGAGGATTCGGGTGCTCGTGCACCCGCAGAGCATCGTGCACTCGCTCGTGAGGGCGCGCGACGGGAGCCTCTACGCGCAGCTATCCACGCCCGACATGAGGGTCCCGATCCAAAACGCGCTTACCTGGCCCGAGTGCCTCCCCTGCCCCTTCGGACGCCTGGATCTAGCCGGCCGCACGTTGGAATTCCGCGAGCCCGAGGCCGAGCGCTATCCCCTCCTCGGCCTGGCTTACGAGGCGCTCGCCTCGGGCGAGGGGGCGACAATCGCCTACAACGCGGCGGACGAAATCGCGGTCGCCGCCTTCGAGTCAGGGCGAATCGGCTATGGTCGGATCGCCGGCGTCGTAGCCAGGGTGTTAGGGCGCGGTTGGCCTTCCCGCGCGCGGGAGCTCGGGAGTATATTCGAAATTGACGGCCAGGCTCGCGAATCCGCGACGGCCGCCGTCCGGGAGACCTAATGCTGATCGTCACGATATTGCTCGGCCTCATAGGCCTCGGCCTTGTAGTGCTTGTGCACGAGCTGGGCCATTTCGCCGCCGCCCGCGCCATGGGCGTCGAAGTTGAGGCCTTCTCGATCGGCTGGGGTCCACGCGTGGCCGGCTTCAAGCGAGGAGGCACCGAATGGCGCTTCTCCGCCTTCCCCATCGGCGGCTATTGCAGAATGAAAGGCGAGGAATCCTTCCGGAAAGCCCTAGAGGAGAAGGCCCTCGAGCTTCCCCGCGAAAGCGGCAGCTTCTACGGCGCCGCTCCCTGGCGGCGGATCGTCATCGCGCTCTCCGGCCCCCTGGCCAACGTCGCCTTCGCCGTCGTCGTCTTTGTCGTGGCTTCCACCATCGGGTATTCGACGCCGACCTATCCGAACAGGATCGTCCTGCTCAGCGAGTACTCGCTGAGCTCGCCGCGGTTGTCGAGCTACCCTGCGGACCGGGCGGGACTGAAGACGGGCGACCGCATCGTATCCACCGACGGCAAGGCGGTCTCGGATTTCACGGATCTCCTCGAGCGCATAACTCTCTCAGCGAACAAGCCGATAACCCTCAAGATAGAGCGCGACGGCACGCTCTACGACAAGACGGTCGTTCCGATGCTGGACAAGGATACGGGCGGCGGGCTCATCGGCGTATCCTATTGGGCGGAACCGGTCGTGGGAGAGGTAAGCGCGGGGAGCGCGGCGCAGATCGCCGGCATTGCGAGCGGGGATCGGATAGTCTCGATAGACGGGAAGGATGTCCGCCACGCCGTGGAGGCGATCTCGATCCTGAACGCCTCCAAGCCGGAGCGCACGAAATTCGTCGTGGAGAGAGGCGGCGCGCACAGGGAGGTCAGCGTGATCCTGAGCTGGAACGCGCAAGGCGTATCCAACCTCGGGATGGGATTCAAGACCGATATCCATACGGTCCGCGCCGCCACGACCCTCGGCACAGCGATCTCGGCCGGCCTTTCCGAGACCTGGTCCACGTTCGAGATGACGATGAAGGGGCTCGGGAGCCTCTTCCAGGGAGTGAACCTCCTGAAGGCCCTGTCGGGCCCGGCCAGGATTACCTACATGGTGGGGCAGACGGCGCAAGCCGGGATCAAGAATTCGGCGTCGGGCGGACTAGCGGCTCCGATCACCTTCATCGGCTTCCTCTCTATCGGGCTCTTCATTATGAACCTACTCCCCATTCCGGCCCTCGACGGCGGCCAAATCGCGATGTTCGTCGTGGAGGGCTTCAGGAGGCGCGCGCTCCGCCCCATCACGATCTACCGCTACCAGTTCGTCGGCGCGACCTTCATACTCGCTATCTTCGTGATAGCGACCGTCGGTGACCTGCTCTTCTTCGTTGCCAAGTGAGGGAGGAATAATGAGAAAAGTCACCTGCATGTGCGAGACCGTTTTCGACGCGAATTTGCCGGAGGAAGTGGATCTCGACGCTAGCCCCGGGGTCCTGGGCGAAATCCTGAGCGGGGATTTCCTCGCGGTGAATTGCCCGAGCTGCGGCCTCCGGCTCAAGCCAGAGCTCAAGATCAGGCTCGTCTCAAAAAAAAGGGGGATGGACCTCGTCGCCCTTCCCGAGCTCGAGAGGATCTCGCTCTACCGAGGAGCGGTCGAGCTGCCCAAGGGCGCCGAAGCCTTGGTAGGCTATCCGGAGCTGTTCGAGAGGGCGAGGATGCTCGAGGATTCGCTCGATC
Organism: Spirochaetaceae bacterium; assembly: GCA_025355995.1. GTDB lineage: Bacteria > Spirochaetota > Spirochaetia > Treponematales > Rectinemataceae > UBA1306. The sequence continues at coordinate 66,543 of JANXYQ010000069.1, read as the reverse complement.
CCGAGGCCGTCGAGGTGCTGAAGTATTGGCTGCTGCAGAGGGCTGCGGAACAGGCGCCCGACGCCGAAATCTCGGTCGCCTACGCGGGCAAGAAGGGCGATAAACTCGCCTTCCACCTTTCCGGGCTCAAGGAAGGGCAGGTGGCGATCCTGCCCGTCGAGCCCGCCACGTACGCGAAGACGCTCGCAGAGAAGGCCCGCAGCCTGCACGAGGCCCCCTTCGACCGGATCTTCCGGGGGCCCTATCGGTCCATCCGGGCGCTCGAGGTCGACGCGGAGGACTAATCGTGGCCTGGGTTGGCGTGGACCTTGTTGATCGCGGCGTCCACGGCCGTCCGGACCAGGCCCGCGTAGCTGCCTTCGTCCATCGCCTGGGCGTACATCGTCCCGAGCAACGAGACCCGGTAGATCGGCTTGAGCGAGTTGAGGGCGAAGGCGGCCATGTCCAGCACGCAATCCTCGCAGACGCAGATGCTCGGGTCGGCGCGTTCGGCCAGGGCTCGCTCGAGCTCGTCGGTGACCATGCGCTCGGCTTCGTTTACCAGGACGCCGAAATCGTACTCGTCGCGTATACTCATGTATCGAATATAGTCCCTAACCCATCCTCTTTTCAATCGATTCGAAACGGGTATACGCGGGAAGGAAGGCGAGCTCCACCTTGCCGACGGGGCCGTTGCGCTGCTTGGCGATGATGAGCTCGGTCTCGACCACCGGCGAGCGCTCCTCCCTTGTCTTGTTCGCTTCCCTGTCGCGATGGAGGAACAGGATGAGGTCGGCGTCCTGCTCGATGGACCCGGACTCGCGGAGGTCCGCCAGCGTGGGCTGCTTGCCCTCGGCCTCGCGCTTGAGCTGGGAGAGGGCCACGACGGGGATGCGCAATTCCCGGGCGAGGGACTTGAGGGATCGCGAGATGCTCGCTATCTGCTCCCATCGCGGCAGGTCCGCGTTCTCGTGCGTGATGAGGGTGAGGTAGTCGACGAAGATTATCTTCACGCCCCTTTCCGCCTGGAGGCGCCTGGCCATGGTCCGGAGGTCGAGGAGCTTGATGTTCGGCATGTCGATGATATACAGCGGAGCCTCGTAGATCCTGCCGGCGGCCTCCATCAAGGCGTTGAAGTCCGAGGGCTTGATCAGCCCGGATCGTATCTTCTCGCTCGGGATCCGCGCCTCGCTCGAGATCAGGCGCTGCATTATCGCCATGTCCGCCATCTCGAGCGAGAAGAAGGCGCAGCTTATGCGCTCCTTGATGGCTATGTGGGAGGCGATGCTCATAGCGAGGGCGGTCTTGCCCACGGAGGGTCGCGCCCCGATGATGACGAGCTCGGAGTCCTGGAAGCCTGAGGTCATCGAATCGAGGTCCGGCAGGCCGGAGGGAATGCCCGTGTAGGCGCTCTTGTTCTTGAAGAGCTTCTCTATGGTCTTGATCGTCTCCGGCAGGAGCTCCTTGACGCTCTTGTAGGAAACCGCCTGCCTATTATTGCAGATCTCGAAGATGCGGGCCTGGGCCTCGTCGAGGACGACGGCCGATTCGGTGGAGTCGTCGTGGGCCCTGCTTATGATATCGGCGGAGAGGCGAAGGAGGTTGCGGCGTACCGAAGCCTCCTGGACTATGCGCGCGTAGTACTCGACGTTCGCCGACGAGGGCGTAACCGAGGTCAGGTTCGCTATGTAGCCCGGTCCGCCCATCCTTTCCAGGGTCCCGAGAAGCCTGAGCTCGTCGGTTAGCGTGATGAGGTCGGCCTTCTGGCCCTTTTCGTAAAGGGAGACTATCCCCGCGAAGACCTCGCGGTTGGCGTTGACGTAGAAATCCTCCGGCCGGAGGAAGCGGAGCACGTTGGCTACGGATTCGGGGTCGATGAGCACGGCCCCGAGGCAGGCCTGCTCGGCCTCCGAGTTATGGGGAGGTACCTTATCCTTCAACTCGGATGGGATCACGCTCGCCGACCTCCCTGAAAAGATTCGGTCGCCTTATATTTAGTTGTCCAATAGTTATCGATGCGATCGTGTGAAAAAAAACCGCCAACATACTCGAGGAACCGCAAAGAGAGAATGTACCGAGACGGTGCCAATCTTCGCGAACCTTTGCGTACGTCAGCGGTTTTCCCGGTTGGCCGGCGGAAAACCGACTTCTCCGCCGGCCTCGGGCTTCCTAGGCTTCCGGGCTTTCGCCTTGAGGCTGGGCGTCGGCCTTGGGCTGGGCGTCGTGCTCCTCGTAGCGTTTCCGGCGAGGCTTGGGAGCCTCTTCCTTGGACTCGGACTTGACGGCCTGGCCCTGGATGACGATGCGCAGGATCGCCTCGTCCTTCTCGTAAAGGCGAATGGCGACCTTGTAGCTCCCGACGCTCTTGATGGAGCGGCCGGGGACCTCTATGCGCTTCCGATCGATGTCGATGCCCTTCTTGAGCAGTTCGTCTGCTACGTTGTGGCCGGTGACCGCCCCGTAGAGCTTGCCATTCGCGCCGGCCGGGATGGATAGCACGATTTCCTCGGCCTCGATCTTCTCCTTGAGGTTGGAGGAAGCCGAGCGCTTCGAGGCCTTGATCGCCTCGATCTCGGCCTTGCGCTTCTCGAACAGGGCGACGCTCTTCACGTTGTGCGCGAAGGCGAGGCTGCGGGGGAATAGGAAGTTACGGGCGTAGCCAGGGGCGACTTCTTTGACGTCGCCGAGCTCGCCGAGATTCGGAACGTCCTGGTTTAGGATGACTCTCATGCTCCGACTCCTTTAGGTTTTCGGTAGGGTATCCAGATTTCCGTTACGCCGAAGAGGGGAAGCGCGACCGCGACGGCCGTTCCGGCCGTCGGCGTCGCCAGGGCCAATACGGCCATGGCGGCGATCAGTATGCGCAGGGACCTCGGCATGTTCCAGCTCTTAAATAGATGCGTGACTATCCCCAGGCCTTGGGCCGCATAGGCCAGGGAGAGCGCGAGCGCGCAATTCCAGGCGAAGGCGGCCGCGGCAACGGGCGCTCGTAGCAGAACCGCCGCGAGCACGAGCGACCACGAGCCCAGGAAGGCCCATAGCAGGGGATAGGGTAGGCGAAGCTCGTCGATCGCAGCGGTAAGTTCCCGCCCTGCGCTGCCGGGACCCGACAGGCGGTTCCCTAGGCGCCAGCTTCCGCCGACAATGAACAGGATGATGGCGGCGTAGGAATCTCGCAGCGTCGCGATCGACGTGGCCACGAGTTCCTTGGGATCGAGGGCAGCCGCGAGGGCGGACGCCTCGTAGCCACCTCCCGAGACCGACTGGAGCGGGGCCAAGAAAGCGCCGATGCGCTCCTCCAGGTACGCCGCGATGGACGCGTCGCTCCCGATGGCGAGCAGCGCCGGCAGCGCGGCTAGCGAGCACGCGGCGGCGACGCACAGGACCTTGTAAGGCCCGATCGCCCCCGTCCAGAAGGGCGCGTTCAATAAAGCGAGCGCGCCGAGGAGAACTAGGGGCGGCAGCATGCCGGCCGCGAGCGCGCCGGCGGCTCCGCCTTGGCCGAAGGCGCCGGCCGCCGCGAGCCTCCATCCCTGGACGACGGCTATGCCGATCGCCGCGATCCCCGCTGCCGCCAGCCCGGCGCGCCTGCCCGAGCGCCCGAAGGCGATCTGGACCGGCACGAGGAAGGCGAACGAGAGGACTATCGAGAGGAAGAGTAGGCTCGACGCGAGTCCCGCCGCGATGAACGCGGCGTAGGGCTTGCGACTGAAGGCGGTTGCGGAATCGGACATAGCTTCGCTAGTAGCGCTTTCCCTTACTTCGCGACGTAGGGCAGGAAGGCCAAGGCCCTAGCCCTCTTGATGCCGATGGCGAGCACTCGCTGATGCTTGGCGCAGGTGCCGGTGATCCTCCTGGGGAGGATCTTGCCGCGCTCCGTCACGAAGCGACGCATGGCGTCGACGTCCTTATACTCGACCTTTATCTTCTGGGTGCAGAATTTGCAGACCTTCTTCTTGAAGAATCCCTTGCCGCGGCGGGGACCGCCCGCTCCGCGATCCTCTCCGTCTTTCCTGGGCTCTGAGGAGCCGTCGCTATCCTGGCGCGCGCCATCCTGGCGCGACGGCCTCGAATCCATCTGGTCTCTCGAATCGGACATATCATCTTCTCCTTATTTTCGCCGATCAGAACGGGATATCGTCGGTGAAATCGTCGCTTCCGGATCCGGGCCCGGGTCCGGGAGGGCTCGAGGGGGCGCCGCCCGTCCTCGGCGCTTGGGCGGCTGGCTGCGGTCTCTCGTACGCCGAGCCTTGGCCGGAAGGGCCGCCTTGCCCGCCCGAGGACCCGAGGAGCTGGACGTTATTGGCTGTGATGAGGATCTTTGACCTCGTCTGGCCGTCCTGCTCCCATTTATCCTGGCGCATGGAGCCCTCCACCGCGACGAGCTTGCCTTTCGTGAGGTACTGGTTGATCGACTCGCCTTGCTTGCCCCACAGGTCCACGTCCCAGAAACTGGACTCCTCGACCCACTGATCGGCCTTTTTTCGCCGCGAACCCGTCGCGACGGAAAAATGGCAGACGGCCTGCCCCGAATTCGTGTATTTAAGCTCCGCGTCGCGCGTGAGCCTGCCTACGATGACGGCGACGGCGAGATCGCTCATATCCTGTCCCCCCTACCTCAGTCCTCAGCCCTGACGAACAGGTACTTGAGGAGATTGGGGTTCAGCTTGAACATCTTCTCCGCGGGGGTCACGTGCTGCGGGTCGAGGTTCATCACGAAGAGGATGTAGTGGCCGCGCTCCTTCTTCTTGATCGTGTACGCGAGCGGACGGTCGCCCATGTCCGTTTCCTTGACGTCCGCGGCTCCCTGCTTGGCGAGCTCCGCGACCACCGCCTCTTTTCCCTGACGGAAGAGTTCTTCTTCCGGGGGAAAGACGGCGACTAGCTCATACTGTCTCATGGTTCCTCCCAATGGACTTTATCCGCCTTATAGGCGGATGGGTCCGCCTTATAGGCGGATGGGTTCGCTTTCCTGCGCCCTCCCGGGGAGGAAGGGCGCATAGGCCCCAGTTTTATACCATGAAGAGATATGCTTCATCAATACTTTACGAGAAGGCGGCGATAGCCGATCATTAAGTCAATAGCCATGCCCCAAATGATACACTACCAGGACGACCTGTTCTCCTTGAGCGTCCTGGTCAAGTCCCTGGACCTCATCCTTTCGACGGAGACGGATCCCGAATACTTCGCCGAGCGCGTCGCGGCCGACGTAGACTTCCTCGATAGGAGCCTCAGGCTTTTCGGCTCCCTGCTCGAGCAGAACACCCTGCTTATCGAGCGGGCCGAATACCTGAAGCTGCTGGAACGGACCGTCAAGGCCTTTTCGGGGGTGCTGGACCGCATCTCGGGAGCGGGCTATCCGCGGGCCCAAGCCTTCGCCGGCGACGGCCAGCGCCTCGGAGCGGCCGCGGCGGAGCAGCGCGCGCTTCTGGGCCGCCTAGGCGGACTGCTCAGGTCATCGCTGGCGGGAGAGGCGGAGACGGACCTCGTCTCGCAGGACGAGCTCTCCGAGCTGCTGAAGGAATAGGATTATCCGTTAAGCCGAGACGTATTCCGCGACGAAGGCGAGGCCGTCGAGGGTTAGGTCCGGGTCGATCGAATCGAAGGCCTCCGTGAGGCTCGCTATGGTCTTGCTTAAGCCCCCCGTCGCGATAACCCGGATTTCCCCGCCCACCTCGGACTTGATCTTCGTCACCATATGCTCGACGAGGCCTATGTAGCCGTGGATCACCCCGGCTTGGATCGCCATGATCGTATTGGTCCCGATCGCCTTCGGCGGCGCTACGAGCTGCACGAAAGGCAATTGCGCTGTGTCCCGCGATAGCGCGTTTACGGCCGTGCCGAGGCCCGGGGCGATGGCGACTCCGAGGATATTGGACTCGTGGCCGACGCAGGTAAAGGTCAGAGCGGTCCCGAAGTCGACGACGATCGACGCGCCTCCAGTCTTTCGCCAGGCGGCGAGGGCGTCCGCGACGAGGTCGGCTCCTATCTCGTGGGGACTCGGTATCGAAAGGGGCAAGCGGGCGTAGACTTCGGGGCCGAGCACGATGGGGAACACGCCGAAAAGGCGCTCGCACATGGTGCACATCGCCTCGGTGAGCGACGGGACAACAGAGCTTAGCACTACCTCGCTTATATATGAGGGAGCTATGCCCCGGTCGAGGAGAATGGCCTTGAAGATCGTGGAGTATTCATCCTCGGTCTTCTTGGGAACGGTATGGATGCGGAGAGTATGGGCGAGCTTGGCGCCCTTCGAGTCGTCGTAGATGCCCCCGCAGATATTCGTGTTCCCCACGTCGATGACAAGCAGCATGTAGAGATAATGTACAGACTACTAGCGAGCGTCAAGGATCTGGCTCGCGTTGGCGAGAGAAGCTCGCCGGCCTTGAAGTTGGCGGCGCCGGCGGGCATAATGTGCGCGGAGGGAACATGTCCGAAATCATCGAACCCAGGGTCCTTAAGGGCTTTCGCGACTACCTGCCGCAGGACGAGACCGCGAGGCGAGCCCTGATGGAAGTCCTCGAAAAGGTGTTCCGTTCCTTCGGGTTCGTGCCTATCGACACTCCGGCCCTCGAGTACGCTGAGGTCCTCCTGGGCAAGGGCGGCGGGGAGACGGATAAGCAGGTCTACCGCTTCCAGGATAAAGGCGGGCGGGACGTGGCGCTCCGCTTCGACCTCACGGTGCCCTTCGCTCGTTTCATGGCCGAGCATGTCGACGAGCTATACCTCCCGTTCAGGCGCTATCACATGGCCAAGGTATGGCGCGGCGAGAACACCCAGCGAGGCCGCTACCGCGAATTCATGCAGTGCGACTTCGATATCGTCGGTACGGACTCGGCCTCTGCGGATACCGATATCATCCTCCTCATAGCCGACGCGATGGCCGCCCTCGATATCGGGGGCTTCACCGTCCGCGTCAATCACCGCGGCATCTTCAACCGTTTCCTCGAGGGCTCGGGGCTCCGCGAGAAATCCGCCGCTGTCCTTCGGCTCGTCGACAAGCTCGAGAAGATCGGCCCGGGCGAGGTCAAGCGGCTCCTTTCGGCCGAGATCGGCGAAGGAGTCGCCTCGAAAGTGCTGGAGTTCGTGACCAAAGAGGCGGATTTCGAGTCGACCCTCGCGAAGATCGAAGCCTACGCCGGGGGTCCCGCGGACGACACGCTGAGGCTTCGCGAGATTTGGCGCAACGCGAGCGAGGCCGGCTTCCCCGGGAAGCTGGAACTCGACCCGTCGATAACCAGGGGCCTCGATTATTATACAGGCGTCGTATTCGAGACCAGCCTCGACGCTATGCCGGAAATCGGGTCCGTGTGCTCCGGCGGCCGCTACGACGAGCTCGCCAGCCTGTATACCACCAAGCGCTTGCCCGGCGTCGGCTCCTCCATCGGGCTGGACCGCCTCCTCGCCGCCCTGGACGCGCTCGACAAGATTAAAAGACGCTCCGGATATACGCAGGTGCTCGTACTCGCGATAGAGGATGGGCTTTCTCCCTCCTATCACCGCATCGCTCGCGCTCTACGGGCCGGCGGCATCGCAGCGGAGGTCTTCCCCGAAAAGCGCAAGCTCGCCCAGCAATTCGCCTATGCAGAGAAGAAGGGCATATCGCTGGCGGTCATACTCGGCGCCGACGAGGCCTCGAGCGGCACGGCCCAGCTGAGGAACCTGGCGACGCGCCAGAGCGTCATCGTAAACCTCCCGTCGGGGGACGCCTCGCTGCTGGTGGCCCGCGCGGGAGAGCTGCTCGCGCCGCCTCTGCCATGATAAGTGCGAACGCGGGTTTGGCCGCGGCCGCGGCTCTCGCCTGCCTTATCGGGACGGGCTGCGGCAATAAGCTTCCCGAGATCGCCGCCCTCGAATGGCGGCTGGAGACGCGGCCCGCCCTCGGCGCCGGAGGCGGAACCGATTACGAAAGCCTCTCGGTGTTCGCCTCCCTAAAGGACGAGGACGGGCTCGACAATATCAGCGAAATCTGGGTAGTCAACGACGACTCCGCCCTCGCATGGAAGCTGACCGACGCCGATTGGATCAAGGCGATCGAGGGCGCCGACACCTGGATCGGGGCTTCCGCCCTTGCCTCTCCCGAGCTCGCCGGCCTGGCCAGGGGCTCGTATCGAATGATCGCGATCGACGCGGCAGGGCAGCGAACGGAAAAGGAATTTCGTATATCGGGAAGCTTCCCTGGGAATAAGGCGCCAACCCTGTCCTTTTCGGGAGGCAGGCTCGCCATCAGCTCGTCATGGCCAGAGACCCTCGCTCTGGCCTTCGATGGCGCCGGCGCGCTGATAGGTTCTCCCGCAGCGCCCGGCTCGCCCTCTCCCCTCTCCGCGGTTTTCGGCCAGGAAATCTCCCTGAGGACCGCAGAGTTAGGCGCGTATGGCTACGACCCCGCTCTCAGGATGGGCGCGTTCTCGAAAAGGGTAAAGGCGAAATGAGCGAAGAGAGCGACCGCGGGATCCGCACCTACGTCCTCAGGGCGGGGAGGATGACGGATGCGCAGAAACGCGCGCTGGACGAGCTATGGTCGCGATATGGCCTGGAATTCGACTCGAAGGCGAAACTGGACCTGGGCGCGGCCTTCGGGAACGCGAATCCCGTGGTGGCCGAGATCGGATTCGGCATGGGCAGGGCTACCTGGCAAATCGCCGAGGCGAACCCGGGGATCAACTATCTCGGCCTCGAGGTCCACACGCCCGGCGTCGGTAGGCTCCTCTCGGACCTGAAATCGCGGGGCATAGCCAACGTGCGGATCGTCCGCCACGACGCCGTCGAGGTCTTCGAGAGCATGATCGAGCCGGGCGCGTTCTCGGGCCTGCACGTCTTCTATCCCGACCCCTGGCCGAAGAAAAGGCACCATAAGCGCCGGCTTATCCGCGAGGGGCTGGCGGAGATACTCGCGTCGAGGCTCGCTCGCGGGGGCTATCTGTATTTCGTGACCGACATCGAGGACTACGCCCTTTGGTCCCTCGACGTCCTGTCGCGCACGGCCGGATTGCGCAACCGCTTCGGGGGCTTCGCCCCTCGCCAGGAGTGGCGGCCGGAGACCAAGTTCGAGGCCCATGCCTCCCGGGACGGCAGGGCCTGCTGGGAGCTCATGTTCGATCGTATCTAGCGAAGCGTTAGCCGAAGGCCTAGCGAAGCGTTACTCGAAGAAAGAGGAAAGCTTTCGATAGAGCGAGCCGACTGCCTCGCGGTCCGCGGCGCTCGTGTCCTCGCCGAGCTCGTCGACCAGGCATTCCAGGCTGGCGACGCTCTCGTTCAGAGCCGTGTGGAAGCCCCGCGAGCAGCGGAACCAGTAGGTGCCCTCCGAATCTGTGAATAAGGCGACGAAGCCGAGTTCCTGCGTCTTGTCCTTCGCGCGGGACACCTGCATCACGTGTCCCAGGGCGGCTATGAGCTCGGTCAGCTCCTCCTCCGCCTTGAAATTGCGCCGCCGCGGCCATTCGCGGGCCAGGTCGGCCTCGAGGTCGAGCCAGGGGGCTATCTTGAGGATCAAGTCCAGCTTCTCGCCGTCCAGCAGCCGCTGCCGGCCCAGGAGGACGACGCCCTTTATCCCCTTGTAGAGGGCTAGGGAGTCGCGGTCCAGTTCCTCGCGCACCTTGCGCAGCCTGGCCCATTCAAGCTCCACCAGTTTTTTCTTCTTCTTGTCGACAGCGAGGTCGAAGACCTCCGACGCGATCTTTATCTTGTTGGTGAAGTCCCGGTCCCGGCGCCGGCCCCCGGCCGAGGACTCCGCGATCTGCTCCGGCGAAGGCGCCGCCCTGCGGGCTCCGCGCTCGCGCTCCGCGCCTTCGGCGCCGCGGGCCCCGAAGGCGCCGGGGCTCGCCGCCCGAGCCGGCATCCCCGCGGGAACGCGGCCGATCAAACCCTCGAGCCTAGGCGAGATGCGGGCGAGCATATCCTTGCGCAGCGGCGAGACGGACATCGCGTACATGCGTGTGGTGCGTACGATCTCGCCGGCGACGATGTATTGGGGGTTTTCCTTGTACATGACCGAGCCTGGATGAATCTGAATCTTCTCGGCCGTGAGCGATCGGAAGAGGCCCCTGTCCTGGCGCACGCACACGAACTGGATGAGTCCCCTTCCCACGCAGCAAAGATAGTCGTCGACGCTGCCGCCCCCTGCGATGGGGACGCCAATGGCCGAGACGATCAGCTCGAGTTGCTCCTTGATCCTTACGATCTCCAGCATCGTGCGCTCGTCGAGGTAATTACGCTCGCACCATCGCCCGGCGTCGCGCGCGGCCTTGAAGGCGGCGAACATCTTGAGGTAGGAGATGAAGTCGCCCGCGGGATCGCGGAAGGCGTGGTGGGCGCGCCTGGCCTCCATTTCCTCGCCCGGGGGCAGGATGTACGGGCTCATCGTCGAGAGGAAGCTCGCTGCGATGAGCACCTCGTCGACGACGTCGGGGTAGGCCAGTATCGCCTCGACGATTATGCGCGAATGCCTGGGCAGGAGTGGGAAGGCGCACATCATCTCGCCCACTTTCGTGAGGGACCGATCGGGATTGAGGGCGCCGAGCAGGCTGAGCGCGTCGATCGCCCCGGCTATGCCCGACTTGGACGGAGCCGAGATGAATTCGAAGCGCTCGAACTCGCTGATTCCGAGCTCGGCCATGCGGAGCACGACCTCGGTCAGGTCGGTGCGGTAGATCTCCTCCGTCGTGAAGATCGGCCGATTCTCGAAATCGGCCCTCGAGTAGAGCCGATAGCAATTCCCGGGACGGGTACGCCCGGCCCTCCCCTTCCTTTGGTTCGACGAGGCCTTGGAGGTCGGCGTCTCGATGAGGCTCGACGTGAAGGTCTTCGGGTTGTAGTAATTGAGCTTCGCGAGGCCGGAGTCGATCACGCTAGTCACGCCGTCGATCGTCACGCTCGTCTCGGCGATGTTCGTCGAGATGACCACCTTAGTCTTGAAAAGCGGCGCCTTCTCGAACACGCGCTCCTGCTCGTCCTTTCCGAGCCGCGAATAGAGCGGGATCAGGTGCAGCTTCCCGCCTACCGAGCCGAAGGCGAGGCGTTGCATGCAATCCTTGATCGCCCTCTCGCCCGGGAGGAAGATCAGGATGTCGCCCTCCCTTTTCTCCGAGACGATGCGCGACACTATCTGCTCGATCTTGGCCTGCATGGCGTCGTTGGCCGCGCGGAAATCGAGCTCGGAGCCCTCCGCGAGCGGCGGGTCGTAGACGAGGGTCACGGGATACATGGAGGTCTCTATCTTTACGACCGGGCACTCGCCGAAGTACTCGGAGAAGACCTCCGCGTTGATCGTCGCCGAGGAGACTATGACCTTGAATTCCGGCCTCGCCTCCAGCACGCGTTTCAGGAGTCCGAGGATGAAGTCTATATTGAGGCTTCGCTCGTGCGCCTCGTCGACCATTATCACGCCGTACCGGGAAAGGGAGGGGTCGAGCTTCATCTCCTGGAGGAGGATGCCGTCGGTCATTATCTTGATCGCCGTCGCGTCGCTCGTCCTGTCCTCGAAGCGCATCTTGTAGCCGACGAGCCCCGATACCTTGACGCCTAGCTGCCTGGCTATGAAATCGGATACCGAGAGCGCGGCGATGCGCCTCGGCTGGGTCACTCCGATCAGGCCGTTCTTGGAGTAGCCCGCCTCGTGGAGGATGATCGGAAGCTGGGTAGTCTTGCCCGATCCGGTCGGGCTCTCTACGACGATGACCTGATGGCCCTTCAATGCCTCTAGAATACGCTCCTTCTGCTGATAGACGGGGAGCTCGCGTGGATCCATGACTCCATTCTAGTCCGCGAGGGGCCCCTTGTGCCAGCCAGGCCGGTCGCGGCGGCCTGTTGCCTTCCCTCCGCTCTTGCCGTATGGTATCGGCGTGATGGACGACATCGAACGGCCGCTGAGCGTCACGGCGCTGACGGCGATAGTGAAGGAGCTCCTCGAGGGCTCGCTGCCCTCCGTGCTCGTCGAGGGCGAGATAAGCAACTGCCGTCCCGCCAGTTCCGGACATCTCTATTTCACCCTCAAGGACAGGGGGGCGATGCTCCAGGCCGTGATGTTCCGCTACAAGACCCGGGCCCTCGGGTTCGAGCCGGCCGACGGCGCCCTCGTCCGGGCCCGCGGCAACATCACGGTCTATGCGGCGCGGGGACAGTACCAGATGATCGTCGAGAAGCTCGATCGGGCCGGCGAGGGCGACATACTGGCGATGCTCGAGGAAAGGAAGCGTGCCCTCGCGGCCGAGGGCCTCTTCGACGAGTCTCGCAAGCGCGCCCTGCCGCGCTTCCCCGCGCGCGTCGCGGTCGTCACCTCCCCCAGCGGCGCCGCGATACGGGACATCATCAACGTCCTCAGGCGACGCAACGCGGGCATGGGCGTGGTGATCCTCCCGGCCGCGGTGCAGGGGGAGGAGGCCGCCGCCCAGATCGCCCGACAGGTCGAGGCCGCCAACCGGCTGTCGCTCGGCGATGTCATCATCGTGGGGAGGGGAGGCGGTTCGCTCGAGGACCTCCTGCCCTTCTCCGACGAGCTCGTCGTCAGGGCCATCGCCCGGTCGCGCATCCCCGTCATCAGCGCCGTTGGCCACGAGATAGACTGGGCGCTCTCGGATTTCGCGGCCGACCTCCGGGCCCCCACCCCGAGCGCCGCGGCGGAGCTCGTATCCGAGAGTCGCGCCGCCCTCAAGCGCGAAGTGGGCCAGTTCGAGGCGGAGCTCGAGACGGCGATCCGATCGAGGATCGATCGGGCGCGCCTGCTCGTGGGCCGCTTCGAGCCATCAGCGGTCGAGGCGAGGCTCATGCGAGTGTTCATGCCCTCGGCGAGGCGCCTCGACGAGGCCGGCGAGGCGCTCGGGCGCGGCATGAAATCAGCTATGGAGCTGCGCGCGAGGCGCCTCGAGCTGGCGACGCGGGAACTCGCGGCCATGAGCCCGGCCGCGGTGCTCGCTCGCGGTTTCTCCGTAGTCCGATGCGGTGCCGGCGGCCCGGCGATACGCGATGCGGCTTCGATCGCGGCGGGAGACGACCTGGAAATCACGTTCGCGCGGGGCGGCGCCCTCGCGACGACCCTGGAGGTTCGGGAATGAAGAAATTCGAGGAGAGGCTGGATCGCCTGGAAGAGCTGGCCGATCGCATAAAGGAACCAGATCTGCCCCTCGAGGAGGCTGTGGCGGTATTCGAGGAAGGCATCAAGCTCTCGAAGGGACTCGAGCGCGACTTGGACAGGATCCAGGGGAAGGTCGAGATACTCCTAGGGACGACGATGACGGACGAGGGCGAGGAAAAGCCGGAACTCGACTTATTCGACGACGGCGAGGACGAGTAGCGCTGGCCGGCGCCCTAGGTCGCGATCAAGGCCAGGACGTTGGGCAGGATCTTCCCGTCGGAGTCCACGAGCTCCAAGGATCGGAGCTCGCCAGCGTCGGCCCAGCGCAGCTCCTCGTGCTCGATGAGACGCGGCCTGCTCTCGGGAGACGCTTCGATGAGCCAGGCGGCGAGCGTCCTATCCGAGCCGCGATGCGGAAAGACGGTTTCGGCGAGGAGCTTGATGGGCCGCACGACCATGCCGAATTCCTCGTCAAACTCGCGCACGAGGGCTTCTGCGTCGCTCTCGCCCCGCTCGACTTTGCCCCCCGGGAATTCCCAGCGCCCGCTGAAGCTGCCTTCCGATCCCCTCTTGGCGACGAAGGCCCTGCCGTCCCGTATGAGTATCCCCGCTACTGATCGTTCCATCTTGGTGCGGTCACTCTAATTTACGGATCCGAGGTGGTCAAGAAAAAACTAGCCCGAGTCCGTCGCGGAACGCGGGTGCGTCTCTCGCCCCAGTATCCTGCCGGCCTCGACGATGATCTCTCCGGCCTCGAACCAGCCTCGTTCCGATCGGGCACGACGCCCGGCGAGGCCGTGGGCGATGACGGCGGCCTTCGCGGCATCGCACGCCTCCGAATCCGTCGTCCGCGCGCCCGAGACCTTCGCTTTCGATACCGCGCGGGCGAGCAGTCCCCCCGCGAGGCCCGCGAGCACGTCGCCCGATCCAGCGGTGCCGAGGCCGCTCTCCCTTCCTTCCCAGACCGAGAGCTCTCCCCCCGGCGCCGCGATCCAGGTCACGTGGGATTTCAGGACGATCACGGCCTTCAGCGCCCCCGCGAGCTCGGGGAGCAGGGCCGTGGGATTCGCGAGCGCGAGGCCGGAATCCCTACCCGCAAGCGCGGCGAACTCGCCCGGATGCGGCGTTAGTATGAGCGGCGAGGGAGCCGAAAAGCCCCTTTCGACGAGAGCGCGGTAGAGGCCGATCGCGTCGGCATCGAGGACGGCCGGCAGGCCCGAGCCGAGCAGGGAGGCGAGGCACTCGAGCCGAGAGCCCGTCCTCCCCCAGCCCGGTCCTATAAGCAGCGAGTCCCAGCGCCCGGGGTCGAAGGCTCCTTCCCCCGGCTCGTGCTTGACCATAACCGCGTCAAGCATCGGGGCGACGATGGGGAAGAGCTCGCTCGAGGCGAACAAGGCCGCAAGCCCGGCGCCTGCCGCGAGGCAGGACCGCGAAGCGAGGACGGCGGCTCCGCTCGCTCCCACCGATCCGGCGAAGATGGCCACCCTACCCCGCTCGCCCTTGTAGGCGGAATCGGGAGGGAGAGGGGCCAGGGCCGGCAGGTCCGCGGCCTCGAGCAGGGTCGTCCTCGAAGCGATAGGCTCGTCGACGGGGAAAATCCCCGAAATAGGGAGAATCTCGCCGCAGGATTCCCGAGCGAGCGGGAAATATAGACAGGCTTTTCGAGGTTCGATGGATAGGGTCCAGGTCGCGGGGATCAGGGGATGGCCTTCTTCGAAGGAATCCGAGAGGCCGGAGGGAAGGTCGATGGATGCTATGGGCTTGCCCGAAGCCCCGGCTGCGGCGATGAGCGCGGCCAGGCCTTCCCTCGCCGCCCCCGCGAGTCCGCTGCCCGTAAGGCCGTCGAGTATAAGGGCAGCCTCCGAAATCAAGGCCTCGCACGCCGGCCGGGCCTCGCCCCATGCGAGGAGGGGGACGCCCAGGGCCCTGAGGGATGCGGCGTACATCGATCCGAGCTCGCCGAGGCTGCCCTTGGTCAGGATGACGGCGACGCGCGCGAGGCCGGAAAAGCGCGCGTGGCGCACTACCGCGAGGGCATCTCCGCCGTTGTTGCCCGTGCCGCAGAGAGCGAGGAGGAGGCCGGAATCGCCCGCGCCACGCTCTCGGGCGATCGGCTCGAGGCGCCGCCAAATCTCCACCGAGGCGTCCTCCATCAAGAGTAGAGGATCGATTTCGGCTCTCGCGGCAGTCGCCGCATCGAGGCGCGCGGCCTCGGAACAGGCGACGAGGGCCTTCATTTTACGATGCCCGAACTCGGCCCGATGAGCTTGTCGAATCGCCACCAGACGACCCTGGCCTCGTACTTCGTTCCGAGGAGGGCGCAGAGCACGCCGTCCCGGGAAAGATAATAGGCGTTGTAGAAAAGCTCGTCCGTGGAGATGTCGATGCTGTACTTGGTCATTTCCCGCGTAATGCGGTCGTAGGTGGCGACATAGGTCCTTCCGTCGTCGTCGGCGTACATCAGGAAAAAAGCCTTGCCCGCCGCCCCGAGCAGCTGGGGAATCCGCGAGTACTTAACGGCTTGCCCGTCCGGGCTCTTGGTGGTCTTCTCGATCGCGCGAATCTGCCAGCGGTCGGCGTACTTGCCGTCTTTCACGTCCATTCGGTAGGTCCAGGAGCTCGCGAACTCCACGCCCGCCGAGGCCTTGGTGGCCGGATCCAGCGCTTCCTTATAGTAATCGATCTTGATCAGGATATACCTTCCCCCTACATCCGGCACGATCTTGTCGAGCGAACCGATCAGGCCCTGTCCCTTGTCCGGCATGGGCAGGTCCTCGCGCCGGAGCTTGAGGGCGCTGACGAGGACTCCGCTTTTATCGAACCAATGCACGAGCCATCCTGTCTGTGTCATCGAGACGACTACGCAGTCGTCGGAGGCTACGATATAAACACCCACGATATACGGGAAGGGCGTTCCTCCGATGCCTTCCTGTCCGAGATAATCGATGAATTGGCCGTCCTTGTCGAAGCGCAGCACGACGTGGTCGAGGATGGCGCCCGAGTCCTTGTCCTGGACCCTCCGCTCCGTGGGGAGGCGGTCTTCGACGTACGCATTCTGGCTCGAATCGACGGCGATCTCCCCGACTGACCTGAAGGGATAGGGAACGGCGTTGCGGCCGAGGCCCCCCGAATCCTTGGAGGAGACGGCTTCGCCCGACGCCGGCTTCGCCGGGACGGGCTTGAGGACTATGGGCTCTGGGTTCTTCTCGGAATTGTAGATCATGGAGAGGGGTACCCCGAAGGAGGTCAGCCTGACCACCTTCGCTCCCGCGCCGTTGGCGATGTAGAAGATTCCCTCCCTCATCGTCAAGCAGGTCTTCAAGGGGGCCTGGCTTCCGTCGATCTGGAAAAGGTCGAGCTGGTCCTCCGCCGGACCGTAGCCGAGGGCGAAGAGCGGCTCGCGCTTTACGGCGACACTTGGCTTGTCCCTCGCGGCGCAGGAAGCCAGCAAGGCGCCTGAGACTGCCCAGGAGGCCAACAGGAGGACGACGACGGTTCGCGGGATGCGCCGGGACTGGAGCGGGGTCATAGATAGGTTTTAACGCCCAGCGGAGTGGCCTGTCAACGTCGCAGTCTTTACAAACATAGGGTATACCAGATATTGTCAAGTAAGATGCCATCCCTATTGAAGCGGTACAAGAGCGCAGAGCGCGAAGTCTACAAGAAGGTCTCTTCCGGCTTCGCGCGCCGCGCGCGCGGCGTCGCCGCGACCTGGGCCCGATTCATCCGCGGGGGAAGCCAAAGCGTCTCGATCCTCGTAGTAGCGCATTCCGAGGAGCCGCCCCGTGGCTTCAGGATATCCTTTTTCGGCCTGGCCGGCGCCGCGATGCTCGCGCTGGCGGTCGTGGTCCTCATTTTCGCGTTTTCCGGAGGGCTCGGCGGCGCGAGGGCGCGGGTTTCCGCATCGAGCGCAGAGCTCCTCCAGGCACAGGACGAGCTGGAGGCGGTAAAAACCCAGACCCAGCGGCTCGAGGACGCCTATAAGGATTTCCAAGCCGCCCTCGGCCCGATCATGGCCTCGGGAGGCACGCACGACGCTCGCCAGCCGGTGAAAAAGGCAGCCTCGCCCCTCCTGTTCGCCAGGCGCAAGGCCGAGGCGCAGTCCATGGCCGAGATCAGGGAGGACCTGGATCAATCGGCCCCGATCATCGCCGAATACGGCTCCATGCTCGGGCAAATGGACTCGGTGAAGAAGACCGTCCCGGCCGTGTGGCCGATCTCCGGAGGGATAGGGCATATTTCCACGACCTTCGGCACGAACCCGAACCCTTTTACGGGGCAGAGCTATTTCCACACGGGCATAGACTGCTCGACCTATCGCTCGGGGGACCTATTGGTGGCTACCGCCGACGGCAAGGTGATTTTCGCCGGCGTCGAGGGCGGCTACGGCCGCTGCGTCATCATTGCGCACGCCTACGGCTACATCACGCGCATGGGACACATGGACAGGATACTGGTGCACAGCGGCCAGACCGTTAAACAGGGCCAGGGCGTCGGCATCCTCGGTAATACCGGCGTTTCGACCGCCCCTCACACCCACTACGAGGTCATGATGGGGCGCAGTTATCTCGATCCCACCGAATACCTCTGGTCCGGCTCCCGCTCCTTTCCCATCATCACCGGCGGCGGCTTCGCGGACTAGCCTTTTCCCCGAGCTCTTCGCCTCGGAGCTTGACCCCCCTTCTTCGAAATAGGTATGGTAATGGGCATGAGCTTGAATATACTTGCCCTCCTTTTCGGCACAAAGAAGGAGCGCGACGTCAAGGCGCTCCTGCCCCTCCTCCACCTAGTCAACGCGAAGGAATCATGGGCTCTCGCGCTTCGCGCGGAGCAGTTTCCCGAGGAGACCGTCAGGCTGAAGGAGCGCTACAAGGCGGGGGAGACCCTGGACCTGCTCCTGCCCGAGGCCTTCGCCCTCGTGCGCGAGGCGGCGAGGAGGGTCCTCGGGGAGCGTCCCTTCGACGTGCAGGTGCTCGGCGGGATAGTCCTGCACCAGGGCAAGATCGTGGAGATGAAGACGGGAGAGGGCAAGACCCTGTCCTCGGTCGGGGCGGCCTACCTGAACGCCCTATCCGGCGACGGCGTGCACATAGTGACGGTCAACGACTATCTGGCCGAGCGCGACTCCCAGTGGATGGGAAGGGTGCACAAGTACCTCGGCCTCACGGTCGGCGTGATCTTATCCAACATGGACAACGACATCAGGCGCACCCAATACGCCTGCGACATCACCTACGGCACGAACAACGAGTTCGGCTTCGACTACCTGCGCGACAACATGACCTGGAGCCCCGAGGGAAAGGTCCAGCGCGGGCACAACTATTGCGTGGTCGACGAGATCGACTCCATCCTCATAGACGAGGCCCGGACGCCCCTCATCATCTCCGGACCCGCCGAGGACGACACCTTCAAGGTCAACGAGATCAATAAGCTGGCCGTCCAGCTGGTCGAAGTCAAGAAGGATCCCGCCACGGGCGAGTATCCCCTGGAGGACGAGGGCGAGCTCCTCGAGGGCGACTTCAAGATCGACGAGAAGGGCAAGCGGATCTCGTTCACCTCCGACGGCATGAACAAGATGGAGGAGCTCCTCCTGAAGCGCGGCCTGATAAAGGGCTCGATATTCGACGAGGGCAACTTCGAATTCGTGCATTATTTCACACAAGCGGTGAAGGCGCACATCCTCTTCGAGAAGGACGTGGATTACGTGGTCCAGGACGGGCTCGTCCAGATCGTGGACGAGTTCACGGGCCGCATCCTCCACGGCAGGCGCTATTCCGACGGACTCCACGAGGCCATCGAGGCGAAAGAGCGGATAAAGATCGCCCGGCGCAACCGGACCCTCGCCACGATCACGTTCCAGAACTACTTCCGCTTGTATAATAAAATATCCGGCATGACCGGCACGGCCGATACAGAGGCGCCGGAATTCATGAAGATCTACGAGCTGGACGTCAGCGTCATACCGACGAACCGCACGGTCGTCCGCGAGGACGAGGACGACCTCGTCTATATGGCCGAGGGAGAGAAATTCGAGGCGATCTGCGACGAGATAGCTGAAGTCCACAAGAAGGGCCAGCCCATGCTCGTCGGTACGGTCTCGATAGAGAAGTCCGAGCGACTGTCCGCCCTGCTCACGCGGAAGGGCGTCCGCCACGAGGTGCTCAACGCGAAGAACCACGCGCGCGAGGCGCTGATCATCGCCGAGGCGGGGGCCAAGGGCTCAGTGACCATCGCCACCAACATGGCGGGCCGCGGAACCGACATCAAGCTCGGGGGGAACCCCGAGTTCAGGGCCCGCAGGCGGGCCGGATCGGAAGCCTCAGAGGACGAGTACCAGAAGGCGCTCGCCGTAGAGTACGAGACCTGGAGGAAGGACGCCGAGGAGGTAAAGAGCCTCGGCGGCCTGTACGTGCTCGGGACCGAGCGCCACGAGTCCCGGCGGATCGACAACCAGCTGCGCGGCCGTTCCGGGCGCCAGGGCGATCCGGGGCATTCCCAATTCTTCCTGTCGCTCGACGACGACCTAATGCGCCTGTTCGGCGGGGAGAACCTCAAGGGCCTGATGAGCCGCGTCGGGATGAAGAAGGGCGAGCCCATCTACCATCCCCTGCTCAACCGCACGATCGAGAACGCCCAGAAAAAGGTTGAGGAGCGCAACTTCGAGATACGCAAGCACCTCCTCGAGTACGACGACGTGCTCAACCAGCAGAGGCAGTTCATCTACGGGGAGCGCAACGCCATCCTCAAGGACGCCGAGCTGACGACGCGGGTCAAGGGCGCGGCCGAGGAGATGACGGACGAGCTCATAGCCGATTTCGAGGAAGCCCAGAAGAAGGACGGGGCGAAGGCTTTCTCGGAGCTCCAGGCAGCGCTCAAGGAATCCTTCAACGTACAGCTGCCCTTCAAGTCCGACGCCCCCGAGGCCAAGAGCGGCGAGGCTATCCGCGCCCACACCATCGGGCTTCTCGAGAAGGACCTGGGGCAGAAGCTCGCGTTCGCCGGCCAGGACAACCTGAATCACTTCATACGCTTCCAGTACCTGCAGGCTATCGACAATAAATGGCTCGACCACCTCGAAGGCATGGAGGCGCTCCGAGAGGCCGTCTACCTCCGCTCCTACGCGCAGAAGAACCCCCTCGTAGAGTACAAGCTGGAAGGCTTCGACATCTTCGAGCGCATGATCGAGGACATCCGGCGCATGATCGCGACTCGGCTCTTCCTCGTCCGCATCCAGACGCCCGAGGAAAGGCAGGCGCGGCCGTCCTCGGCGGTTTCCGCCGCGACCTCGCACGATCAGGTGGGACAGTTCGGCGGCGCGGGAACCGGCACGGGAAGCTCGGGAGCCTCCACCGCCGTCCAGAACGCCTCGCAGCCCGAAGGAGCCACGGTCGTGCGATCGGGGGCGAAGGTCGGGCGAAACGACCCCTGCCCCTGCGGATCGGGCAAGAAGTATAAGCACTGCCATGGACGGTAATGTCCCTTAATTGGAAGGAGATAGACCTCGTCCTTTCCGAGCTCGACCTCGTGGGAGCGAAGATCGACCGGGTAATCCAGCCTTCCTTCGACTCGCTGTCGCTACGGCTCTATAAAGCCGGCACGACGACCGAGCTCTATCTATCAATAGCGCAAGGCGCCTGCAGGCTGCACGCGATCTCCTCGACCCCTCCGAAGCCGGACAGGCCCCTACGCTTCATGGAGTGCCTGAAATCGAAGCTGCGCGGCGGACGCATCGATTCCATGGCGCAGATAGGCGACGAGCGCGTTGTCAAGATCGAGATCTCCGTACCGCGCTCCATCGACTTCAGGGACAGGGATCCCGTCGCGCCCGTGGGGCTCGAGATACAGCATTTCACCCTCTACGCCAGGTTCTGGAGCGGGGCCGGCAACCTCATCCTCGTCGATGAGGCCGGCGTCGTCGTGGACGCGATGGCTCGCAGGCCCAAGAAAGGCGAGATCTCCGGGGAGCCCTGCACGCTCGAGGAGGACCTGCGCGAGGCGCGAGCCGCGCGGGGAGAGCCGGTCCAGGGCGCCGGCAAGAGGCTATTCGAGGCTCGCGAGCTGCCGGGAGAGGGCAGCTTCAACGAGAGGATCGAGGCGGCCTACGCCGAGCGCGGCGGCGAGCTTTCTAGGGAGAGGCTCCTCGAGGTCGCGCGCGAGCGATTCGGCAAGAAAGAGCGTGCCTTGGAGGCCCGGATCGCCGATCTCGCCGCCCGAGCCTCGGCTTTCCGCGAGAGCGAGCGGCTTCGCGAGCTAGGCGATATCCTGATGGCCAACCAGGGCCTCTCCTTCGAGGGCTCGTACCTCGAGTGCGAGGACTTCTACCGCGGTGGGCGTGTGCGGATCCAGGTGGATCCGAGGAAATCGGCCGTCGACAACGCGCGGGAGCTCTACGAGCGCCACAGGAAGGCCAAGTCGGGCCTCGCGAGCGTAGAGGCCGAGCTGGAGGCCGCGAAGGAATCGCTCCAGAGCCTGAATCTCGAGCTCGAGAGGCTGGAGAGCGAGAGTGAGCCCCTCCTGATCGCTCGCGCCCTGTCCAAGGGTGGGACCGCTCGCCCCTCGGAGGGCGGGGCGCCGCAGAGGCGCAGCTACCCCGGCCTCTCTCTCGAGCGGTCGGGCTGGACGATCCTTATAGGCAGGTCGGCCAAGGAAAACGACGAGCTCCTGCGCCGGCACGTCCGCGGGTCAGACCTCTGGCTCCACGCCCGCGACTGGCCCGGCTCCTACGTGTTCATCAAGGCGCGCAGGGACAAGAGCGTACCCTTGGAGGTGCTCCTCGACGCCGGCATGCTCGCCATCTACTACTCGAAAGGGCGCACCAACGGGAGCGGCGAGCTCTATTACACCTTCGCCAAGTACCTCAGGAGGGCCAAGGACGGCCCCAAGGGGCTCGTACTGCCGAGCCACGAGAAGAACCTGTCCGTCAGGATCGACGAGGCCAGGATGAGGGAGCTGCGATCGCTGATCGGCGATGACGAGGGCTGAAGCGCCGAATCAGGACTTGGGCGACGCGATCTGCTGCTTCGGGGAGGGCGCGACGGCGCGCTTGGCCCTGACCGCCAGGGCATCGCCCTTCTTGTCCACGACCGCCGAGCTGCCGGGCGGCAACTCCCCCTCGAGTATCCGCGCCGAAAGCGGGTCCTCGACCTCGGACTGGATGATCCGGCGCATCGGCCTCGCGCCATAGGCGGGATCGTAGCCCTTCTCGGCTAGGTAGGCCTTCGCCGCCTCCTTCACCTCGAGGGCGATGCCCCTCTCGCCCAGGCGTCTCGAGAGCTCCGCCAGGAGGAGCTCCAGGACCTGCCGCGCCTCACCCTTGTCGAGGGGCTTGAATACGACGATATCGTCCACCCTGTTGACGAATTCGGGATTGAAGCGGCGCTTAAGCTCCGCGAGGGCCGAGTTCTTGATCTCGGAGTAGGAAAGCATGCGCTCATCGGGCCTGAAACCGAGGCCCTTCGTCGATATCTCGCGGGCTCCGGCGTTGCTCGTCATGATCACTACGCTCGTGCGGAAACTGACCGTATGGCCCAGGTTGTCCCGTATCTCTCCTTCCTCGAGGAGCTGGAGGAGGAGGTTGAAAACCTCCGGGTGGGCCTTCTCGATCTCGTCGAAGAGAATGACGCTATATGGATGCCGCCTTACGCGTTCGGTGAGCATGCCTCCCTCGTCGTAGCCGACGTAGCCGGGAGGCGACCCTACGAGTCGCGAGGCGTTGTGCCTCTCCATGAAATCGGACATGTCGATCCGCAGGAGGGCCTCGTCCGACCCGAACAGGTATTCCGCGAGGCTCTTGGCGACGAGGGTCTTGCCCACGCCCGTGGGACCCAGGAATATGAAGGAGCCCATCGGGCGCCGCCCGTCGGAGACCCCGGAACGCGAGCGGCGGATGGCGGAGGCGATGGTCCCAATGGCCTCGTCCTGTCCGATGACGCGCTTGTGGAGTTCCCTCTCCAGGTGGAGGAGGCGCTCCGAGTCGCCTTCGGCGAGCCGCGCGAGCGGAATTCCCGTGGCCTCGGAAAGCACTTCGCGAACCTCTTCCTCGGTGACGCTCGCACGATCGTCGCGGCTGGATTCCTCCCACTCGGATTTCAGGGCCTCGAGCCGGACCTTCAGCTTGCGGACGCGATCGCGCACCTCGGCGGCGCGCTCGTAATTCTGTGTCGAGACGAGGGCCAGCTTGTCCTCGTTCAAGCGCCGGAGCTCGCTCTCAACCTCGGCGAGCTCCGGCGGCCGCGCGGGATTCCCGACCTTCTTGAGGGCCCCGGCCTCGTCGAGCAGGTCTATGGCCTTGTCCGGCATGAACCTGTCGGAGACGTAGCGGCGGGCGAGCTCGACGGCGGCCTCGACCGCGCGGCGCGTGTAGATGACGCCGTGGAATTCCTCGTAGCGGGCTTTTACGCCCTCAAGGATCTCTATCGCCTCCAAGGGACCCGGCTCCTCGATGAGGACGGACTGGAAGCGTCGCTCGAGGGCGGCGTCCTTCTCGAAGCGCTTGCGGTACTCGTCCAAGGTAGTCGCCCCGATGCACTGAACTTCCCCGCGGGAGAGGGCCGGCTTGAGCATGTTGGAGGCGTCGATGGTGCCCTCGGCGCTTCCCGCGCCGACGACGGTATGGATCTCGTCGATGAACAGTATGATGCCGCCGGAGAGGGCTATCTCCTTCATGATTCGCTTCAGCCGCTCCTCGAACTCGCCGCGGTACTTTGTGCCCGCGACGACGGCGGCGAGGTCGAGCGCCAGGATGCGCTTCCGGGCCAGGGCCTCGGGAGCCGCGCCGCGGGCGATGCGCTGCGCTAGGGCCTCGACGACGGCGGTCTTGCCGACGCCCGGCTCCCCGACGAGGACGGGATTGTTCTTGGTCCGGCGCGAGAGGATGCGGATCACGCGGCCGATCTCGCGTTCCCTGCCCACCACGGGATCGAGCTTGCCCTCGCGGGCCATAGCCGTAAGGTCGCGGGCGAACTCGTCGAGCAGCGGGGTCCGCCCCCCGGGAGCGGCCTTGCCCTCAGACTTCGGGTCGGTGCGGGCATCCGCCCGCGCGTCCGCGCGGGGAAGGGAACGGTCCTTGCGCTCCTCGGCGGGGGGCTCGCGAAGGAGGCGTACTGCGGCCCTTAGCTGTTCGTAGTAGACGCCGATGCGGGCGAGGTGGACCTCGAGGGCGGAGCCCTGCTCGCGCGCGGCCGCCACGACGAAATGCTCGGTGCCGATGTAGTCCGAGCCGGACATATTGGCTTCCTCCGCGGCGCCCTCGAGTAGCGACCTGGCGCGCCTCGAGAGGGGAAGGTCGCCGATGACCGTGCCGGAGCGGCGCTTCTCGACGGATCGTTCGAGCTCGTCGCGAAGCTCCAGGGTATCGATTTTCAGGCTTCGGAGGGCCTTGAAGCCTATGCCCTCGCCCTCTTTTATTATCGCGAGAAGCACGTGCTCGGGAAGGACCTGGTCCGACCTCGTCCGCTTCGCCTCTTCCTGGGCGAGGACGGTCAGCACGCGCTGGGCGCGATGGGTAAGTCCCTTGAACATCAGGCGCCCCCCTCTGCTTCATAATCGGCGCCGAAGAGCGCGCGCTTTACAGCGGCGGCCCTATAAGCGTCCAGAGCCGTCGCTGGAGGTATCTCCGGAAGGCCGGAGAGGAGGGTTATCGAGCCCGGGCCGAGGGCCGCGAGCAGTCCGCCGAGGATCCTATGGTCGGCTCCCGGGAGCGAACCCCTGAGAGCGGCGAGACGGAGCACGGAAACCAGGGAGGCCGCCTCCTCCATGCCCACGGAGCCGAAGTATCGCGTTATGCCGAAAGCCCTGCCCTCCGCGTCGACGAGGGCCTCGCGCCCCCGTTCTGCGATCTCGGTCCTCGCCCTGCGCTCCGCGGCCACTATCTTCGCGACTGCCGCGGTAAAGGAGCCGGCGAGATCGAGGACGGATCCGGCCATGCTGGCCTCGAACCCGATTTCGTAGAGGGATCCGGCCGATTCCTCGCTCGAGGAATAGAAGCCGCGCACCGCCAGGCCGTCCGACATCAGGGCGCGGAAAAGGCGGTCCCTCAATCCCGCTGCGGTCAGCGCCGGGATGTGGACCGTCGCTGAAAGCGAGCAACCGAGGCCGCAATCGGCGATGCGCGCGCAAACCCAGCCTATCCCGGGCCGGCTGGCGAAATCCATATCCCGTCCGAGGCGGTCGGCGAGGGCGAGGCCGGGACCCAACGCGGCCGCCGCATCGAGGCCCGGAGCCATCGTCCTCACGCGGAGGTGGTCTCCCTCGTCGAGCAGGGCATAGGTGCTGAATCCAGACTCCGAAAGCACTACCGCCTCGTCGTCGGCCGCGTAGCCCCGGGGGACTATGCCTCGCTCCGAGAGGGATCTCCTCCCGACGGGGCCGAGATCGGCCATGGTCCTACTCCGCCATGCTCCGAGCGACAGGAAACGATCGAGGAGGATGGCTCGAGACGGCGCGGCCGGGCCCCGCGGCGAGCCCGGGAAGGGCTCGCCCGCGATATCGCGGTACACCCTGCCCGAGGTGAGCAGCGCGACGTCGTCGTCCTGACCGCTCGAACCTGAAAGCGAGAAAGGAGAGTAGGGGAAATCCGGGAAATCGGCGGCCCGAGGCGCGTCCTCTCCCTCGCCCCTCATATGCGAGAGTTCGTCGCGAAGCTCGGCAGCGGTCTCGTAGTCCTCGGAATCGAGCGCGGATTCGAGTTCGCGCCGGAGCCTCGCGGTCCCGGGCGGAAGGCCCACCCGCGCCGGGGCGAAGGCGAGCGAGTCGGCCTTGGGGTCGTGGCAAGCCAGGCGGCCCACGGCGGTGGCAAGCTCCTCCGAGAAAGCGTCCGCGCAGCGAGCGCAACCGAGCCTTCCCTCGCGGCGCAACTCGCCTAGCTCGAGGCCGCAGCCCGGACAGGCGGGGGGCCTCTCGCGTACGCGCTCGTTGCCGAGCCCAACGCCGATCAGGTCGTCTATATTGAGCTCGAGGCCGCCTTTACCGGCGATAATGCCGCGCCGCTTGGCGCAGGAATCGCAAAGTACTATATCGCAGCCCTCTGAGCTGCCGCCGCTCCGCCTTATGAAGACGATAGCCTCGCGTTCGCCGCATTGCGCGCATGTCACAATTTGGAATATAGCCGAAGCCATAGAAAAAGGCCAGAGTTCGGCGGTATCATAAAGGAGGAGGAACCCTACATGAACAGGATCTTTCACTGGCTCGCGCTCGCCGCGGCCTTGATAACAGTGACCTTCGAGGCCGCGGCCTCGCCCAAGCCCATCGTCGTCGGCGCGCTGAAGGGACCCTCGGGAATTGGCATGGTCAGGCTCTTCGAGGCGCCGCCCTCCCCCGCCGACGGCTCGGCGGTCCAAATGGTAGCCGTGCCGAGCGCCGACCTGATGACCGCCAAGCTCGTCTCCGGCGAATACGACGCCGGCGTCCTCCCCGTCAACGTCGCGGCGAAGCTCTACGGCTCCGGCATACCCCTCAAGCTCGCCGCGATCGTCGGCGACGGCATGGTCTCGTTCTTGAGCGCCGATCCTTCGGTCTCCTCCTTGGCGGACCTCAGGGGAAAGCGGATCAACGTTGCTGGTCAGGGCGCGACGCCCGATTTCCTCTTCCGCCGATTGCTCAAAGGCGCCGGCCTCGATCCCGAGAAGGACCTTCGCCTCGATTACGCCCTCCCATATCCGGAAGCCGCGACGGCCCTCGCGGCGGGCAAGATTTCCTTCGCCATATTGCCCGAGCCTTTTTCCACCATGGCCAGGAGCGCGAATCCGGCCCTTCGCCCCGTCCTCGACCTCGGTGTCCTATGGACCCAGCAAACCGGCCAGTCGAGCTACCCCATGACCGCCTTCGTCGTCTCCTCCAAGCTCGCGTCGGAAAGGCCGCAGGCGGTCAAGGCCATCCTGGACGCGTACGCCGCGTCCATCGCCTGGGTCGTGGCTAGGCCAGCCGAGGCGGGAGCCCTCGTCGAGAAGCAGGACCTCGGCCTAAAGGCGGCGATAGCCGAGAAGGCAATCCCCCTGTCAGCCTACGTCTTCAAGCTAGCGTCCTCCGCTCGTCCCTCGGTCGAAGCCCTCCTCGGGGCATTCCTCGACCTAGCCCCCGCCTCGGTCGGCGGCAAGCTCCCCGACGATGGATTCTACGCCTCGTTCGACTAGGCGTCGCGCTCTCGCGGCGGGCGCGGCGGGCCTCGCCTTCCTCCTCCTCTGCTGGGAGGTGGCCGCCCTGGCCATGGGCAAGGAGATCATCCTGCCCTCGCCTGCCCGGGTCCTCGGCTCCGCGTTAGCCCTCTATTCCACTCCGCGTTTCCTGGCCGATCTGTCGGCGACCTTCCTCCGCGGTCTCGCGGCCTTCGGCCTCTCCTCATTGCTGGGAATTGCCGCGGGGCTCGCCTCGGGACTCCGGCCCCTCTTCGGCGCCGCGCTGGCGCCCATCCTGACGGCCATCAGGGCCACGCCCGTGCTCGCCCTCGTGCTGATAGCCCTGCTCTGGTTCCCAGCCGGCTTCGTCCCTATATTCACGGCCTTCCTCATGGCCTTCCCCATAATGGCGACGAGCGCCGCCGAGGGCTCGCGGGCGACCGACCAGCGGCTCCTCGAGATGGCGAGCCTCTTCCGCGTCCCTCGCCGGGAGGTCTTCCTGCGGCTGCGCCTCCCCTCCGCGGCGTCCCACTTGATAGCTGGCGCGAGGAGCGCCATCGGCATCTCGTGGAAGGTCGTCGTCGCCGGGGAGATCCTCAGCCAGCCGGAGAGGGCCCTAGGCTCGGGCATGCAGTCGTCGCGCCTGCTGCTGGAATCGGCGGACGTCTTCGCGTGGGCCCTGGCGGCCATCGCGCTCTGCGGCCTTAGCGAATGGACCTTCTCCCTCGCGGCGAGGAGGGCGGCGCGTCATGGACTATGAGCTGCGTTCCCTGAGCGCTTCCTACGACGGGCTTCCCGTCGTGGATGGCGTCTCCCTCAGCCTGGTACCGGAGTCGATAACGGTGATACTCGGGCCCTCCGGCTGCGGCAAGACTACGCTCCTCAATCTGATAGCCGGCCTCAAGGCGCCCGACTCCGGCGAGCGCGTCGGATTCGACCGATGCCGCTTCTCTTACGCCTTCCAGGAAGCCAGGCTCCTGCCTTGGCTCGACTGCAGGGAGAACGCGGCCTTCGCGCTTTCCGGCGCCTTCGGGAAGGATTTCGGGCGCGACGAGGCCCTAGCGCGCGTCGACCGCTTCCTGGAAGCCGCGGGCCTCTCCGAGGCTTCTACCAGGAAGCCGAGCGAGCTCTCGGGCGGGATGAGGCAGCGGCTCTCCCTCGCCCGCGCTTTCGCCTACCCCTCGGATATCCTCTTGCTCGACGAGGCTTTCCGGGCCGTCGACCTCCGCATGAAGCTCGAGCTGATGAACGTGTTCCTGAGCCTGTGGCGCGCGGAGAGCCGCACCGTAGTCTGCGTGACCCACGACGTCGAAGAGGCGGCCTACCTCGCCGATCGCGCGGTGGTACTGTCTCCCAGGCCCGCTCGGATCGTCGACTCCTTCTCGGTGCGTGTGCCGCGCGGCGAGAGGGCCCTCGGCGCGGACGCGATGCGGGAGGCGGAGTCCCGCCTCTATAAGCTCGCGCTCGCCTCCGACTAGCCCCTCGCCCGGACACGAGCCAGGACGGAGGAAATCGCCCGGGCGAGCTCCTGCTCGGTGAAGGGCTTGGCCAAGAAGGGGGTTTCCCCGTCGCCGCCCTTTCCCGGATGGCCCGAGATGAAGAGAAGGCCGACCGACGGGAGCATCGACCTCAGGCGCCGAGCGAGGCTGGGGCCGTCCATGAAAGGCATGACGGTGTCCGTCACGACGAGATCTATCGAGGGGCCGCTGCTCTCCGCGATGAGGAGGGCCTCGCCGGCGTTGGCGGCGACCAGGACCCGATGGCCGCCCTTGGCAAGGAGACGGGACGCGAGCGCGCGCACCGCGTCGTCGTCGTCCACGAAGAGGATCGTCGCGCCGGGCATATCCGGCCAGGGCGACTCGGCTGGGCTTTGGACTTCGCCGGGCTCCGCGACTGTCGCGTTGGGTATCCATACGGTGAACGAGGCGCCCCTTCCCGGCCTGGAATCCACGCCTACCGCGCCGCCGAGCTGCCGAGCTATCCCGTACACGGTGGAGAGGCCGAGGCCCGTCCCCCTATCCTTGGGCTTCGTCGTGAAAAAGGGCTCGAATATCTTGTCGAGTATCTCCTTGGCGATTCCCGTACCGGTATCCTCGACGCCGAGGAGGACGTAGGCTCCGCTCGCGAGCGTTTCGAGTCCGATGGCGCGCGGCGTCTCTATGGCCTCGACCGAGATGGAGATGCGCAATTCGCCTCCCGCGGGCATGGCGTCCCGCGCGTTCAAGGCGAGGTTGAGGAGGATTTGCTCGACCTGGGCCGGGTCGGCGATGACGAAGGCTGGGCGCCGACTCAGGGTCAAGGACAGGAGCACGTCCTCGGGAAGGATGCGCCGCAGCAGCCTCTCAAGATCCTGCACCGCTACGTTGAGGTCGAGGCTCCTCGGCGAGAAGGGCTGTCGCCTGGAGAAGGCCAGGAGCTGGCGGGTCAGGTTCGACGCCCTTCCGGCCGCCTTGCGAATTCCCTCAACGTCGTCGCGCGCCGATCCCTCGGCGGGAAGCTCGTCCGCGAGAAGGTTCGAATAGCCCAGTATGGCCGTAAGGATGTTATTGAAGTCGTGTGCGATTCCGCCCGCGAGCTTCCCGGCGTCCTCCATCCTCTGCGCCTGCGAAAGCCTTTCCTCGAGCCTGCGCCTCTCGGTAGTATCGATGAGCTCGCCCCGCAGTCCGGCTACGCGCCCTTCCGCGTCGAAGGTGGACGCCGCGTTCGCGAGCACCACGAGGTCGCGGCCGTCGACGGACCGCAGGGGCAGCTCCTCGAGCTCGAGCCTGCGCCCCGACGCGACTGTTTCCATGAACGCGGCCAGGGCCGAGCGATCGGGGATTATCGCCTCGAGGAGGGGGAGGTCGTCGTCGGGGCCGATGCCTACCAACGAGCGGAAGGCGGGGTTCGCCTCGACTACGAGGCCCCGGCCGTCCGCGAGGAAATTCCCCGATATCCCTTCCTGGAAGAGGTTGCGGTAGCGCTCCTCGCTCGCCATGAGCAGACGCTCCATCCCGGCGCGATAGAGCGCTATCTCGATGGCCGTCTTAAGTTCGCGTTCCTCGAAGGGCTTGATGATATAGCCGAAGGGCTGTGTTATCTTCGCCCGCGCTATCGTATCGTCGTCCGCGAAGGCGGTGAGGAGGACGACGGGGGCGCGATAGCGCTCATGGACGAGCCGCGCGGTCTCGACCCCGTCCAGGGCGCCGCGGATCTTGATGTCCATCAGCACGAGGTCGGGCTTGAGCTCCTCGAAGCGCTTGATCAGCTCCTCTCCGGACGAGAACATGCCCGCGACCGAGTACCCCGAGCGCTCCAAGAAGCTTTTTATATCCAGAGCGACGATGTTCTCGTCCTCTACGATCGCGATCCTAGGCATCGATCATTTCCGCGTATGCGCGCCCAGGCGCTCCAACTCGTCCTCGAGCTTCTCGCGATCTATCGGCTTGATGAGGTAGCTCGTTGCGGAGCCGCCGTAATACGCCTCGATTACGTTCTTGGGATCCTCGAGCACCGAGGTCATTATCACCTTCGCCTCGTTCGCCGGCTTGACCCCCATCTCGCGCTCGAGCTCGCGCAGCCGCTTCAGCGCCTCGTGCCCGTCCATCTTGGGCATCATGATGTCCATGAACACTATCTCGTAGGGCGCGGATTCCTCCCAGGCCATTTTAAAGGCCTCGACCGCCTCCTCGCCGTCCACGACCACGTCGACGTCCCCGTAGGGCTCGAGCAGCTTCTGCATCATCCGGCGGCTGCCGAAGTCATCCTCGACCACGAGCATTTTCATGGGACCCCTCTTTCTCCGCTCGAGGCGGCTATGCCGCTCGCGTTGGCGCGCATTCTCGCGATCGCTTCCCTTAGGCCTGCCGCATCTCCCTTCCTCGCGTGGAGGAGGGCGGAGAAGGCGATCCTCGATCCGGCCATATCGCCGGACGCGGCGAGCTCGACCTGAGCGTCCTTGGCCTCGCGCTCGGCCGCCGCGAAGGATCCCGCGGCCGCGGCCTCCAGGTTGTCCGCCGCCCTCAGCAGGAAGGAGGCGGATGACGCATCCGATGCCTCTGTCGCGGGCTGGCGGGCCTCCGCGATGGCCGCGCTCGAGGATTCCGCGGCCTTCCTCGCCTTCTTGCTCCTCGGTTGGCGCTTCGGCGGCAAGGCGGCCAACGCCGCGCGCAGGCCTTCGGCGCGCAGCGGAAGGTAGGTGAAGGCGATATTGCCTTCGTCCTCGAGCCTCGAGCGGACCCCGCCGCCGAATCTCGTCCCTACGATCAAGCGCGACTCGAAATCCGAGAGAGAGCGCGCGTTCAGGCCTGCGATGGCGCGCTCGTCGGCGATCACGAGCTCGGCGTCCAAGGCCGCGGCCTCGTCGATTCCCGAGAGGCGCTCCCCCGTCATACCCAGTCGCTCCAGGACGAGGGCGGCATTGGCGTAGGCTTCGTCGTCGAAACCGGCCAAGGCGGCTCGAGTCCCGGCCCAGCCATCCGCGGCGTTCCTCTCCGGGCGATCGTCCGAGCCGAGATCGAAGGAGAGGCGAAGGGAAACGGTCGTGCCCTTGCCCTCGTCGCTGTCGACGGCGAGGCTCCCGTTCATCAGCTCCACGGACTTGGATACGATCGCGAGGCCGAGCCCGGTCCCGCCGGCCCTGCGAGTCTTGGAAGGGTCGAGCTGGGTGAAACGGGTGAAGGCCTGGCCGATCCTGTCCGGAGGCATGCCGATGCCGGTATCGGCGACCTCGAACGCGATCGTCGGCCCGCAACCCTCGTAGGGCGGGCGCTCGTGGAGCGTCGCCGAAAGCCGGACGCGCCCGCGATCGGTGAATTTCACCGCGTTGTCCAGGAGGTTGAGCAGGATATGCTTCAGGAGCGAGCTGTCGCCCACGATGGAATCGGGAATAGCTGGGTCGCGTCGGAGGGAGACGTCGAGCCCCTTCGCGAAGGCGCTCATCGCGAGCACGTCCGTGCATTCCCCGAGCACCTCGTCGAGCGAGAAGGGCACGGCCATCGCAGAGAGCTTGCCGGCTTCCATGCGCGCGAAATCCAGGATCGAGTTGATGAGCGTGAGCAGGGACTTGGCCGACGAGAGGGCCATGGCGAGATGATCCCTCTGCTCGGTTTCCTTCGCCGCGGATAGGGCCAGCTCGGTGAAGCCGATCACGCTATTGAGCGGCGTCTTGAGCTCGTGGCTCATATTAGCCAGGAATTCGCCCTTGATCCGGTTCGATTCCTCCGCCGCGTCCCTGGCCCGGCGGATGGACAGCTCGTATTGGTGCTTATAGAGGGCCAGCTCGATCGCGATCCTGAGCTCGCGCTCATGGAAGGGCTTGATGATGTAGCCGTAGGGGCTCGCCCGCTTCGCCCGCTCGAGCGTGCGCTCGTCGGTGAAAGCGGTGACGAAGATGACCGGGACCTCGGTGCGCTCCCGCAGCAGCCCCGCCGCGTCTATCCCGTCCTGGTCGCCCTTGAGCTTGATGTCCATCAAGACCAGGTCGGGCGCGAGCGAAGCCGCGCGCTCGACGGCCATGCTCCCCGAGTCCACGACGTCCACGACGCGGTAGCCCATGGACTCCAGCCGCATGCGCATGTCCAGGGCGACGATATTCTCGTCCTCGACGATGAGTATGTCGCGGCCCGTCACCGCTGTTCCGTCCCCCGCTCTACCGCCGAGGCCTCGGCCTTGAACGCTTCGTCGATGTCGAGCACGATTATGAACTCGCCTCCGCTCTCTCCGATGCCCTTTATCAGGGTATCGGAGATTCGCGCCCCCACCTGCGGCGGCCGCTCGACTCGCGCCGGATCCAGGTCAATCACTTCGCGCACAGTGTCGGCGAGCATGCCGATCGTTATGTCTTCCTGGCCGTACCGGACCTGGAGGACGATTATCCTGGTGAGCGCGCCCAGCGCGGTCCGCTCCTCCCCGAAGCGGACCAGCAGGTCGGCCACGGGGATGACGGCCCCGCGATAGTTGATGACGCCTCGGAGGTGCGCAGGCGCCTTGGGCACGCGCGTGATAGGCACGGTTTCAAGCACCACTTCGACCCTGGATACGTCTACGGCGAAGCATTGTCCCCCGAGATCGAAGGCGAGGTACCTTCCCGTCGATTCGCCGTTCATACCGCCCCTCTCACTCGGCTACTTTCTTGACGATCCCGAGCAGCTTATCCGAGTTGAAGGGCTTAACGATCCATCCGGTGGCGCCGGCCTCCTTGCCCTCGTTCATCTTGGAACCCTGGGACTCGGTGGTGAGGACGAGGATCGGCGTGAACTTGAACTTCGCCAGTTCCCTCGCCTTGCGGATGAAGCCGATGCCGTCGAGGTTCGGCATGTTGACGTCCGTGATTATAAGATCCAAGGCTTCGATCGAGCCGAGCATCGTGAGCGCCTCGAGTCCGTCGGTCGCCTCGATGGTCTCGTAGCCCTCCTGGGTCAGGATGAAGGAGATGCTCTGCCGAATCGCGGCGGAATCGTCTACGATAAGTATCTTCTTTGGCATGTCTCTCTCCTTATGGCATAGGCGTCGCGCATCCCGCGTCGCCAGTCATCCCGCTCGTCATCTCGTCCTGCGCTGGACTTCCTGGGCGATCGACCCGAGGCTTAGGACCAGGTCGACGCCGCCCAGCTTGATCGCTTCGTTGGGCATCCCGAAGACGACGCAGGACGCCTCGTCTTGGGCGATCGTATAAGCGCCCCCGTCGTGCATCTCTCGCATCCCCCGGGAACCGTCGTCTCCCATACCCGTCATGATGACGCCGATCGCGTTCTTCCCGGCGTACCGCGCCGCCGACCTGAAGAGCACGTCCACGCTCGGCCGGTGACGGCATACGAGGGGGCCTTCCTTCACATCTACATAGTACCTCGCGCCCGAGCGCTTGAGTAGGGTGTGCTTGTTCCCCGGCGCGATGAGGGCGCGGCCGCGTATGACGGTGTCGTTGTCCTCGGCTTCCTTGACGTTGATCCTGCAAAGCCCGTCCAGCCGCTTGGCGAAGGCGGCGGTGAAGTGCTCCGGCATGTGCTGGACGATGACGATGCCCGGAGCGTCCTCCGGGAAGGCCTCCAGGAATTCCCTGAGGGCTTCGGTTCCTCCCGTGGAAGCGCCGACGATCACGACTTTTTCGGTCGTCTCGACGATGCTCCTGTCGGGCTTGGGGAGCATGACATCGGCCGTGAGCTTGGGCGCCACCTCGGAAGCCGCCGGGCGGGCCTTGAGCTTGCTCAGCTTGCCACGGCTCATGTCGGCCGCCCTCACGGCGTCGCAGATCCGCATCTTGGATTCCTCAAGGAATTGCTTGGTGCCCAGCTTGGGCTTCTGGATGATCTCGACGGCCCCGTACTCCAGCGCGCGGATGGCGTTGCCGGACCCGTCCTCCGTCTTGCTCGAGCAGACGACTACCGGGAGGGGATTCTTCTCCATGATGGCCTTAAGGAAGGTCAGGCCGTCCATCCTCGGCATCTCGACGTCGGTGATGATGACGTCGGGCATCTCCGTCTCCATTCGCTTGAGGGCGAAGATCGGGTCCGCCGCGACCGCCATCACCTCGATATCGGGCTCGGACTCGAGCACTTCCTTGAGGGTCTGCCTGACGACGGCGGAGTCGTCGACGATCATCACCCTGATGACGCTTCCCATCGAGCCTCCTCCCTCATAGCCTTTCATAGATAGTGGGAGCGATACCCTTGAGCGGCATCTCCATGCCCGTCAAGGTCTCCGAATGCCCCAGGATGAGCCAGCCTCCGGGGCGGATGTGCGCGCAGAGCTTGCGCAGGATCGACTCCTGGACCTGCCGATCGAAATAGATGATGACGTTCCTGCAGAACACGACGTCGAAGGCCTCGCTTACCGGGTATCGCTCGTCCATGAAGTTGATGCGGTCGAATCTGACCTTGGCGCGGATCTCGCCTTTCATCCGGACGAGGCTCTTGTCCTTGTCCTTGCTCCGGAGCATGTACTTCTTCTTGAAGCTCAGGGGGACGACCGCGGCCTTCTCCTCCTCGTACACGGCTTCCCTCGCCTTGTCGAGCACCTGCGTCGAGAGGTCGCTCGCGAAGATGTGGTACGAGAAGCGCGGGTCGACGGCCTTCCTCTCCTCGAGGACCATCGCGATGGTATACGGCTCCTCCCCGGTAGAGCATCCCGCGGACCATACCGAAAAAGGCCGGGCTATTCCCGCCCCGTCCTTCGCCTCCGCGGCGGGAAGTATCCTCCCGACGAGGAAATCGAAGTGGTCGGCCTCGCGGAAGAAATCCGTCTTGTTCGTGGTCACGGCGTCGATCATGTTGATGAGCTCCGACTCGCGACCCTCCTTCGAGAAGACGAAATCGACGTATTTCGTATAGGAATCGAAGCCGAAGCGCCGCAGCCTCTTCTGGAGCCGGGACTCCAGCATGATCCGCTTCGTATAGGGCATCCTGATCCCCAGCTCGCCCTCGATGAATCCGGCCAGCCGGTGGAAATCGGGGTCCGAGAGGACGACTGGTCCCGAGGTGGCGGGCGCACCCGCCTCGTTTCGGCTTTCCATGCCCTACCTCACGCTCTCCCGCTGGACGACGAGGGCGAGGCGATTGACGTCGAGGACGAGGGCGACCGTGCCGTCCCCCAGGATCGTCGCGCCCGAAACCCCGTCTACATCGCGGTACATGCGCCCGAGCGGCTTGATGACGGTCTGGTAATCGCCGATCACCTGATCGACGACGAGGCCGATCCGGTAATCCTGGGCCGAGACGATCACCATCTGCTCTATCTCCGGCTCCCCCTCGCCCTCCGCCGCGAATTCGTAGAAGCCCCTGAGGCTCACGAAGGGAACCAGCTCGTCCCGGTAGCTGATGATGCGCTTCTCGCCCAAGGCCGCGAGATCGTCGCGGCGTATCTCTATGCAGCCGTCCACGGCGGAGAGCGGCACGACGAAGAATTCGCCGCCGATGCGGATGAGCAAACCGTCGATGATGGCGAGGGTGAGTGGAATCTTGAGCGTAACCGTCATGCCAGCTCCCGGAACGGTCGACAGCTGTGCGCTTCCGCCGAGGGCGTCTATCTCCCTCTTCACGACATCCATGCCTACGCCGCGGCCGGATACCGTGGTGACTTTCTTGGCCGTGGAGAAACCGGGTTCGAAGATTAGCTGGTAGAGCTCCTGGTCGGCGATTTCCATGCTCGGGAGTATGAGCCCCCGCTCGATGGCCTTGGAGCGGATAGCCTCTCGGTCCAGGCCCTTGCCGTCGTCGGAAACCTGTATGAGCACGTACGCGCCGGAATGGCGAGCCGAGAGCTTGATTACACCCGCCTTCGGCTTGCCGGCGAGATCGCGCACCTCGGGCATCTCGATGCCGTGGTCGACCGAGTTGCGGATGATATGGACGAGCGGGTCGCCGAGCCTCTCGATGACGGTCTTGTCGAGCTCCGTATCCGCCCCTTCCGTCGCGAGCTCCGCCTCCTTGCCGAGTTCGAGGGAGAGGTCGCGTACCACGCGCCTGAACTTATTGAAGGTGCTCCCGATCGGCAGCATCCGGATGCTCATAGTATTATCGCGAAGCTGGGAGATGAGGCGCTCGAATTGCTCGGATACCGAGGAGAGGGAGACGTCGCGAAGGTCGAGCGAGGTTTGGGCGAGCCTGGCCTGCAGCGTGACGAGCTCGCCCACCAGGTCGACGAGCGCGTCCAGCTTGTCGCTCGCGACGCGTATGGAGCCTGCGGCGGCCTCGACGCGCTCCTGGCCCTTCTTCAAGTGCTCCTGCTCGACGAGGGCTGACTCCACCTGCGGCGTGGATACGAGATTCTTCTCGATGAGGACCTCGCCGAGCTTCTTTTGCGAGCCGAGGGCCTCGCGCAGCGCGCCCGGCGAGACGGCTCCGCGGTCGACCAGAATATCGCCAAGTCTCTTCGAGGATCCGTCCGCCTCTTCCTTGACCTGCTCTACGCGAAGGTCCGCCTGGTCCTCGACGAAAATGAAGATATCCCGTATCGAGTTTTCGTCGATCGGTCCCGAGAGCAATACCTCCCACCAGGCGTAGCAGGATTCGGGATCCAGGGCGCCGAGAGGGGGCACGTCCTCCATGTGGGGGAAGACGTCCGCCCTTCCGAGCGCCGCCAGCTCCTCGACTAGGTTGAGGACCCTCGTGCCATTCTTGAATATCCCCTTCGACGGCTTGAAGGTGATGCGGTAGGTCTTGGCTTCCGCGTTCCTGGGCGAGGAATTCCCGGGATCGACGGGCCCGGCGCCTTGGATATCCGCATGGGAGGGCGCGCCGGGAGATTGGCCCCTCTTGGAGAATTCCACGAAACGGCGCAGCAGCAACTCGCTTTCCTTGGCTATCTCCGTCGGGACGCCTTCCTCGAATTCCATGAGCTGGCGAAGCTGGTCCCGGCCCTTGAGAGCGAGGCCGATGAAATCCTTGGTGATCGACAGGGTCCCGTTGCGGCAAAGGTCGAGGGCGGTCTCCATCTCGTGGGCAAATTTGGATACCGCGTCGTAACCGAACATCGCGGCCGATCCCTTGACCGTGTGGATGGCCCGGAAGGCGGAGTTGATGAGCTCGCCGTTCTTGGGCTGAGATTCCAGCTCCAGCAAGTCGTCCTCGAGATGGCCGAGAAGCTCGAAGGCTTCCTCGCGAAACGTCGATTTGAATTTATCTATCGATAACGCCATCGATCCCCCCCCTAGAACCCGACGAGCGCCGATTCGAAATCCTCGGCATGCTCGGATACGCCATGCAGGAAGCCGCAGGCGACGAGCCGCTTGGAGATCCTCATCGGCACGGAGCCGAGGAAGTGCAGCTCCTTCCCCGCCGCCCGCGCCTCGGCTTTGGCTGCGTAGAACACCTGGAGGCAGGCTAAATCGAGGTCCTCGACGAGGGAAATGCTGAGAAGGACGTTCTCGCCTCCCTTGAGGGCCTCGGATATCTCGCCCATGAGGGCAGCCGCTCGGTCCACGGTCAGCGATCCATGGAGGTTCACTATCTTAGGCGATTGGCCGGCTTGCATCTGTTGGCTCCTGGTTTCTTTACTATAGATCGCGGAAATAAAAATGCAAGGCGCCTCGATCCGTATAGGCGCGAGGCTGTGCCGGGAGAATCGGGGAGCTAGATGAAATCGGGGGTTTCGAGGCTCGCCGGGATCTGGATTATGCTCTCCAGGAAGCCGGCCTTGCGCTTCTTTACGTAGATTTGGATGAGCGCGGCCCGCTGCTCATGGTCCACGTAAAAACGCTTTATGGAAATCGGGTCGTTCTCGGAGAGGCCCGACTCGTCCGCGATCGTGCCCGGCCATACCTTGGCTACGCTGAAGTTGGAGGTTTCGAACAGATTCCCAGGAAGGGGGGTAAGGGACATCCCGAACAGGGCGGGGAAAAGCCTGTCCTGCCTGTCGAGCCTGATCGCGGAATCCAGGGGCGAAAAGGGCCGTTCCGCAAGGTATCGCAGCTCCATGCGTTCCTTGCCGCCGTTCCCCAATCGCAGCCGGACCAGGCTGCCGGGGCGGCGCAAAAGCAGCATCGCCTGGGCCGAGGCCGCATCCTTCGGCTTTTGGCCGTCGATTTCCAGCAGGCGATCGCCCTCCTCTACCCCAGCCGCCGCGGCGGGATGGCGATAGGTTATCTCGATGCCGTCCAGCGGAGGGCCGGCCTCCTTCGCGGCAAGGGATAAGCCCAGCCAGGCCCTGCGGATCTCCCCGCCATCGAAAAGCTCGGGCAGCACCTTGATGACCCAAAAACAGGGAATCGCGAAGTTCAGGCTCTGGAATTGCGGCATCCCCGCGAACACCACCCCGACGGCGGCCCCCGCCTCGTCCAGCAGAGGGCCACCGGAATTGCCGGGGTTCAGGGCGGCGTCCACCTGCATCGCGTTCCCCGTCTGGAGGATCCTTCGCCCGACCGCGCTCACGATGCCGGAGGTAACCGTATCCTCGAGCCCCGCCGGCGAGCCTATCGCGAATATCTTCTGGCCGGGCAGGAGGTCGGTTCCGTCGGACAGGGAGAAGACGTAATCGGGCACGGTGTCCGCTTTGATGAGGGCGAGATCGAGGAGGCGATCGTATCCGATGACCTTCGCCCCAATCCTCTCCTCGGGCGCGCCCTCGGGCTTGATGGACAGGTGGGAATAGCCCTCGTACTCGGGATCGACCTCGCTGGCGATCACGTGGTAATTTGTCAGTACGTACCCCGCCCGATCGATATAGAAGCCCGTGCCGAGCACGCGGTCCGGCGTTCCCAGGCCCTGCTCGATCTTGATCCCGCGGTCGACCCGGATCGTAACCACGCCCGATCGCATGGTGGCCATCGAATCTCGCGAGGCGAGGAAGCTCTCGGCTCCCGCGGGCTGGGACAGCCCGCGGGAGGACAGCTCGCGGCAGAGTATGCCCAAGGATCTTCGGTCGCGCGCGGCGAGAGCCCTGCCCGCCCAGAGCGAGAGCTCGGCTGGCGGCGACGAGGGGCCGAGGGCCGACAGGTAGACGAGTAAGGCAGGGGTCGCCAGGCCCTTGGCGAAGAAAGCCTCGGCCTCCTCGATCAGGATGAAAGCCCTCATCTCCACCCAGGCATTGGCTTCCGCGCGGGCGCCCGGGCCGAGGAGGGCCGCAAGCCCCTCCTCCTCGCCGAGGGCCTTGAGACTGTCCAGGCGAGCGAGGGCGACGGGATAGTCCTTGGCATCCAGGGCTGATCGGTACTCCGACTCGACCGTCGACTCCGCCTCCGCTGCGAGGGACCGGAGCTCGGCGCCGGTAGGGCCGCCGGCGGGACGAAGCGAGTCATCCTCGCCGAGTATCGAGGCTATTGCCTCGAGGGCCCGCGAGGCGTCGCTCCGGGAGAGCTTTTGCAGTTCCTCGAGCTTCAGCTTGGAATAAGGGGGGGCGGATTCGACCGAGTCCTTGGGCGGAGCTGTCGCGCAGGCGGATAGTAAAACGATAGCCGCAGCGGCGATGAGAAGCGCCCTAGCCCTCATGGCACGAGCTCCGCGAAGGCGAGCTCGCCTATTCGCGTGAGCCGATAACGTTTGCCCATCGACCAGAAAATGCCCTCGCCCGCCGGAAGGTTACCGCCCACGTCGAAAATCTTCTTGCCGATCCAGGTCAAGGCGGGATTGGAATCCGGGATAAGGGCGAGCGAGACGCCGTCCCTGGAGAGCGACGCGAGCTTGCCCGACTTCACTATCACCGTCTCGTCGAGCCTGCCGTCCAGGCGGGACGAGAATTGCTGCTCGATGGAGCCATCCGCGAGCTGCAGCTGGACGGCGTCGACGCTCCCGTTGCCGTCGTAGTCCCATTCCTTTCGGAACGGGTACGCGAGCTGCTCGCGGTACTCGAAAACGCCGTCGCCGTCAGCGTCGACGCGCAGCCAGGAGGGCCTCGCGAGACCGTCCGGACCGGCGGAATAGCCGCGCTCGGTCTCGAAACGGCCGTCGCCGTCCGCGTCGATCCTTTCGAGCGCGGGGCTGCCCCTCGAATAGGCCGTCGTAGAGACGAGCCTGTCGCCCTCGTACGAGGCTCCCGAGACGGGCAGGCCCGCGTCGAGGAGGGTCACCGACCTGGATCCTCCGGACTCGACGGTAACGCTCAGCGCCGCCGCGGCGCAGGCGCGCTCGCTCGGAACGGGGCTAGGGTCGGGACTGGGGAAGAGTATGCTCGTCGCGCCGGAGCCCGAAAAGACGCGCATCGACAGCGGCGAGAAGGAAAGCGCCTCGGGATTGAACGAGTAGATACGGCGCTCGCCCTTCTCCGCGAAGGCAACGCTGGATACCGCGGGATAGGCCGAGAAGGACACCACCGTCTCGAGCCCGCCGAGCTCCAGGGTCTCGGTGGTCGGGATGCCATCCGAGAAAGCGGCGCTCGATCCCATGGCGCCGTCCTGCGCCGGATTGAATTCCCAGCCGGTCACGAGCGTTTTCTCGATCGTGAAGGATCCTTCGGGGATGCCGTCACCATCGGAATCGAAATCCACCCTTCCCGACCAGGAGGCGAGGGCGGAATGCACCGCAGCCCGCCCCGCCGGGCTGCCCGCCAGCGCGAGCAGA
Organism: Spirochaetaceae bacterium; assembly: GCA_025355995.1. Taxonomy (GTDB): domain Bacteria; phylum Spirochaetota; class Spirochaetia; order Treponematales; family Rectinemataceae; genus UBA1306. Next base: position 25,417 of record JANXYQ010000069.1, on the reverse strand, counting down.
GAGGCGAGATCCGAAAGCAGGAGGGGCTTCGAGCCGGCCAGGAGCTCGGACGAGGCCTTCGCCTCGTCGATTATCCCGTATTCGAGCGCCCGCAGCGTGGCGGCGGCGCTCGTGCCTCCCGAGGCCCTGAACGCCAGCACCGCGTCCCGTCTAGCCTCGACTTCGCGCATAAAGGGCGCGGCAAGGACCGTCAGCTCGGGGTCGGCCTGCGCGTATCTCGCTAGCCGGCCGAGGATGACATCGGCCAGCCCGCGCGCCTCTGAGGAGGAGGGCAGCCTCCCCGCCCGCGCGAGGAAGAGGCGGGGAAAAGCGGGATCCTCCGGAAAGCGTCGCAGGGCGATGGTCATCTCGGCGTCGAAGGACCTCGAGTCCCCGAGCCCGGCGAAGGCGCGCGCGCGCATGAGGCGATAGGACGGATCGGCCGAGGCGTCCGCCCCGATAGGATCAAGGGCTCCCAGCGCTTCCTTCCAACGCCTCTCGCGGACGAGGAGCTCGGCCTTTAGGATGAGCGCGTCTCGCCTCGAGTAATAGGAGAACCTATCGGCGGCGAGGGCAGCGTTCAGGTTTCCGAGAGCCTCCCCGAGAGGGCGGCCTCCCTTAACGGAGGCGAGGGAAGCCAAGTACAGCACGTCCGCATCTCCCGGGTCCCGATCGGAGGCCTCGGCCAGGAAGGCGGAGGCGCGCGCCCAATCGCCGAGGCCTGCGGCCTGGCGCGCCTCGGCGAGCAGCGCCCTGGCGACAGCCGGGCCGACGCCGTCGCCAGCGCGCCCGGCCTGCGCGGAAGCCGGGCTCAATCCCGGGGCCAGGCCCAAGACGATCGCCGCCGCGAGGGCTGCCAGGCGCCCGGCCGCCACTTCTACGCCCTCCGCTCTCTGGGCGGGAAGCCGAGGAGTAGGCGAACCTCGGAATCCTCGAGGGTTTCGCGCATCACTAGGGCGTCGGCGAGCTTCTCGAGCTGGTCGCGATGCTCCGTCAGGATCGCCGTCACGCGGGCTAGGGCCGACTCGAGTATTTTCTTGATGGCCTCGTCGATGCGCATGGCTGTGTTCTCGGAGTAGTCCTTGTGCTGGGCTATCTCCTTGCCGATGAAGATGGGCTCATCCTCCTGGCCGTAGGCGACGGGCCCCATTTGGTCGGCCATGCCCCACTCGCAGACCATCTTCCTCGCGAAGTCGGTGGCTTGCCGGATGTCCTGCGCGGTGCCGGTCGTGGTCTCGCCGTATACTAGCCTCTCGGCGGCGAACCCGCCGTACATGATCGCGATCCTGTCGTCGAGCCAGGACCGAGCGCGCGAATAGACGTCTTTTTCCGGGAGGGAGATCGACAATCCGAGTGCCCTACCGCGGGGCACGACGGTGACTTTGTGCAGCGGGTCCGAATGGGCGAGATGGTAATGCAGGAGGGCGTGGCCGGCCTCGTGCACCGCCGTCGCCCGCTTCTCGTCGTCGGTGATGACCAGGCTATGACGCGCCACTCCCATGAGGAGCTTGTCCCGGGCATCCTCGAAGTCGTCCATGAAAACCGTGGCCTTCTCCTTGCGAATGGCGAATAGCGCCGCCTCGTTGACCAGGTTGGCCAGGTCCGCGCCTGAGGTTCCCGGAGTCGCCCGGGCTAGGCGCGAGACGTCCACGTCGGCATCGACCGGAATCCTCTTCATATGGATGGCGAGGATGTCCTGGCGCTCCTGGACGTCGGGCATCGCGACGACGACCTGCCGGTCGAATCGACCGGGCCTGAGCAGGGCCGGGTCGAGCACGTCAGGCCGGTTGGTGGCGGCCAGTATTATGACCCCGTCCTTGGTGTCGAAGCCGTCCATCTCGACGAGCATCTGGTTGAGGGTCTGCTCCCGTTCGTCATGCCCTCCGCCGTAGCCGGCGCCCCTCGTTCGCCCGACGGCGTCGAGCTCGTCGATGAAGATGATGCAGGGCGCGCTGCGCCTGCCCTGCTCGAAGAGGTCGCGCACCCGGCTCGCGCCGACGCCCACGAACATCTCAACGAAGTCGGACCCCGACATGTGGAAGAAGGGCACGTTGGCCTCTCCCGCCACGGCCTTCGCGAGCAGGGTCTTTCCCGTCCCGGGCATTCCGACCAAGAGGGCGCCTTTCGGGATCCGGGCGCCCATCTTGACGAATTTTTGGGGGTTCTTCAGGTAGTCGACGACCTCCAGGAGCTCGTACTTGGCTTCCTTCTGCCCGGCGACGTCCGCGAAGGTGGTCTTCTTCGCCGGCTCGATGTAGCGCTTGGCCCTGCTCTTGCCGAAGCTGAAGGCCTTGTTATTGCCCTGGACCTGCCTGAGCATGAGCCAGACGATGAAGAAGCCGAAGAGCCATGGCGCGAATTCGATGATGATCTGCCAGGGGCTCGCGCCCTTGATCCCGCCCGAGACCTTCACTTCCTTGGCTCGGAGCTTGTCGAGGAGACCGGGATCGGCGTAGGGGATCATGGTCTTGAAGATAGCCTGAGCGCCCGTCTTGCCCTTGAGCGTCCCTTGGATTTCGGCTTGGTCGAGTATCTTGACCGAGTCTACCTCGCCCTGCTCCAGGCTGTTGAGGAAGGACGAATAGGTTATTTCGTTCGCGACCCCACGGTCGTTGAACAGGAACAGGGCGGAAAACAGCACTCCCAGCGAAAGGAACAAGGCGAGCGCCGCCTTGCTTCCTCGCGCCGGTCCATCGGGACCCTGTCCGTTCTTGCGCTGCGGGGGCGGGTTCTGGTCGTCGAAATCCATCGGGCCTCAGGCTCCTTTCACGATAATCGAGAGGTTGCGCCCGCATTCTCCCGAAGGAGCTCTCGCGCGATACCTATCCTTGCCTCCGGACCCCGCGCCCAGCACCGCGACGATGCCGTCGCGATCCTCGACGACTGGAACCGCCCTTCGCGCTCTCTCCGGCAAGGCCCACTCAGAGAAGAGAGCGTCTAGCCTCTTGTTCCCTTGCTCCAGGGCGATAGAATCGCCTGGCCGTCGCGATCTGACGACGAGGGGGAATCGGAAAGCGTCGGAGCGGATCCCGCTGTTTCCGCCCGCGGCCCACGCGGCCCTCACTACGAGGGAGCCCACGCGAACCCGGCGGGGTCGGTCAATAAGTACAAAATAGCCGCCTACCTTAGGAAAATCAAGGCCGCCGCGCTCGGGAAAGGCGGACGATCGACGCAGCGCGACGCTGCCTCCCTCGATCGAGAGTTCCAGGCCGGCCCCTCGATAGCGCGAGCCCTCTCCCCCGCGAAGCGCCGAAAGAGCCGCCAGGGCCGCCCGGAAGGGGAAGCGCTCACTGCCCAGGAGCTTCCCCGAGGCCCGCACGAGGGATCTCAGGGCGACCGATTCGGGCGCTTTGAGGAGCTCTTCGGCGGAAAGCGAATATTCGTTCGGGGCGAGCGGGGACGGAGAAAAGGGCAGAGCGTCGGCTGCCGCCGAGAGCGCGGCCTCGTCGAGGGCGGCCTTGGCGGCGGTAGAGGCCAGGCCCTTCCTCCAACCGGGGAAGCTCAAGTCCAGGGCCGGCACGAGGGTTCGGCGAACCTTGTTCCTGAGGAAATCGCCCGACACGTTGGTCGAATCCGACGAGTAGGCAATCCCGCGGACGTCCAGGTAGGAAAGCAGGGCCGCCTTCTCGATTCCGAGGAAGGGGCGCATGAAGGGCCCCCTAGCCTCGGGGATGCCCTTCATGCCTCCGGCGCCGGAGCCCGCGAACATTCGCATCAGGAGGGTCTCTATTTGGTCGTCCATTGTGTGGGCGAGGAGAAGGGCGGTCGTCCCGCTCCTCCTCATGGCCTCGCGGAACGCCGCGTAACGATAGCGCCTGGCCGCCGACTCCAGGCCTTCGCCGCTCGCCCTCGCCCGCTCGAGCACGGCGCCCGGCCTCACTCGCGCGACCAGGAGCCGCGCGCCCAGCGATAGGCAGACCTTCTTGATTATCGCGAGCTCCCCGTCCAGCTCCTCGCGGCCACGGATGCCGTGATCGACATGGACGGCTATGGGACTTCGCCAGCCGATCGACGAGAGAGCGGCCAGCAGGGCGGCGGAATCAGGGCCTCCGGAATATGCGACACCGACGGCGTCGCCGAAACGAAGGCCCCTGCCCGAGAGGAACTCGAGCAGGGCGGCTTCTACGCCGCAGCGCGCTCTGCCCATACCAATAAAAAAGAGGGCCTCGCGGCCCCCTTCGTTCGGTACCGGGAGAAGACTGCCCCCCGGCGGATCATCACTTCTTGTCTTCCTTCTTGGCGGGAGCGGCGGTTGCCGCGGTAGCGCCGGCGGCGGGAGCGGCGGCGCCGGGAGCACCAGGAGCTCCGGGAGCTCCGGCGACGGGAGCAGCGCCCTCCACGGGAGCGGCCGCGACGACAGGAGCCTCGACGACCTCTTCCTTTATGAACTTGACGAGCGCGACGACCAGCTCGGGGCTGGAGAGCACCTTGATCTTCCCGCCGATCTTGAGCTCGCGGACGTGGATAGAGTGGTTGGCGTGGAGCTCGGAGACGTCCACGTCGATGCCTTCGGGCAGGTTGTCGGGATCGCACTCGACCTCGATCTCGTGCGCAGGGTTCTCGAGGACGCCGCCCTCCCGGACGCCGACCGGAATGCCGACGAGGCGCAGGGGCACGCGGGCGTGGAGCAAGCGGCCGGATACGACTTCCAGGAAGTCGACGTGGATGATCTTAGTGGTGATGCTGTTCCTCTGGCGAGCCTTCACGAAGGCTCGCTTCTTCACGCCGCCTATCTCGATCCCGAGGATGGTCGATTCGGAGATCCCGGCAGCCACCTTGAGGAATTCCTTCTCATCGAGGAATACGTGGGTAGCGGCATCGCCTCCGCCGTAGATGACCGCGGGGATTTGGCCCTTGGCACGGAGCTGGTTCAGCTCGCCCTTGGTTGTCTGGGCGCGCGGGGTTGCCTTGATTACGGACTGGTTCATGCTAAAGTCTCCTTGAAAATCTCGTTTATGCGCGAGTATTGGGACGGCAGGATTCGAACCTGCGAATGTCGGAGCCAAAGTCCGATGGCTTACCGCTTGCCGACGTCCCAGTACGATCGATCAGTACTGGAATTACCGATATCAGTCGAAGTCGGCTGCGGTCGCGTCCGCCAGCGGTGCGGTCTCGTAAGCCTCGAGTATGCGATCCTGGAGACGGCTTCGGAAATCGGGATGAATTGGATGCGCTATGTCTTTGTACTCCCCGTTTCTCGTCTTCCGGCTCGGCATGGCGATAAAGACGCCGCTCTTGCCTTCGATGATCTTGACGTTATGAACGACGAAGCAGTCGTCGAAGGTCACCGTCACGTACGCCTTGAGCTTGCCTTCGGTAGTGACCCTTCGGATGCGGATATCCGTGATCTCCATGGCTCCGACTCTCCTTGCACGCGCGCGGAAGATGTTTACGTGATTCTAATCCAGTGCCATGCAACGCGCAAGCGGTGCCGCGGCGTAGACCCTGCAGCCCAAGGCCTCGAGGCGGCCTTTAGCTTCGTCCTGCCCTGTCCCTCCCTCGAACACGCCGAATACCGAACTTCCGGAGCCGCTCATCGCGGCGAAGGAGGCGCCGGCTCCTAGTAAAATACCCTTCGCCTCCGGTATCGCCGGATGCTTGGCCCCGATCACGCCCTCGAAGGAATTGGCGAAGGGCCACAGTCCTATATCGCGGTCGTATGCTTTCGCCAGCTCGCTCGGACTCGGATCGGCGATTTCGCCTCGATCGCGCCGTTGTCGATCCAAGATCGAGTAGGCGGCAGCCGTCGACACGGAAAAGCCGGGGAAGGCTATGATCAGCCGAAAATCGCCTCGGGCCTCGATGGCTTCTACCTTTTCGCCCCGGCCCGACACGATCGCGGCAGCCGCGGAAAGGAAAAAGGGCACATCGCTCCCTATGGAGGCTCCGAGCCTGAGCGTCTCCGCCTCGCTTACGCCGCCCCGCAGGAGGCCCTCGAGCCCGAGTAGGACGGCCGCCGCGTCGCTGGAGCCACCGCCTAGGCCGGCGCCGGCGGGAATGCGCTTGGCGACCGATAGCGCCAAGCCAGTCCTGATCCCCGTGGCATTCCGGTAGGCCTGCACGGCCTTGTACACCGTAGTTTCTCGGGCAGGACAGTCGAATTCGCCGTCGATCTCTATGGTATCTGACTCTTTCAAAGAACGTATGACGATGGAATCCGCGAGAGAAACGGCTTGGAAGAGGCTCAGGATGTCGTGAAAACCGTCCTCGCGACGATCGTAGACCCTGAGATGCAGGTTTATCTTAGCCGCTGCCTGTATGCGGACACTCGCCGCCATTTGAGGCTGATATTATACATATCTGCTCAGGCTTGTCAAACCCTGGGTGAATCGGGCCAAACAAAGGTACCCGAGGCTTTATTATTTGTACGATCGTAGTTGACAGACCGGCGGATACTCTTTTAGATTTTCGTTTGGCATGGGACGCGTTGCGATGAGGTCGCGTCTATCCAATGGCGGCCTTTTTCGATTCGAGGCGCCAGCATATCGCAGGGAGGAATGAGTCATGATCCCCACCAACGGCGAACCCGCGATGGACGAAGCTCCCGATCTCGCGCTCTCAGCCGTTTCCGATTTTCCCTACATCGATCCGGCCCGATCGGCCGGACTCCTCTTCGACGACAGTTACGAGGACTACGAGGACGACGATTTCGAGGAGGAAGAGGAGTTCGACGATGTCGAGGAAGACGGCTTCGACGATGCGGACGAGGACTTCGACGACGACGAGGACTTCGACGACGACGAGGAGTCCACGGACGATTTCGAGGATGGGGAATCCGAGGAAGAGGAAGAGGATTTCGACTACGAGGACGATATCGACTACGACGATTTCGACGAGTGAGGGCGGCGCCCTCCTCGAATCCAAAAGGCCGCCGAGGGGCGGCCTTTATATTGCCCGGCCCCTAGGCCTTCGGCGCGCCCGTAGGTGCCACTCTCACCGCGTCGGACTGGAACCATAGCTTCTCGAGCTCGTAGAAGCCCCTGGCGCTCTCGGTCATGACGTGGACGACGATATCCCCGAAGTCGACGAGGAGCCATTCGTCGTCGTCCGCGAGGTTGGCCCTCCTCCCGAGCCTCGCGAGGCCCAGCCGCGCCGCCTCGTCGTCGATGAAGCGCACGAGGCCCCGCAGGTGGGCCGAGCTCGTGGCCGTGGCGATCACGAAATAATCGGCCCAGCCCGCCTGTACGGCCACGTCGAGCATCGCGACGTCGCTTCCGTTGTGGTCTGCGAGCAAGGTGGCTAGCGCGAGCGCCGCCTCCCTGCTATTTGGAGCAATACCTGCCATTGAAGTCCTTTCCTAGTATGATCGTGAAGTCCGCCGCGGCCTCTCCCTGGGCGAGGGATTGAAGGCTCGTAGACGAACATCGGATGACGCTCGCGATGTTCTTCGCCGCGTCGGCGTTGGAGAAACGATCGAGAACCTGAGTCTTATCGTAATCCTCGCGCTCGGCGTTGTCGACGGAAACGACGTCGTAGCCGAAGCTCTGGAATATCTCGGCCGCCTTCTTCGCGAGCCCCTTCGTCGGCGTGCCGTTCAGGATCTCGATCGTGAAGATCTTGTCTGCGGGGGACGAAGAGTCCGAGTTGGCCAAGGCGTTGAGCGTCTGCTTGACGATGTCCCGCACGAGCTCGCCGTCGTAATGGGGGAAGAGGAGCCGCTTATCGTCGACGCTCCTGTAGACGCCCGTAACCCTCTGGAGCACCAGCCGGTCGGCATCGAGCCTCGCGAGCTCGGAGAAAAGCCGCTTGAGGCTGTCGTCGCTGAGGTTGGTGCGCATGTTCCTCTTGAATGTCGTGAAGACGTCGGGGCGCGTGATCCACGAGGATTTCTCGCCCAACCTGCGGACGAGGGATTGGAACAGCTTCTGCCTTCGCGCCATCGTGTCCGAGTCCGTTTCGTCCGGATCCTTGTAAAAGGCGAATTGCCCTGTCTTGTCGCCGTCGAGGACTACGGCCCCCGAGGGCAGGGAGGCGGGCGGCGGTCCGGGAAGGCTAATCCTGGTCGGCACGAAGACCTCGAGCCCCTCGAGCAGGTCTACCGCGGATGATAGGCCCTTCTCGTCCATGACGATCCAGTAGGGGACGCTCGCGTCGAGAAGGCTGGAGATCTCATCGATATATACCCTCGGCCTTCGCCGGTCGTATAGCACGTCGATGCGGTCGACGCGATTCAGGGACTTGATTATGAGCCCGGTCTCGCCCGGAAGGTCGAGCAGGGCCCCGCGGCCGTTCGAGGGATAAAAGAAGAATACCTCCGTCGATACGGGCTTGCCCTCCTTCTCGATCACGACCGCGAGGTTGAGGATGCGGTCGGTCTTCATCGCCTGGTCCACAGCGTCGGAGCGAAGCGACAGGGAGAGGAAAACGAGCATGGTGGCGAGAATCCCGACGATGAGGAAGAGGAGCATGGTGCTCTTGTCGATTGTAATGCGCTTCATAGGGGATCGGCCTCGCGGACGAGCGTACTGTATAGGATTAGGGTCTCCGGCGCAACGGCTTTCCCCTGGACCCGCATCCACTCCACGACCCCCTCGACGACGGCGAGCAACATCTCCCGAAGGGGCAGGGAGAGACAACGCTCTCGATGGGCTGAGTCGAGCCTCTCGCGCCCCGGCTCGAGCTTGTCCGCGCAGTATAGGATTGTCGCCAGGTCGCTCATCCCAGGCTTGCCGACCGTATGCACCGCGATCGCCTCGAGAACATCCTCGTCCGCGAGGGCGTAGTCCCTCGCCATGAGCACGGCGGCGGCGGGGCCGTGGACTACCTTGTCCGCCATGAGGACCGATCCGGGCTCCGCTCCCTTGTAGGAGACGCCTAGGGCGGCTTGTGTCTTCTTGGGGAGCTCCTTGCAAAGGTCGTGGGCGAGGCCCGCGACCCTCCCCCTCTCGGGATCCAGGCCCTCGCGGGCGCAGAGCAGGGCGGAGAGTTCGGCGACCCGCCTCGAATGCGCGACGCGTTCGGGAGAGAGTATTCCCTCTATGATGGAGTCGAGGACGCGTGAGAGCTCAGCGCAGTCCATAGAGCCCGTTCTCGACGATATGTCGATAGACCGAAGGCGCGAGTAGCCGCCGGAAGGGTTCGCCCGCGGCTATCCGGGCGCGGATCATACTGCTCGAGACCTGTATCAGGCTGTTGTGGGCATATCGATGGGGAAAGGGCAAGGGAAGCTCGCCCGCGCTGGAGCGGCGCGCACAGACTATATCGGCCGCCCCCGCCAGCTCCGCGGGGTTCCTCCAGGAGGGGAAGCCGGGTATCAGGTCGTCGCCGATGACGAGGCCGGGCTTGCCCTCGATTCGATAGCGCGTGCCCAATTCGGAAAGCGTATCGATCGTATAGGATGTGCCGCCTCGGCGTATTTCGCAGTCGTCTATGGCCATGGAGTCGTCGCCGTCGACCGCCAGGCGAAGCATCTCGAGGCGGCTCTCCGCGCCCGGATCCTCCTCGGTGAGGTTCTTGTGGGGCGGCCGGAGCGAGGGCACGAGGAGGACGAGGTCGTAGCCGAATTCCGATCGAAGCTCCTCGGCCATGGCTAGATGGCCGATGTGCACGGGGTTGAAGCTGCCCCCGAGGACGAGGAGCCTCAATCCGATTCCTCCGCGGCCTCCGGGCCGAGGCTCCCGAAAAGGTCGTCCCGTCCCGGCGCAGCCTTGGCAGCGGCCTCGGCCTCCAGCACGAGGGAAAGGAAGGCGTCGCGCAGGGAATCCAAGCCCTGGCCGGAAAAGACCGAGATGCCGTAGACCTCCTCGCCAGCGTGCGCGGCCCGGAAAGCCTCGAGGCGCTCGGCGGCCTCCGGCAGGTCCATCTTCGTCGCGACGAGGACTCGCCGCTTGTCGGCTAACGAGGGCGCGAAGGAGGAGAGTTCCCCGAGGAGGATGCCGTATGCCTCCTCCCAATTCTCGTCGGACAGGTCCACGAGGAAGGCCAGGGCGCTCGCGCGGGATATATGCTTAAGGAAGCGCAGGCCCAGGCCGACCCCGTCGTGGGCGCCCTCTATTATCCCGGGGATGTCGGCGAGCACGATATCGCGCTCGTGGATCGTGAGCATCCCGAGGTTCGGGATCTTTGTGGTGAAGGGGTAAGGCGCGATCTTGGGGCGCGCGTTCGTGAAATAGTCGAGGAGCGAGGACTTGCCCGCGTTGGGGAAGCCGACGAAGCCGATGTCGGCTATGAGCTGGAGCTCGATCCGAAGCCTGGCCGTCGTGGCCGGCTGTCCCGGTTGGAAGGTCCTGGGCGCCTGGTTGACCGAGCTCTTGTAGTGGGTGTTGCCCCACCCGCCCTTCCCACCCTTCAGGAAAAGCCAGCGCTCGCCTTCCTTGACTTGAGGGGAATCCTTGTCGTGCAGGCCGAAGTCCTTCAGCATCTCCCCGGTGTCGGCGTCCCATATGATGGTTCCGGGGGGCACGAGGACGAGGACGTCGCCGCCGTCGCGCCCATGCATGTTCTTGCCAGAGCCCGGCTGCCCGTTGTCTGCCTTGAAGGTCTGCTGGTAGCGTAGCTGCGATAGCGTCCGGAGATTCCTCCGGACCTCGAAGACGACATCGCCGCCCCTGCCGCCGTCGCCTCCGGCGGGCCCGCCGAAGGGGATGAACTTCTCCCTCCTGAACGCGACGCAGCCGTCCCCTCCCTTCCCGGAGGTCACGGTGATAGTGGCTTCATCGGCGAATTTGATCACTCTGAAAAACTCCTGGAGCCGATCGCGAGAGCCTTGCGGCCCCCGAGAAAGCCTCGATAGATGACAAAAGCCGCCCTCTGGCCTTAGGGCCTAAGGACGGCTCTCGATGACCGGCTTAAACCCGCCATTCTAGAGACGCAGGTGAAGGTAATACAAGGAGGCGAAGGCCTCGCGACCATAATCCCTCGCGGCCGGCGCCGCGACGCGACTACTCGGAGGCGATGGCTTCCACGCCCGCGTACTTGCGCTTGCGGTACTCCTTGAAGAAGACCTTACCGTCGATAAGCGCGTAGAGGGTGTCGTCCTTGCCGATGCCGACATTGACGCCGGGGTGTATCTTGGTTCCGCGCTGCCTGACGATGATGGATCCGGCGGTCACGACTTCGTTGCCGTAAGCCTTGACGCCGAGGTGCTGCGGGTTGGAATCGCGTCCGTTTACGCCCTTATGTGCCATATCTCATTCCCTCCAATCATGTTCTAGTATGAACTCAACCGCTCCGGGATGCTCTCGGGCCAGGTCGCCTATGCCGACGACCAGGAAATCCGCGATGCCCGCCGCCCTGTCCGCGTTCGCGGCCGGCTTGATCACCTCGAAACCCAGCGTCCCGGGCTTGCTCGCCTCCCCGCTCAGCTCGATGCCGGGCAGGCCCGACAGCGCCCGGTACGCCGTGCGCGCCAGGGCCGAAAAGGCCGCGCAGACGATATCGTAACCGCGGTCCCCGGCGGCCGCGTGACCCGTCGCCTTGAATGACTGGAGACGGGCTCCGGCGTCCAAGACGGCGATCGCGCGTATCATGAATAGGCTATTAGCCCTTGATTTCCTCGACCTTGAGGAGCGTATAGCGCTGCCTATGGCCCTGCGTGCGGCGGTAGTCCTTCTTGGGCTTGTACTTGAATACAATGATCTTGTCGCCTTTGATCTCGTCCTGGACGGTCGTCTTGACCGCGGCGCCCGCGACGTAGGGGGAGCCTACCTTGATGCTGTCGCCGGAGAGGACGAGGACCTTGTCCAGCGACACCGTGGCGCCTTTCTCGGCGTCGAAGCGGTCTACTTTAAGGACTGCGCCTATTTCCGCGCGGTACTGTTTTCCATTGCACTCGACTACTGCGTACATCTTAGTCTACCTCGATAATTACTATAGTTTGGCTGGCCTTTATACACCGCAACTTATGGCGATGTCAATCCGTCAGGCGAGCGAGGCGAAGCGCGTTACATCGCTTCGAGGAATGGCACGCAGACCAGCGCGCAGGCCGCCTCGAAGCTGGCCTTGACCGCCTTGACCAGCTCGATCCTGCTCGCGGCGAGGTCGGCGTCGGGGTTGTTTAGCACGGGATTGTCCCTGTACCAGGCCGAGAAGGCGGTCGCGAGGTCATGGAGGTAGGCGGCCATGATCGAGGGCTCCATGGCCGAGGCGGAGGAATCGACGGCCTCGGGCAGGGCGGCGATCTGCTTAACGAGCTCCCAGTCCGCGTCCGAGGCGAGGAGGCCGGGATCGGGATCGCCCTTGACCGCATTGCCCTCCCCCGCCAGGTGCTTTCGTATGATCGACGACGCACGGGCGCCCATGTATTGGATGTAGGGGCCGGTATCGCCCGTAAAGGAAAGGGATTGCTCGGGATCGTAGAGCATGTCCTTCATTGGGCCGGTCTGAAGGAGGTAGTAATGCAGGGCGCCGAGGGCGATCCTGTCGGATACCGCGCGCGAGTCGCCCACGGCGTCCTCCCTGCCCTTCGCCTCGATCTCCTTGGCCGCGATGGAGGCGAGCTCGTCGATGAGGTCGTCCGCGTCGACGACGGTCCCCTCCCGCGTCTTCATGCGCCCCGAGGGGAGGTTCACCATGCCGTAGGCGAGGTGGTGGAGGTCGGCCGCCCAGGCGTAGCCCAGGCGCCTCAGGGTCTCGAAGAGGATCTTGAAGTGGTAGGCCTGCTCGTTCGCGACGACGTAGATGAGGCGGTCGTAGGGCCAGTCCTCGTGCCGCGCGATCGCGGTCCCGATGTCCTGGGTGATGTACAGGCTCGTCCCGTCCTTGCGCAGGAACACTTTCTTGTCGAGGTTGATATCCTCGAAGTCCGCCCAGACCGAGCCGTCCTCGTTCCTGTAGAACACGCCCTTCTCGAGGCCCGAGAGCACGCTATCGACGCCGAGCTGGTAGGTGTCGCTCTCGTAGTCGTAGAGATCGAAGCTCACGAGAGTGCGCGCATAGGTTTCCTTGATGCCGCCGATGACCCAATCCTTCATCCTCTGCCAAAGCGCGCGCACCTCCGCGTCGCCCGCCTCCCAGCGCACGAGGAGCTCCTGCGCCTTCTCTTCGGCCTTGGGGTCCTCCTCCATGAGCTTGTTGAAGAGGACGTAGTACTTGCCGACGAAATGGTCGCCCTTGAGTCCCTCGTCGGCCGGTGTCCTGCCCTCCCCGTAGGCCTGGTAGGCGAGCATGGACTTACAGATATGGACGCCGCGGTCGTTGAAGTGGTCGATCTTGCGCACTTCCGCTCCCGCGGCCGACATGATCCGCGAGAGCGACTCGCCGAGGACGTTGTTGCGGAGGTGCCCGAGATGGAGGGGCTTATTAGTATTCGGACTCGAGAATTCCACCATGACTTTCTTTCCGCGGAGGGCCGAGCCCCGTCCCCAGGCGGGGGAACCGGCCCGGGCCAGGACCTCGGCGACGACTGCGGGGCGGGCCAGGCGCACGTTGAGGTAGGGGCCCTCGGCTGCGGCTCCGCCGAGCCGGGCCGCCGCGGGATCGCGCTCGACAATCCGCGCGACGGCCTGCGCGACCAGGGCGGGCGCGGACCGCAACAACTTCGCGTAAGGGAACATCGGGAAGCCGAAGTCGCCGAGCTCGCTCGTGGGCGGCCGCTCCAGGACTATCGCGTCGGCCGCGGGCATGGGCGCCGCGACGCCCTTCTCGGCTGCGTATCCCTCGAGGGCTCGGGCGATGATTCTTTTCCAGGCGGCTTTCGTCTCGACCATTTTCTTCTCCCGGTGCAGGATGCGGTGTAGGAGTGTAGCGCCTATCCCGATGCCCGATCAACGGGTCGGGCGAGGCGCCTACTCGCCGGCGAGCTTTCGCAGGAGGGCTTCGGACTCGGCGGGGACCGAGAGCCTCTTGCGCCGCGATGAAGCCCCCGCGACGAGCTCGATCGCGGATTTAGGCAAGCCGAGGGACCGGGCCAGACAGGCGAGCAGTTCCTCGTTCGCCTTGCCCTTCTCGGGCGGGGCGGCCACGCGGACGAGGAGGGCGCCGTCGCGCAGTCCCGAAACCTGCGAGCGCGAGGCGCCCGGCACTGCCTTGACTTCGACGAGGAGGCGCCCCGAGGAGGGGCGAAGCCAATCGTTTCCGGCCATCGCGGGCTAGAAGGAGGAGGAGTCCTTGACGCTCAATCCGCCCGACTGCTCGACCCAGACGACGAAGGAATCGCCCTTCTTGACCCCTCGGTGCACGGCATCGCCGTATAGGCTCCGAACGATGCCTGCCCCGCGCGCCGCCTCGTCCGTGCGCAGGGCGGCCATCAGCTCCGCGAGCCGGGCTTCGTAGGCCTCGCTCCCGATGCCGAGGAGTTCGTCAGGCGTGCGTTTGTACATGAGGGGCAGCCCCTTCTCGTCCATGAGGGTCAGCGCGACCCCGTCCGACTCGCTGACCTCGTCGCTGAAGACCTTGAAGGGGATCGCGAGGTTGACGGACTTGCCAGCAGAAATCTCCGAGTAGTCGAAATTGCATACAATCGCGTCGATGAATAGCTCCTTCCCCGCGATGTCGATGCTCTGGGTCTTGGCCGGGACGGCAGGGCTCTTATAATCGAAGAACGCGAGGCTCGCCTTGATGCGGCCATCCTTGACGTCGTCGATCCTAGCCTCGATCGCCTTGTATCGGCGCTCGAGATTGCGCACGGTTGCGGTCAGCTCGGCGACTCGCTTTCGGCCCGCGATATACTCGTCCACCGAGCGCGTGGCGTCCGCGACGCCGACGAGGAGCACGAGCGCGATTCCGATCCCTGCTATCGCGGGCAGGGCGCCGGCCGCCCTGACGCCCATCCCGACCAGCTCGCGCAGGGCCCTGCCCGCCGCGGCGCCGCGCCCGAAGTCCTCCCCGGCCGCCTTGGCCGCGAGCCTCCTGTCGGAGAGCGCCGTCCACAGCCTCGCGCCCGCAGCGAGGAGGAGTACCGAGACGAGGACGGCCAACCCCAATGGCTTCGTAAAGAGGAAAGCCGCCGCGTCTGAGAGCCCGAAGAGAATAGCCTTGAATGCGCCGAGCCTGTCGTCCATGCTTATTGGTCCTCCATGATCTCGACGCCGCCCTTGACGCGGCAGACGAGTTTATACACGATTCCCAGGTCGAAGCGAGCGAGCCTCGAGACCTCGTGGGCGGCCGAGCCGAAGGCGCCCTTCGCCGCGTCGGTGGCTGGGAGGCCGGCGGCCGCGCTCTTCATGGCCGAGGAGAAGGCCGCGGAGATGGCCGACCTCTCCTTGGCGCTCCAGCTCTCGCCGTTCAAGACTTCGGGGAAGCCTCCGCTATCGTAGGAGCCGAAAAGCAGGGTTCCCGACGCCGCGCTGAGCTTGTCGGTGAATACGCGGTAGGGGAAGGCCAGCCACGAATCCGCCGAGGCGGAACCGCCGAGGGAACGGACGGGGACGAGGAGCATATCGATATAGAGCTCGCCGCCCGGCCAGGATTTTTCGATAGAGGCTATCTCCCGGCCGGCCAGGTCGTAGAGCTTGAGCCTGGCCTTGACATCTCCGCCCTCGCGGGAGAGGACCATGAACTTCAGGGGCACGGTTTCCGAGCGGAGCCGAGTAGACAGGTCCTCGAGATACAGGATCCGCTGCTTCTGCGACGAGGCGCTGTATTGGAACCAGAAATACCCGGCGACCGCTATCGTCACGAGGAAGACTAGGCCGCCGAGCAGCGGCGATCCCTGCCCTTTCCTGAAAAGCCCTCTCATTTTTGCCCTACCAAGGCGAGGAATGCCGCTTCATCGATGATCACGACCCCGTAGGCGGCGGCCTTCTTGTTCTTGTCGGATCCGGAGGCGGGATCGTTGGTGACGAGATAGGACAGGCCCTTCGTGACGGAGGACTTTATCAGGCCGCCCGCAGCTCGAACGAGAGCCTCCGCGTCCGGACGCTTCATGGAGGACAGCTCGCCCGTGAAACAGAAACTCCTGCCCGACAGGGGTCCGAGGGAGGCCGGCGGAAGGATCCGTATCGCGCCCGTCGCGAGGAGGGCGTCCATCTCCGCCCCGAGGTCGGAAAGGCCCTTCGCTATGGTCGCGGCGGTTATGTCGCCCAAGCCGTCGATGGCCGCGAGGGCTTGGGGCGAGGCCTCCCTGAGCTTCTGCAGCGTGTCGAAACCGGCAGCGACGGCCTTCTCGACGTTGAGCTCGCCGATGCCCTCGATGTCGAAGCCTGCGACGAAACGCGCGAGGCTCACCTCGTTTCGGGCGGCGAGGTTCCGGAGTATCTTGCGCGCCAGCGTCTCTCCCATGCGCTCGTAGAGGGCGAGCTCGGCCGCGCCTAGGCCGTATAGGTCGGGGACAGAGCGCACGCGGCCGGAGGAGAGTAGCTTCCCCACGATGACGCCGCCGAAGTCCCTCACGTCGAGGACGGAGAGCCACTTCTCGAGCCTATGTTGGACTTTCTTGGGGCAGGCCGGATTGGGGCAGTAGAGCCGCGTTCCCTCGTCGACGAGCGTTGTCCCGCAGGAACAGGAGGAGGGAGCCTCGATCTCGGCGGCGCCCGGCGGGTTCTCCACGAGGCCCTCGATCTTGGGAATGATCTCCCCGCGCTTCGTCATGATCACGCGCGAGCCCAGCTTGAGCCCCATCCCGCGGATCAGGTTCGTGTTGACGAGGTTGGCGCGCTGGACGGTCGTGCCGGCGAGACGCACGGGATCGACGATGCCGATCGGAGTGTAGTTGGCGCCCGACTCGCTCCACTCGACCTCTCGGAGCACGGAAATGGCCTCCTCGAGGCTGAACTTGAAGGCTATCTGGCGCTCCGGCCGCGATCGAGCCATGTCCTCGGCGTCGATTTCCCGGCCCTTGACGACCAATCCGTCGATGTCGTAGGGAAGGCTCGGGCGCTTGTCCATGACGCGGGCCCGATACTCGACGACCTCCTCGGGCAGGGACAGGATGGCCTGAGTGGTCGCCTCGAAGCCCATGCGCGCGAGCCAGTCCATTTTCTCGGCCTCGTCCGCGAAGGGGGAAGCGCCAGCGTCCCCCGGGCCGGGGCCCGCGATGGACCCGCTCGCGTCGTAGCAGACGACGTGGAGGTCCTCGCTTCCGACGCCGTCCTTTCGCTTCATCAGGCCGTTGGCGGCGTTGCGGCAGTTGGCCTTGTCCGCGTACTTGCGGGCATGGACCTCCCTCGGGAGCAGGACCTCGCCCCGCACGCCCCCGGTAAAGGCTTCGGGCAGTCTCAGGGCGACGCCGGCCATCCTCGACGCATTAGGCGTTATATCATCGCCTACCTCTCCGTCTCCGCGGGTGACCGCCCTGACGAGAGCGCCGGCCTCGTACTGGAGCTCAAGGCTGGCGCCGTCCAGTTTGTACTGGACGAGGTATTCGGGGTGGGCGACCTTCGCGCACCACGCGAGGAACGATTCGGGATCCGAAGCCTTCTCCTGGCTCCCCATAGGTATCAGGTGCCGAGCCTTGGGCCAGCCGTCCGCGGCGTCCGCGCCCACCGAATCGAAGACCGCGTTGTCCGGGTCCAGCTCGGCGAGCTCGTCCCACAGGGCGTCGAACTCCGCGTCGCTGATCTCGCTCTGGCGATTGTAATAGAGATCCTGGTGCTTCCGTATGAGGCCCTCGAGCTCGGCTATCCTGGGGTTTCCTTTTAGCGGCATGGCCCGGATATAGTACGCCGAGGCGCTCGGCGATGTCAAACTGGAGGATGCCGATTGACCCCTCCGGCCTTTTTCCTCTAGGCTCGGCTCCAGTGAATACCGCCGCTTCCCTGCCCGATAGAAGGCTCGTCCGTATCATCCCCTGCGCCTTCGCGGTCTCGTTGGCCATCGGGATCGTCAACCTCGGCATGCTCTTCCTGATCAAAGTCGACTACGGGGCCGGGCCGGCGACGGTGGGGTGGTTCACCGCGCTGTGGGCCGCCGCCTATTTCGCGGGCTGCGTCGCCTTCAGGCCCCTCTCGCGACTCATCGACGCCTCGGTCTCGACCGTCGTCATGTGCCTGACTTCGGCCGCCCTCGTGGCCTGCCAATTCCTGCTGCCCTCCCTCCCGATGGCCTTCGCGGCCTATACCCTCTACGGACTCGCCTGCGCGCTCGTCTGGCCCCGGCTCATGGGCTGGCTCGCGTCCGGCCTCGAGGGACAGGCGCTCTCCCGCGCATCCGGCAGCTACAGCCTCTCCTGGAGCCTAGGGATGACTCTCGCACCCTACGTCGCGGGAGCGCTCTCGGAGCTGGGCAGGGCGCGCGGCCTCGGGGGCGCCCTGCCCAGCTACGTCGGCGCGGCCGTCTTCGCCGCGACCGGCGCCTTCATGCTCGCCTCCAGCCGCCTCGCCCCGGCGCCTAAGCCCTCGACGGAGCCGAGCCCGGGGGCCGCTCCGGCCTCGCTCTCCCTCGACAGGTCCTCCGGCCTCCGCTACCCCGCGTGGATCGGGCTATTCGCGGTCTACGTCCTGTACTCGGTGCTCAACAACATCTTCCCGCTCTATGCGAAGGACGAGCTCGCGATGAGCGAATCCGCGATAGGGCTCTTCCTGCTCGTGAGGGCAGGCGCGATGGCCGCGGCGTTCTGGATAATCGGGCGGCTCCGCTTCTGGCAATTCAAGCCCTTTCTGTTGCCCCTTTCGCTGGCCGTCGTCGCGCTTCTCGACCTCTGCTTCGCCCTGGCGGGAAAGCCCGCGCCGATACTCGCCGCCCTGGTCGCCCTCGGCGTAGCCCAGGCTTTCTGCTACTCCCTCTCGCTGTTCTACGGCGCCTCGGGAGCCCTGGATCGCGACAAGATGATGAGCGTCCACGAGGCGGTCCTGACCGCGGGACAGATCCTGGGCTCGATAGGGGGAGGCGCGGCCTATCAAGGAATATCCTGGCCGATGGTATTCGTTTTAGGCGCCGCCCTTACGCTCGCGCTGATGCTCCCTCAGGTAGCCCTTTCGAGGAAGCGATGAATCCGAAGGCATCGCGCCGCTCGGTCGCCGCCCTCCTCGTCGCGCTCGCTGCCTGCCTCTCCGGTTGCGCCGCGGATCCCGGAGGCATCGTCTCCCTCGAGGCCGAGGCCGGGCTCATGCCGAGACTCGAGGCCATCCTTGCCGCCAGCCCCCTCCCCCAAGGCTGGGAGCTAGCGGGCGCGGTCGGGAATTCCGAAGCGGCGCCTCCCCGGGCAGTCGCGCTGGCCCTAACCGCCTCGCCGCTCGGCGCCGCACTTCCGCGCGGCGCCGAGGCCTGCGGATCCCTGTATCTCGCCGCCTCCGCGGATATCGGCGAGAACCTATATTCGGTTAGCGCCGGGCAGGCCGAGGCCCTCGGCCTGAGCCCCCTCGAGGACATCGCCCTCCCCCGCCGCGCGCTCGCGGTAAATGGCGTCTGGCCGGGAAAACCCGGTTATCCCTTCGCCCGAAGGCTAGCCCTCTCGGCGCGGTCGCTCGATGGCCGCTCGTCCCCGCCCCGGTCCTTGGCGAAGTGGATGCTGGAGGCTGCCGCCGAGGCCTCGATGGGCGATCCCTATCCGGTCGAGCTCGCGGCCGCCGGGGATATCCAGGTCGGGGAATATCAATGGCCGCTCATCGTCGACGGAGAGCGGGGGCTGGTTGCCCTCCTTCGAGACGGGGTCATGGGCTTCCTCCGCGCTCCGGATATCGCGATCGCCAACATGGAAGCGCCGATCTCCGCGCGAGGATACCCCAACCCGCGCAAGCGCTACCTGTTCCGCATGCCGCCCGGCAGCGCCGAGTCCTTGAAGGAGGCGGGCTTCGACCTACTCCTCTTCGGCAACAACCACTGCTTCGACTTCGGCGCCGACGCCTTCGATGACACATTGGCGGACCTCGAGAAAGCCCGGCTGCCCATGGTCGGAGCGGGCAGGGACCTCGCCGCCGCGGCCGCCGCTCGCTTCATCGTCGCGGGTCGAAGGGAGCGCCTGGCCTTCGTCGGCTTCGCCTTTTACCCGAACGAGCGGCTCGGCTTCACCTCGGCGGAGGCGGCGGCGGGCCCGGACAGGGCCGGCGCCTGCACCGACGAGGCTTCGGCGATCGCGTCTGTCCGATCGGCGGCGGACTCGGGAGCCACTGTCGTCGTGCTCGCGCACGGCGGGTCGGAGTACGTCGAGGCGCCGAGCTCGGCGGCGCGGGGGCTCTACGCTCGCTTCGTGGCCGCGGGGGCCGCCCTCGTCGCGGGCAGCCATCCCCACCTCCTGCAGGGCTGCGAAGCCAAGTCGGGCTCGCTCATCGCGTACAGCCTGGGCAATTTCCTCTTCACGGGCGAGGCGGAGCCTGCCGCGGCCTTGAACGGCGCGGTCCTCGATTTCCTCGTCTATCGCGGGAGAGTGCGCGGCCTAATGATACATCCCATCGTCGTCGGCTATTATTTCACCGCCGTCGACCCGGACCAGGCGGGAGCCGAGGCTCGATTTTCGAGGCTTTGCGCCGAATTGCGGGAACCCTCGCTACAGGGGGAAACGGACGCTCGCGACGGTGCCCCCACCCCCGAGCCATGACACTTCGCCGTGGATCTGGGCTATCAGCGCCCTGATGAGGGTGAATCCCACCGTCGAAGCCTCGCCCGCGAGCTGTTCCGCTCCGATCCCGATTCCGTTGTCGGAAACGGCGAGCTCGGCCCAGCCCTCCCCGATCGACCGGATCGCGACCGCGATCGCGGGAGCGCCCGCGAAGATCCCGGGGGGAAAGGCGTGCCTGAAGCAGTTGCTCACGAGCTCGTTCGCTATGAGGCCGCAGGGCAGGGCCATTTCCAGGGAAAGGGCTATCTCATCGCAGGCGACGCTCACCCGGAAGGAGGGCAGCACCCCGTCGAAGTTCGCCCGGATTGAGGAGACGAGATCCTCGAAATACTCGCGCGCTCCGACGCGAGCGAGGTCAGGGCTCTCGTAGAGCCGCTCGTGTATGCTCGCCATGGACATGATCCTGTTTTGCGCCTCGATCAGCGGGATTCTCGCCCGGTCATCGTCGATCGAGGAGGACTGGAGGGCGAGCATGCTTTTCATCAACTGGAAATTGTTCTTGACCCTATGGTGAATCTCGCGGAGCATGGACTCCTTCTCGAGGAGATCGCTCGCGATCTTTTCCTGCAACAGGATCCGCTCCGTCGAATCCCTCGCGATCGCGATCCCGAAAAGGCCGCCCGATGCCGACACCCTGTTTATCACGAGTTCGTAGCGCCGCTCGCTTCCATCGGAATTCCGCCTCTCGATAAAAGGAGCGCAGTCGCCGGCAGCCTCCGCGGCCTCGAGCCCGCGGGCGAATTCCGAGGACGACGAAGCCGGGAAGACGTCCTGGATCCGGAGACTTCGGCCCGCCTCGGCGCTTATGCGAAAGGCCTCCCGCGCGGCGCGGTTGGCGAAGAGCATGGAATACGCGGGAATGGCGAATAGGAAGATCGCGTCGGATGACCTCTCCACGAGCTCCCTGAAAAGCTCGAGGTCGTCCAGCTTCCCTCGCAGCTCCGGGTAGTAGCTCTTGCGCATCGAGGAGCCGCCCATGCCGAGCAGAAGCTCACGTATCGAATCGCCGTCCCTAGAGGCATCGTCCATATATCCCTTCGACCTCGGCTCGTCCCAGTCTCATCGGGTTGGTAAGCATGCAGGGATCCGCGAGCGCCAGGTCGACGAGGCCCGGGATGTCCTCCGGCCTTACGTCGAGGTCGGATAGACGCCTCGGCAGGGGCAGGCTCGACGTGAGCGCGGCCAGGCCCTCCGCGATCCGCTCCCTGTCGGCCCCGTCGCCCGTGAGTCCCGAGATGCCGATGAACCTCGCCGCCTCTCGGTATTTGCCCTCCGCCGCTGGGAAATTGATCTTGATGACTTCGGGGAGGAGGATTGCGTTGCATTCCCCGTGCGGGGAATCGCGGAGTCCTCCCACCGCGTGGGCCATCGCGTGGACGGCGCCCAATATCGCGTTGGAGAAGGCGAGCCCAGCCTCGAGGCTGGCGCGGGACATGAGGCGGCGCGCCTCGGCGTCGCGGGGCGACGAAACCGTGCGGGGTAAGGCGCAGGGGATGATCTTCATAGCCTCGACCGCATGGATGTCCGTGATGGGAGAGGACGCGTTCGAGGCGTAGGCCTCGAGGGCATGGACGAGGGCGTCTACGCCCGAGGCGGCGGTAAGCTCCGGTCCCATCGTGACGGTTATCTCGGGATCGATAAGGGCGATATCCGGGACCAGCATTCGCGAGACGATCGCCATCTTCCGCTTGCTTTCCATCTCGCGGATTATGGCGAATTGAGATACGTCAGCCGACGCGCCCGAGGTGCTCGGTACGCACACCAAGGGAGGTCCGGGTTTGGGAATCCTGTCTATCCCCTCGTAGGACCCGAGGGGGCGAGGGTTCGCGGATAGTATCCCTATCCCTTTCGCGCAATCCGTGGGGCTGCCGCCCCCGATGGAGAGAATCGCGTCGCAGGCCTGGGATTCGTAGAGATCGGCGCCCCTTTCGGAATCGAGATCCCTGGGATTGGGATGCACGTCGAGGAAGGGCACGAAGGAGATGCCCTCGTCATCGAGGCTGGCGCAAATCTCGTCGACTCAGCCTATGCCCTTGAGGATGCGATCGCTCACGACCAGCACACGCCTCGCGCCCAGGTTTTTTAAGATAGCGTCCCGCGAGGCTCCGCGCGCCCGAGCCGAAGACGAACTCGGGAGCGATGAATTTCACCAAATCCATGCGCTCCCCCTCGGGGATTAATTCTAGCCCCGGGGTTCGGCCTGTCAAGGCGAGACGAAGAAGGGAGCGTGGCTCGAGGTGAACACGGGCGGGGTCCTCCTCGCGATGGCGCGGATCTCTGGAACCGATTCGAAGTCCCGGGCGAGGAAGTCGCGGACCGCCGCCCTGTCCCAGCCCTTCGGGTGCTTGAAATCCAGATAGAGGGAGAGATCGCCTTCGTAGAAGGCTTTCGTCTCGAGCTCGCGAGCCTCGTTTCCGGACGCGGGCAGGTTGAATACTGCGACATTGAGGAACCCGATCTCGGCGGAATGCCCGGCGATGAAATCCCTCGTCCTAAGGGCGGCGTCGAGGTCCTCCGCGGGCGTACCGAACAGCGCATAGACGTAGGCGCTTATCGACGCTTCCGCGAGGTTCCCGAGGATCGTCGCGATCTCGTCGAGCCGCGTGCCCTTGCCCAGGGCGTCCAGCACTCCCTGGTCGGCCGACTCTAGCCCGAGCTGCAGCATGACGCAGCCGGAGGCGGCGAGGGCCCGGCAGAAGCCGGGATCGAGGAGGCAGCGCGAGAAGCGCGCGAACCCGTACCAGGGAGCTCCGGGCGGATTCGCCGCGAGGGCCCGCAGGTAAAGGGGTGAGACCTCGTTGTCGGTAAAATGGAATAGACCGGGCTGGTATTTCATCCCCAGGACTCGAAGGCTTTCGATGGCTTCCGGCGCGGGCAGACCGCGATAGGGCAGATCCTCGGCGTTTTCAGGGCAGAAGCTGCAGCGTTTCCAGGGGCAGCCCCAGGAAAAATTGAAGGGCAGTATCCTCTTGGGGGCGAAATAATCCAGACCGAGAAAATCGTCGAAATCGGGGTGGAAGCGAGCGTCCGCCCGCTCCAGCCCTAGGATGTCAGCGAGGCGCACCTCGCCGGGCCCCGAGAGCAGGGCCTCGAAGAGCCCGCCGAAGGTCTCGCCCGCGGCAATGGCGCCTCCCTCCATCCAGGAAGTGACGAGGCCTCCCCCGAGGATGACTCGCGCAGCGGGTCTCCGCGATTTGATGAAGCCTGCGATGGCGAAGCCGCACAAGGCCTGGCTCAAATAGCAGATCGATATGCCGACTGTCACGTCGGCGGAGCCCAGCTCGGGGCTGATTCGCCGCTCGAAGAGGGGGTAGAACAGGTTGCACGCGTAATCGCCGGCGGCCGCGAGGAGGTCCGCCTTTACGAGCGGGGAGCGCCCCTCTTCCCGGTAGTCGGCGAGCGAGGCTTCCGCCCGGGCTCCGGCCGAGGAGGCCAGCAGGGAGCGGTTGAGGTCTCCGACGGCGCGGCAGTATCGATCGGGGTTGCCGTAGCTGCCCGGGTCGCGCAGGGTCGCGGCCGCGCTCGCTCGCCGTCGCAGGGCTCCTCGCGTCCACGTGTCCGAGGCTGGGGAATCCAAGCCCAGAAGGTACTCGATTCCCTCGAGGCAAAGGTCGAGGCAGCGCAGCTCTACGCCTTGCCCGCGCAGAAAGCCCGCGAGTCTCGCGATGCCCAGGGGAGGCTCGGAGCTTCGCGCCGCGGGGGGATAGATGAGGAGCATGCCCTCGATACTATTATCGATTTAGCATGGATAGGAAGACTGCCTCGAAGGTTTCCCGGGACAGGGCGGGATCGACCCTGATCGATTTCCTCGTTTCGCGCTTCACCTATCTCGGGAGGGAGGGCTGGGAACGCCAGATCGACGAGGGCCGAATCAGTGTGAACGACGAATCCGTCGAGGCGAGTCGCACCCTCGTCGAAGGCGATTCCGTGGGCTTCGATTCTTCCGGAATAGAGGAACCCGAAGTAGACTCCTCCATCGGCATTGTCTTCGAGGACGAGGACTTCCTCATCGTCGAAAAGAACGGCTCCCTGCCCTGCCACCCGGGCGGCCGTTTCTTCAAGAACAGCCTATGGTTCATCCTGACGGAGCGCTATGGGGCGGCGCATATCGCGACGCGCCTAGACCGGGAGACGAGCGGGCTCGTCCTCGTATGCAAGAGTCCCGAATCGGCGCGGCTGGCCCAGCTCAGGCAGGCGTCGGGACTCTTGGACAAGACCTACCTGGCGCTCGTGCATGGGTCCTTCCCTTGCCACGTCTCTGCGCGCGGCTATTTGGCGACGGACGAGGGGAGCGCCATACGAAAGAAGAGGAGATATTTCGATCGCGCCCGACCGTCCGGCCTCGACGAGGGCGAGTCCTGCGAGACGGGTTTTGAACTCGTCAGGACCATGGATTCGGGAGCTGGCTCGATCAGCCTCGTGCGAGCGAAGCCCGTGACGGGAAGGACCCATCAAATCAGGGCCACGCTTCTCGGCCTCGGCTTTCCCCTCGTGGGCGATAAGCTGTATGGACTCGACGAGGGCTATTTCCTGAAATTCGCCAAAGGAAAGCTCGAAGCCGAGGACTGGTCGAGGCTCATGCTTCCCAACCAGGCCCTGCACTGCGCCGAGCTCCGGTTCCCCGGCGCGGATGGACTCGCGATCGCCGCGAGATCCGAACCGTGCTGGGGTTATCCCTACGGCTACGTACCCTGCCTGACGTAGGCGTCCTTGAAGCCGAGGGATCGGATCTTGATCAGTACGACGCCGCTCTCGTCGCGTGTCAGGGGACCGACGAACAGGCGGAAGGCGGCGCCGCCGGCCTTGGTCGTCAGCCTCTCCACCGCCAAGGGATAGGTGGACTTAAAACCGCCGATAGCCGATTGCAGCGAATCGTTAGTGCCGTATACGCCGATCTGCACGTAGAAGGAGCCCTTAGTCAGGCTTTTAAGCAGAGGTATCGAAGACGGGGGCTCGGCCGCTCCGGAGGGCGCGGGTCCCCTGACGGTGGCGACGGCGGCGGGAGGTGCCGGCTTCGTCTCGGGAACCACGGTCGCGGCGGCGGCGGCCTGGGGAGGCCGCGGCGCC
>JANXYQ010000066.1 GCA_025355995.1 Spirochaetaceae bacterium | reverse complement strand
CGAAGAGGAGGCGACCGAGCTGCTTTTCCTCGCCGACCAGGTCCTCGATGCCGAGAAGCGGGGTGCCTCCCTCCTCGCCAGGGCCGAGCAGTCGGCCTGGATGCTCCGCCTCAAGCTCGAGGCCAGGGGCCTGCCCTCCAGGGCGGTCAAGCTCGCCATCACCCGTCTCGAGGCCTCGGGCCTCCTCGACGACGAGCGTTTCTCCCGCGCATATGTCGCTGCCAGGCTTTCGGCCAAGGCCGAGGGGCCGACAAGCCTCGTGGGGGCCCTGAGGGCCAAGGGAATCGACGGAGACCTGGCCAAGGCCGCCGTGTCAGCGGCCATCGGCGCAAACGCCGCCCCCGATGAAAGGAAGGCCGCCCTCGAGAAGGCGGCCGCCCGTGAGCTCAAGCGCGCGAAGGGTGACGAGAGGATGGCGCGCTCGCGGCTTCGCGGCCTGGGCTTCAAGGGGCCGGAGATCGCCTCTTTTTTCGGGGACGAGGACTAGCCGGGGCCTCCAGGTTCCCCGTCCCTCACTCCCCCCTGCCCTAGGGGGCAGACGATAGTATTACTTGACATTCCTTCGCATCTGATCCAGAATAACCGCTATATTTGTGAATACAGAGGAGTTTTTCGCATGGATGACGATATCCTCACGATCGAAGAAGTCGCCCGCTACCTGCGTGTTTCCGAGCGAACGGTCTACGATTGGGCCCAGAAAGGCGAAATCCCCTCGGGAAAGATCGGGACGGTCTGGCGCTTCAAGAAAAGTGAGATCGAGCGCTGGGTGAACGAGAGGCTCTCCTCGAACCGCCCCGCCAGCGTCTTCAGCGTCGTCCAGATCCAGAACATCCTCTCACCCGACCGCATACTTTTCCTGAACCACGCAAAGAAGCGCGACGTCCTTGTCGCGATGGCCGAAAACCTCGCCGGCGCCCCCCAGATCAAGACCCGCCAGGAGCTGATCGCCGAGATCCTCCGGCGCGAGGAGCTAATGAGCACGGCCATCGGCCGCGGCATCGCCATCCCCCACGTGCGCCTCTCCTCGGTGACTGACCTCGTCGTCTCCGTCGGGGTGAGCCAGTGCGACATCATCGACTTCCAGTCGCTCGACGACGTGCCGGTCCGCCTCCTCTTCATGATCGCCGCCGCCTACAACCAGCACGCCTACTACCTCCAGACCCTCAGCTTCTTCAGCTCCAAGCTCAAGAACAACGAGCTCCGTTCCTCCCTCCTCGCGGCCAAGACCCCCACCGAGGTTTACACCCTCCTGGTGAGCCAGGACGAGCCGTAGGAGAAGGCACGCCACAGAGCCACGGAGTTGAGCCACGGAGAGCACGGAGGAAGAATCTGAGGGATAAGGCTCCCGAATCCAGGAGCCCATGTCGATTGCGATTTCATTGAATGTGTAGTCCCCCGGCTTTCCCACACATGCTTCACTCATCATTCCCCCTTTCGCCCTCCGTGCTCGCCTCTTCCCTCCGCGCCTCCGTGGTTGCCTCTATTTCCTGGTCGACCCAGTTCCACCTCGGCCTTGCAGACCGGCGCTCGAGCGTGCTAGTTTTGAGGCCAAGAGCCCTGCCCGAACGAGGACCTACGCGTGTTCCTTAAAAGTCTCGAGATCTTCGGTTTCAAGTCATTCGCCGACCGCACCCTCATCGAGTTCTCCGACGGCATATCGGCCCTCCTCGGGCCCAATGGCTGCGGAAAGTCCAACGTCGTCGACGCTATCAAGTGGGTCGTCGGCGAGCAGTCGGCCCGGAGCCTCAGGGCCGACTGCATGGAAGACATCATCTTCAACGGCACCGAGTCCAGGCGCTCCCTCTCTGTCGCCGAGGTCACCATAACCATCTCCAACGAGGCCGGCCTCCTGACCTCGATCGACGCGCCCGAGATCTCCATAAAGCGGCGCCTCTACCGCTCCGGCGAGGGCGAGTACTTCATCAACGGCCAGAGCGCCAAGCTCAAGGAGCTGCGCGAGCTCTTCTGGGACACGGGCATCGGCAAGTCCGCCTACTCGGTGATGGAGCAGGGCAAGATAGACCAGATCCTCTCGTCCAAGCCCGAGGACCGCCGCTACCTCTTCGAGGAGGCGGCGGGCATCACCAAGCACAAGGTGCGCTCCCGCGAGGCCGAGCTCAAGCTCGAGAAGACCGAGGAGAACATGCGTCAGATCGGCGGCGTCCTCGCCGAGGTCAAGCGCAGCCACGACACCCTGAAGAGCCAGTCCGAGAAGACGCTCAAATACCGCAGCCTCCGCGAGGAGATCTTCGCCGCCGAGCTCGACCTCCACCTGCTACGCCTAAGGCAGTTCATCCAGGAGAAGGACAGGCGCGACGCGGAGATCTCGGGCAAGGCCAAGGAGCGCGACAAGGTCAAGGCCGAGATAGATTCGATCAACCTCTCGCTCGAGGAGAATTTCGACGTCGTCAACGGCATGGAGTCGAAGCTCGTCGAGCACCAGAAGACCGTCTTCGGCCTCGCCGTCGAGGTGAAGGGGAAGCAGGAGCAGCGCAAGCTCCTCTCCTCGCGGGTGTCGGAGTCGCGCGGCAAGATGGACCAGGCCTCCCTCCGGGCCAAGTCCCTGCGCGAGAGGCTCGAGGGCCTGCGGGAGGACGAGTCCGAGAAGGAGGGCGAGCTCGCCAGCCTCCGCGCCCGGCTCAAGGAGATCGAGAAGAACATCGCCGACTTCGAGGCGGGCATACGCGCGGCCGAGGCCGGCATCCGCGACAACGAGGCCTCCGTCGCCCGCGCCGAGGCCGACATCGGCGGGCTCGAGGAGAAGCGGGCCGACGCCCGGCGCAGGCTCGACGCGATCACCGAGGACATAGTCGCCCAGCTCGACGCGAGGCTGAAGGAGTCAGGCTACTCCGCGGCGGAGAGGCTCAAGGCCGAGGAGGCCATCGAGTCCCTGATCGCGGCCGTCCAGGCCCGGCTTTCCGGCAAGGGCGCCATCCTCGAGGACCTGGGCAAGTTGGGCGCCGCGACGGCCGAGCGCGACGCCATAGTCGCCAAGGCCGCCACGGATCTCGTCGACACCGCCGCGAAGGTCGAGGAGCTGGGGCGCCGCTACCAGGACTACAAGAAGACGACTCCCTCCTTCATCGACGAATTCCTCAGCCCCGAGGGCATCATAACCAAGAAGCGGTCGATCGACCGCGAGATCGGCGCTTGCGACGAGAGCGTGGCCGAGCGCAGGGGCCGCATAGCATCCCTCCAGAAGGAGAACAGGCTGCTGGGCGAGAAAGTGGCCGAATACCGTGCCACCCTCGAGGACCAGCGCGGGAACCGCATACGGATGCAGACCCAGGCGACCGGCGCCGAGGAGGCCCTCGGCCTGCTGCGGCGCGAGATTGCCGGCCAGGAGGGCTACCTCAAGGAGCTCGAGAACGAGGTTTTCCTCGAGGGCAAGCGCCTGGCCGACTCGCAGGAGGAGCTCGAGGGCATAGACGAGGACATCGCCGACATCGAGAAGCGCGGCCGCGAGCTCTCGGCCGAGCTCGAGCGGCTCGAGAAGGACATCGCCCTCAAGAACTCCGACCTGACCAAGCGCCAGGACGAGCTCAAGAAGCGGATGGAGCGGCTGGCCCTGCTGCAGGGCGAGCTCGAGCGGCTCCACCTCGGGCTCGCCCAGACCGAGACCGAGATCCGCAACGTGAAGGAGAACTTCTCGGAGCAGTACTCGCGAGACCTCATGGAATTCGAGACGCGGATGTTCGAGATCCGCACACCCGTCGCGGACCTGCGCGAGTCCCTCTCCGTCCTGAAGCAGAGGCTCAAGGACCTCGGATCGGTCAACCTCATGGCCCCCGAGGAGTACGCCGAGGTCAAGGAACGCTACGACTTCCTCTCCGGCCAGCTCGGCGACCTCGAGAAGGCGAGGGCGGACCTCAAGCGCATCACCGACGAGATCCGCGACGAGAGCGCCGCCCTCTTCCTGGAGACCTACAACAAGATCAAGAAGAATTTCCACAACATGTTCAGGCGGCTCTTCGGCGGCGGCCGTGGCGAGCTCCGCCTCGTCGATCCGACCCACATCCTCGAGTCCGGCATAGAGATCTACGCCCAGCCGCCGGGCAAGAAGCTCGAGGCCATCTCCCTGCTATCGGGCGGCGAGAAGACCTTGACCGCCATCGCCATGCTCTTCGCGACCTATATGGTCAGGCCCTCGCCCTTCTGCTTCCTCGACGAGATCGACGCGGCCCTCGACGAGCAGAACGTCGCGCGATTCGTCAACCTCCTCCGGGAGTTCGGTCGCATGAGCCAGTTCGTGGTCATTACCCACAACAAGAAGACGGTGACCGGCGCCAACGCGCTGCTCGGCGTCACGATGGAGGACTCGGGCGTGACCAAGGTCATCGCGGTCCGCCTCGAGCATTCCGACGGCAAGCCCGCCCCGACCCAGCCGCAGGTCGACGCCCTGCCCGAGGAGGAGGTCGAGTTCGAGGAAGGGATCGAGCTCTCCCCCGAGGAGGAGGCGGCCAGGGCCAAGGCGGCCGCCAGGAAGGCCGCGGCCGAGGCGAAGAAGGCCGAGGCGAGCGCGGCGTCGTCCGCGACCGAGGCGCCGGCCGAGGCCGTCGTCGCCGAAGCCATCGTCGAGGAGCGTTCCTGATGGCGGCGGAGCCCAAAAAAGCCGGCCTAGGCGCCGCCAAATCGGCGGTGACCGGGCTGCTCGCGCGGCTCAGCTCCCGAATCCCCTTTCTGCCCAAGCGCCCGAGCTCGGTGCCCGAACCCTTCTCGGCCATCGAGGACGATACCCCCCTCGGCGACCTCCTCTCCGACTCCAACGCGGCCCCCGGCATGGCGGCGAAGGCCGACAAAGGCGAGAGCCGAGGCATCGACCTCGGGTCCGCCCTGCGATCGGCGCGCAAGAACCGGATCCTTGTAGCTGGCGTCCTCCTCCTCCTCGCCTTCCTCCTCGCGCTCGCCGTCACCGCCTTCGTGGTGACGAGGCCTCCCACGGCGCTTCCTGCCGCGGCTCCCTTCACCGAGGAAGGGCTGGCCCTCGTAAAGAAATGGCTTCCGCCGCCCGGAGATCCCTTGGAACCTCGGATGGCGATGGAGCGCGAGGGCCCGGGCGTCTACACCCCCGAGGACGTGGCCGAGCTCGGCATCCATGTCGACCCCGCCGCCGCGGCAGCCCTGCGCGAGAAGAACAACGCGGTGATCGAAGACCTCTACGGGACGGTACCATGAAGCGGGCGCGCCGCAGACTCGAGGCCATCGCGGCCGCCGCCCTGGCCGCCCTACTCCTGGCGTCGGCCTGCGCCACTAAGCCGGCAAGCCCCGTCGCGGCCGTCCCCCCCCAGAAAACCGTCTCCCCGGGATCCGCCCAGGAGGCGAAGCCTTCGCAGGCGCTCGTCTCCCAGGCCGACGCGAAGCCCGAAGTCTCGTTTCCGCACCGCAGGCCTTTTCCTCAGACCGTCCTCATAGCCGCCCTTCCCGAGCCGGCCCTTCCCGTCGCGCCCAAGACCGCGGCGAAGCAGGCTCCCGGCCCCGCGCCGCAGAGCGCTCCGACCGCGACGACACAAGGTCCGGCGCCGCCAGCCGTCGCGCAGGGCCCCGCAGTGCCCTCGGCGCCCAAGCTACCGACCTACGCGGCCAAGCCCGCAACCGCCGCGACCGCGGCGACGGTCCCCAAGGCGGCCGCCGCGGCCAAGCCGGCGATCCCCGCCAAGCCCGAGACCCCCGCCAAGGCGGCGGTCAAGGTCCCCGAGCCTGAACCCAAGAACGCCGCCTCCGCGCAGGCCATCGCCCTCGATCCGAGCGCGGAAAAAATGAGCGACATCGCGCGCAACTTCCCGGCCGTCGAGGGGACGAGGTTCGAGGTGCCTTTCGGAGGCACGGGCTGGACCTACCTGGGAGAAAAGACCAGCAAAGAGGGCATCGCCTACGACTCGAGGCGCTTCACCAACGATTCGCTCGTATTCGTGCTCAACCCCATCAAGGCGGGAGACTATATCCTCCGCTTCCAGAGGCAGGACTCGCTCCGGGGAATATCCTATGAGGAGCTCGTCGGCGTGAGCGTCGCGGCCAAGGGCACTGCCGCCGCTGCCGCGAGTTCGGCCGTCGCCCCCGCGAGTTCGGCGGTCGCCCCCGCGAGTTCGGCCGTCGTTCCTGCGAGCCCTGCCGTCGCGGCTAAGGGTTCCTCCGCGGCTCCCTCCTTCAATGCGGCTGCCCTCGCGACGCCGGAAGCCGCCCTCGCCGCCGCGCGCTCCGAGCTTTCGGCCGGCAGGACTCAGGGCGCGCTCGACGCCCTCGACCGCCTCCTCGCCCTCGCGCCAGGAGGAACGGACGAAGCCTACATCCTCTACGCCCGCGCCCTCGAGGCGAACGGGCCTCAGAAGGACATCAAGCGCGCCTACGCCAATTATAGGAAGCTACGCGACGAATATCCCGAGAGCGCCTTCTGGGACGAAGCCGACGCGCGCGCGGCCTACATCGAAAGGCATTACTTCGATATTAGGTAGACCGCGCCCGCGACAGCGGGCATAGAATCCATACCTCTCGGTCAGCGCCGAAGGCGCTATACCGCGCCCGCGTTCATGACTGGTACGACATTTCGCCGCCGATCTGGGACATTAGGCGAAGAGGCGAGCTCGACCCTTCCATTAGGAAATTCTGTCTTCCAAATCGGCCTCGCCGCGCTTCAAGGCTATTCCCCTCGGGCTCGGCTCGAGGCGGAGGGGCGGATAGTCTTGCCTCGGTGTGCTGGGCCTCGACGTGGAGCCCGAGGACTTAGTGGTTGAAGGGGCGGCCGAACCCGGCGATCCCTTCGCCTCGAGCTTGAAGAAGGCGATCAAGGTTTGCAGCAAGTTCGCCTGGCCCGATAGCTCCTCCGACGAGGCGGCCAGCTCCTCCGAGGCTGCCGAGTTCTGCTGGATGACCGAGTCGAGCCTCCGTATGGCCTTCGTCACCTGCTCCGAGCTGGCGATCTGTTCCTGGCTCGCCGAGGCTATCTCCCTAACCTGGGTAGAGGTCTTCTGGATGTCGGGAACGATCTCCCCGAGGAGCTCCCCCGCCTTTTCCGCTACCTCGACCGATTCCCGCGACAGTATCGAAATCTCGGCTGCCGCCTTCTGGGATCGCTCGGCGAGCTTGCGAACCTCGCTCGCGACCACGGCAAAGCCCTTGCCCGATTCCCCGGCCCTCGCGGCTTCGATGGCCGCGTTGAGGGCCAGGAGATTGGTCTGTCTCGCGATCTCTTCGATGATCCCGATGCTCGACGCGATCTGCCTCATCGCCCTCACCGTCTCCTCGACGGCCTTCCCTCCCTCCAAGGCGTCCTGCGCCGCCTTTCCCGAGAGACGCTCCGTGGCGATGGCGTTGTCGCTGTTCTGCCTCGTCGCCGCGGCCATCAGCTCGATGGCAGCGGCGAGCTTCTCGACCCCCGATGCCTGCTCGGCCGAGCCCCTGCTCAGGATCTGCGCGGTCGCGCTTATCTGCTGGCAACCCGCGCTCACGCCCGCGGCCCCCACCTCGCCCTTGAGGCCCAGGTCGCCGGCTTCCATATTCGCGCCCAGGTCGCCGGAGGCGATAGCCTTCGCGAAGGAGGCTGACCTCTCGATGGGCCTGGAGATCGATCTCGCGAGAAGGATGGCGAGGAAACCCATAAGGACCAAAAGGCCGAGACCGACCCAGATGGTCTGGAGGACGATGAGACGAAGGCCTCTCAAGTCCGCCCCGATGTCGGTCTTCACTCCCATCACGTAGCCTATCGAGCCCTTATGGTGGAGCGGGGCGGTGACGTCGATGATGCTCTTGCCGTCTTCGGAGCCGAAGATGACGACGGTCGAGTCGTCCGTCGCGGATTTCGCATCCTCCTAGTCCAGGTCTTTTCCCCGAGAGGCCTCGTCCGTCGAGGAA
Source organism: Spirochaetaceae bacterium (assembly GCA_025355995.1). Classification (GTDB taxonomy): domain Bacteria; phylum Spirochaetota; class Spirochaetia; order Treponematales; family Rectinemataceae; genus UBA1306. The sequence continues at coordinate 24,377 of JANXYQ010000066.1, read as the reverse complement.
ACAACCTTCCCGCTGGCGATCTTGTAGATCGTACTCTCGATGATCTCGGGGAAGCTCGAGATCAGGGATTGGAGGGCGCCGCTGAAATTCTCGTTTTCGCCGGCCGCGCTCTCCTGATCGTAACCGCTTCCGATCTAGGATTCGAAGGTCCGTACCAGGACGAGAGCCCTGTTCTGAATATCGTTCTCGATCACCGATCTCATCCGAAGGTCCATGAAGACCGCGAAAGTTATTATGGCGATCGCGAGGGTGAGAATGGAGAAGAGCACGATTTTCTGGACGAGTTTCATGGAGGTGTTCCTTTTACGTGCGTCGCAAGGGTAGGATCGCAAACCTATCCCGACAATTTGCATGGCAGCCAAGAAAGAGATTTTCACCTGTAGGATTTTTTGTCTATGAGGATTGAACCGGGATTTCCCATATGAAATCAGCAGGTGTTGCTGGCTATCTGCTATAATGCATTGTCTGGTCATGGAATAAAGACGGATTTCTCGGGGAACAGCGAGGTATCCAGTAGGCGAAGGCCGAAAAGCAACGATTCGAGTGCAATTTAGCCCTTCTGTGCGCCTCGCGTTCAACGGCCATTTCGGTTGCACCTGCTACCATCCGCTCTTCTGCTTCAACCAATTTGGGGACATCGAAGGATCGATGCTTCGGGAAGGGAATGTCCATAGCGCGAAGGACTGGAAGACGGTACTCGAGCCGATCGTTGCGCGCTACCATGACCTCGATATCCCACGGTTCTTCCGTGGAGACGCCGCCTTCGCCAATCCGGACATCTATGAATACCTCGAGTCCGAGCGCTATGGATACGCGATCCGCTTGCCTGCTAACGATATGAACCGCCCCGGGTTTGCCGGAGACCTATTTCTGTGGGAGGATAGGTCGTGGGCAACGGAAGCAGGTTCTCTCCTGAGGTGAAGGAGCGGGCGGTTCGGCTGGTCTTGGACCAGGTGAAGAGCAATGAGCCGACTTGGCCGGCCATCGTCTCGGTAGCGACGAAGATCGGCTGCACGGCAGAGACCCTCAGGCGTTGGGTGCGTCAGGCTGAGAGGGATTCGGGGTTAATGTTTCTTATCTATCATTCCAGCAGGAGGAAGGTAATGAAAAAGCGAATCTGTCTTGTCGGCCTTGCGCTTCTCCTCGCCTTGGTTTCCGCTTATTCCCAGGCGGTAAGCCTATTCAGCATCATATACGGCGGAAGCCCCGAAGACATCCAAGCCGCGATAAACAAGGGCGCGAAGGTGAACGCGACTCGCAGCGAAGGCACGCCCTTGATTCTCGCCGCCGCGTACAACAAGAATCCCGAGGTCATTACGGTGCTGATTAAGGCCGGCGCCGACTTGAATGCCCGGGATCCGAATTATGGCGCGACGGCATTGCATTGGGCTGCCACGTACAACCCCAACCCGGATGTGATCTCAGCCCTGCTCGAGGCTGGGGCTGCGATCAATGCCCGCAATACGAGGGAAGACATGACTCCCTTGATTTGGGCCGCGGTAAAAACCACCAATCCGGAAATCATCCTTAGGCTCCTCAAAGCCGGAGCGGACGCGACGCTTCGAGTCAAGGATGGAAAGAGCGCTCTCGATTATGCGAAGGCGAATGAGAAATTGAACGGCACTGATGCTTTGACGGAACTCGAAAAGGCCTCGCACTGAAATCCCCGATGCCGTTCTCGGGTGCCGCATCGGCCATATTTTGTAATCTACGTCCCGCAATAATCCCATCCGGCTTCGCCATCGGACGGTAGGTATCGCCTCGCGGGCCTACTTTATGGAATCGATGAATATGTGCCCGTCGCTGAAATCCGTCAGCTCCAGCAAAATCGGAGCCTCGCCGAGGATTCCGCGCCATTTTTCCGCCGGCTCGACCTCTGTCCCGGGGACCGGATACACTACTCGGACCGTCCCGCCGGGGGAATGGACTCGGACCTGCCGGTCGCGGCCGCCCCGGCTCCACAGGACGACGAGCGCGGCCCGCCTCGACGCCTCGAGGTAGGGCGCGCAGTACAGGGAGCCCGAAAGCGCCTTGTCCAACGCGGCGATCGCTGGATCGTAGGTCCCGCTCCTCGCGCGCCCGGCGAAGGCCGCGAAGGCATTGCCGCCTTCCTTCGCGCTTCGGTCGTGGTAGGCCAGGCCGAAGTAGGGCCAGGAATCCAGGATCACCAATTGATACATATACATTGAATACGATTACATTTCGATTATCGTTATATAACCTCGATTTGCTGGAGTATCGTCCTGTATTTCGAATCCTTATGCCGATTTTGCCTGATCGAAGCGTTTAGCATACCGGGCGTTCTATGCAATTTGGTTTGCTGATGTTTGAAGCGAGGCAGGAGCAGTCGTTGAGCGATAACCAAAGCATCTCTCTCTTCGATTTCTTTCGAGGCTCCGTCGGCTGCGCCCTGATAAGTAGCGGAGCGGGGCTCAACCTGTCGCCGGTGCGCGGGAGGGTCAACCGAAGCCTGGGTCTGGTTTTTGTCGCCTCCTCGCCGGGCCTCTATCGCTAGGGCCAGGCGGCGCTGGAGGCGCTCAGCCTCCTTTCCTATCTCTACGTCGTCGCTCGGCCCGGCATATTCGCCCGTGCCCGGGCCGAGATCCGTGAAATCAAGGCGCGAGCCCATCAGCTCGACGACGGAGAGGCCCGCAGACTTCTCGAGCGGATCGCGAGGGTGGCCGAGAGCGACTCGATCCCTTTCGAGCAGGGCCTAAGCCTCCGCGGCCTCGCGGCCATCCTCAAAGTCCCGCCCTATCGCCTCTCGATCTGCTTCAATACTAGGCTCAACACGAGCATCCCCTCGTGGTTCAACGCCCTGCGCGTCGAAAAGGCGCGCCAGAAGATGATCGAGCGTCCCGACTGGACCATCCTCGACGTCGCGGTGGACGCGGGATACGGCTCGAGGACAGTCTTCAACGATCATTTTTCGCGTATCGTCGGCATGTCCCCTAGCGAGTACCGGCGCCTCCGGTCGCCCCCGGCCGACGGTACTGGGACGCATCCAGCGGTTCAGGTATGAGGCAAGCTCGCGTAAGGCGCGAAAACGCCGCGGCCTTTCTGCGCTTACCCTCCGGGCATTGGCGCACATGAATGCTCCGCGAGGCACGGCGCGCGGGGAGGCCTTTCCCTCCCGCGCCTCAGTTCCCGTAGTACTTCACCGCGTAGTTGTTGGCCTTCACGGTCACCGTTTCCGAGTTGACGGAGGTATCTATGCCGCTGCCGGTCCACTGGTAGGTGTAGGGATGGTCCCCGCAGAGGACCTTCTTCACGTAGAACTGGTTGCTGTAGAGGGTGACGAGGGCGCTGCCGTCGAGGGTGAGCTTGACCGAGCTGGCCGGGCTTATGCTCTTGGAACGGATGAGCACGAGCCCGTGCGTCTTGCCGAGCTCCGTGTCGATATCGAAGGATCCGTCGTAGGTGACTTTTTGCCCGCCCGAATGCCCCTCGTATTTATAGTAGTAGGCGCCTCGATAGCCCGAGGGCGGCTTCAACTGGTACAGGTCGTAGATCTCGTAGTCGCCGTAGGGATACACGAACTTGAGCGTTCCCTGCAGGTCGCTGACCCGGTCGAAGGTCCACACGAGGTTGCCGTAGGCCTTGTTGTCGCTATTCATGGCCCAGGCGAGGTTGCCCTCGCCCGAGATGTTCATCGGGTAATAGGTCACATAGGTCAACTTGCCGTAGCCGTCCGGGTAGAGCATGAATCCGCCGTTGTTGACGACGTAGGGGATGACTCCGTCGGCGGGCTGGAGTCCGAAAGTGTCGACCTTTCCCGCGGCCCCCGCTCCGGCCTCTGTGCAGGATAGAGTGAGGACGATGCAGGCGCCGAGCAGCGCCAGGAAACGCAGGTTCTTCATCGCAGGCTCCTTTGAACTATTGGCTGTCGCCAAGAAACATACGACAGCATAGGTCGGGGGAGGCATGCGTCTACTACAACTTTAGTTGAGTTTGGCGGAGGTTCGATAGGCCCAGGACTAGCTCGACGCGGGTGCGGAAACCGGACTTCGCGTAGATGTTGTGGCTGTGCCTCTTGACCGTGGATTCATCGATGCCGAGGGCGCAGGCGATCGCCTTGTTGCTCAGGCCGCCGTAGATGCCGGAGATCACCTCCGTCTCCCGAGGCGTGAAGCCGTACTCCCGCGAGAGGGCCGGCAGGTCCAGGGCTCCGTCCATGCCGGCCTCGGTCCCCTCGTCGACGAGGGCGACGGAGGCGTAGGGTAGTCCCTCGTCGCGAAGCCCGAATGCGTTCGACCTCAGGAGGCGGAATATGAAAGTATAGGTCTTGCCCTCCGAAGAGAGGCTGAGCCTGTCCGCCTGCCGCGCCGCGGGACCGCGGAGGAAACGGCGATAGCCCTCGCGGAAGCGGGCCCGCAGGTCGTCGTGGCAGGAGGACGAGCCTAGGATGAGCTCGCGGCCGAAGGCGCGGTCGAGGCTATCCTTGATCCTGGCGCCGGCGCCGACTATTCGGCCCCGGTAATCGAGGTAGGCCAGGTCTTCGTCGACGGGCTGGGGGATCAGGGAGCGCTCGAAGGCCTCGTTCAGGAACGTCTTCACGAAGCCGAAGACCTCGAGTTGATCGTCGGAAAAACAGGGGCTGTCGAGTCCCGCCCTGGCCATCGACCAGAATCCCAGCAGCCTGCCCCTCACCATGAGGGGCGAATAGACCATATCCGATATGGGCCTGGCCCTTTGGACCTCGCCCATGAAGTTCTTGTTGCCCGGCAGGCCGTGGTGGGGCCATCGACTGGCGACGTAGTCCTTCCTCGTCGCGATCAGCGTGTCCAGGAGGAAGTCCTCGTGGGCGATCGAGAAATAGACCGGAAGGAAGTCCGAGGGATTGTTGGATACGATGAAACGGGGCTTCGAAAGCTTATGGAGCCCCAGCACGTAGAAACTCGAGTAGTGGGCGTCCATTAGGCGGCAGGCTCCTTTCGCCACGTCCAGGATGAGGGCCTCGTCGAAGGGGCGGGCGTAGAGCATCGCGATCAGCTCCCGCATCGGCGCGATATTCGACTTCGAAAGGTACAACTCGTCCCTCCTGCGATGCGATTCCTATCTCGGGCCATCCCTCAATGCCAGGGAATATATCCTGCTCTTCCTCTCCGTATCGTAGGTCAGCCGGCGCTCCTCGGGCAGGTCGTCGACTGTCGCCGGCGAGAAGCCAAGGCTCAGGAACCAGTCGGAGGTGCGGGTCGTCAGGGCGAAGACGCCGGTCAGGCCGAGGCGTCGGGCCTCCTCGATGAGGAAGCCGATCATCCTATGGCCGATGCCTATGTGCTTGTAGCTCATGTCCACGGCGAGGCCGGCTATCTCCCCCCAAGAGGGAGCACCTGAGCTTCCGTAGCGATGGAGGGCGCCGCAGCAGCGGATCGTTCCGTCGGTCTCGAATACCGCGTAGTCGGCGCGGCGGTCCTGGAGGTCCCCCTCGGTCCTGCGCACGAGGTTGCCCTGCTGCACGAGGGGCTCCATTAGGCGAAGGACGTCGGAGATGTCCTCCTCCGTCATCGGCCTGATGTTCTCGAAGGGGTCGGCGTGCACCATCGTTCCCGAGCCCAGGGTCGAGAATACTTCCTTGAGCACGGAGCCCTCGAGGCCCCCGTCGAGGAAGTGCACGCGCTCGACGCCCGAGCGGCAGGCGGTCACCGAATGGGCGAGCATGTCGCGCTCCGTGCGGTCCAGGCTGTCGGGGTTGTCAGCGAGGGCGCGCTCGGCGGCCTGGACAGTCATCCGGCTTACGGCCTCCCCGCGAAAGGCCACGCCCTCGGTGGGCAGCTTGATGCCGCCGGAGGAGAAGAGCTCGCCGTCGGTGAGGAAGAAAAGCTTGTGCGCCTTCAGGCCCACGGCCAGCTCGGTCGCCAGCTCAACCGAGGAGATGTTGTAGGGCTCGCCGACCGCGCTCCAGCCGATGCAGGGAAGGATGGGCACGAAGTCGTCCTCGATCGAGCGGCGGATGAGCTCGACGTTGACCTTGTCGACCATGCCGGTGGCCTGGAAGTCTATGCCGTCGCGCACGCCGTAGGATCGCGCCCGCACCCAGTTGCCGACGACGGCCTCGACCTTGTTGCGCGCCAACTGGTTCATGAGCCGCGTCGCGGTGTCGAAGGCGGCCATCTGGATGAGGGGCATGGCCTCCGGAGTGGAGATGCGCAGGCCTTCGGCCCGCTCGGTCGCGATGCCGTAGATCGCGAGGAGCTCATCTATCCTGGCGCCGCCCGAGGGCACGAGGATGATCTTGATGCCATTCTCGTGGAGGAGGGCGAGATCACCGACGAGCCCCGGGAAGCCTGGGTTGTCCATGAGCCTGGCCCCGATGCGGAAGACGAAGACCGAGCCCATGAACCTATGGGCGTAGACGAAAACCTCCCTGATCAGGTCGGTCTCCTCGCGCCTCGACGTGATATCCTCGCTCATGGGGGCAGTATATTCGATCGCGCCGGGCTTGCGCTACAATGCGGCCATGGCGAAGACCGAGAAGCTGTTCTACGCGAGGCCCGAGCTCCTGGAAACCGAGGCGACGGTGGTCGCCGTCGAGGGCGATCCCGACGGGCCCGTCCTCGAGCTCGACCGCACCATCTTCTATCCCGAAGGGGGTGGCCAGCCCTGCGACCTCGGCCTCCTCGGCGGCGCGCGAGTCGCCGCCGTCACGGAGGAGGAGGGCCTCGGCGGCCGAATCCTCCACGGCCTGGCCGGGCCCGTCGCGTTGCGGCCCGGCGATCGGGCGGCGCTCTCGGTCGATGGAGCGCGACGCCTGGATTATTCCCAGGCCCACTCGGCCCAGCACCTTATCTCCTCGGCCTTCATGCGGCTCTTCGACGCCGCGACCGTCTCGGTACACCTGAGCCGCGAGCGCAGCTCCATCGACTTCGACATTGCCTCCGTATCCGAAGAAGGCCTCGCCCAGGCCGAGAGCCTGATCGAGGGGATTATCGCCGACGACTACCCCATTCGCGTCCACCTCTGCCCGCCCGAGGATCCCGCCTCCTTCCCCCTGCGCAAGCGTCCGCCCGCTGGGGCCCAGGAGCTGCGCATAGTGGAGATCGATGGGATCGACTTCACTCCCTGCTGCGGCACGCATCTATCCTCGACCGGAAGGCTCCGCCTCCTGCGCATACTGGGGACCGAGAGATACAAGGGCATGACCCGGCTGTTTTTCGCGGCCGGGGCCTCCGCGGCCGCCGACTACCGCGCGGTTTCGCGCATCGCGGAATCGGCCGCGCGGATCCTCGGGACCTCGGTGGCCGAGCTGCCAGCCGCCGTCGCGCGCGAGGCCGAGAGGCGCAGGGCCCTCGAGTACGCCAACGGCGTCCTGGTCCGGGAGAGGGCCAACGCGGAGGCGCGCTCCGCGGCGGAGGCGCTTTCGGCTGACGGGACTCCCGCGGAGGGCTCGTCCAGGCTCGTCTCGCGGCGCTACGCCGACAGGGATGCCGCTTCGCTGATTGAGAGCGCCAAGGCCTTCGCTTCCCTCGGCTTTTGTTCCCTCCTCGCCTCGCTCCCCGAGCTCACGGTCCAGGCCCTGGCTCCTAGCCCCGAGGCACGGCTCGGCGAGAGGCTGAAGCCCCTTCTCGCAGGGTCCGGGGGGAAGGGCGGGGGCGGCGGCGCCTCGTTCAGGGCGGTATTCCCCGATACGGCGGGCGTCGAGGCCTTCTTGAAAGCGGCGGAGGCGGAGCTTTCGGCCTAGCGCGGCCAGCGAAAAACGGAAAGGAATATTTCGAGGAGTTTGGACCATGAGAAGAATCCCGAACGAATCGCTCGCGCGCGATCTTTTTTCCTCGTGCTCGGCTTTGCTGCGATCGCCATTTCGCTCCTCGGATGCGGGGGGATCGTCGGCCACCTGCTCTGATATGTTGACCTATGACGCGAACGGAGCGAAGAGCGGCTCCGTACACGCAGAAGCCAGGTAATACGATATCGTGACAAGCGCGATCGTGCTCGGTAATAGCGGGTCGCTCGGGAAGTCGGGTTACGCATTCTATTGCTGGAACCGAGAGGCGGATGGCGGCGGCTATGACTACTTCGAGGGTGATGAATTGGTCCTTCTCGGGGATACGACGATATTCGCAAAGTGGGACTGGGTCATCTCGACGATAGCGGGAACCGGAACCGCAGGCTTCTAGGGAGACGAGGGTCCGGCGATTTCCGCGATGCTGGACGCCCCCCACGACTTCCGTACGGCTCGCCTACCCGATGGGCGTGACTATCGTACCCTCGGGCGAAATATATTTCGTGGGGGGGTTGCCGCGTCAGGAAAATCGCTATCGCCGGAACGATTTCGACGGTCGCGGGGAATTGGGAACAGCCCGGGAAATCCGGGGACGGGGGCGCCGCCAAATCGGCTTCGCTTCCCAGCCCAACCTACGTAGCGGTCGATGCGAAGGGCAGCATCTATTTCTCGGACGGCGGCAACAACCGCATCCGGAAGGTCACTCGGCCCTGACCCTCGAGCGGTCCGCCAGGTAGAGCGCCGCCATCAGCGCGGAGCCGACGAGGCCGAGGCAGGCTGCAGCGGGCCAGACCGCCGCCGAGCCGCGCGCGGCGATGAAGCTCCCGGAGACGAGGGGGCAGAGCATCGACCCCGACTGCGCGATGAGCGAAACCAGGGAGTTGAGCCGCGATCGGTGGCTGGCGGGCGAGCGCGACGCGATGAAGGCGTTGACGTTGGTGGCCGCGAGTATCTCCCCGAGGGTCCAGACGAAGGTCGACCCCAGGACGAGGGCCAGCGGGCCGGCCCCGCTTCCCGAGGGCAGGAAGGCGAGCAGGCCGAAGCCCGCAGCGTAGAGCATCCCGGCTATCGGCATACAGGCGAGGGGAGAGAGCCTTCTCGAGAGAAAGGCGAGGGGGATGGTGCAGGCGACCACCGTGAGGCCGTTGGCCGTCATCGCCGCACCGAAGGCCGAGGGTCCCGCCTGGCCGAGCCGCGCCTCGAGGAATAGGGGCAGGCTGAACTGGTGCTGGGCGTAGACGAGGTTGAGCAGGGCGAGCGCGAGCGCGAAGGCGAGGAGGAGCGGGCGGCTCGCAAGGACGGCCAGTATGCCGCCCCTCTCCGCGGCCTCCGGCGCGGGGTCGGGCGCCGCCCCGGCCTTCTGCTCGGCGGCCGCGACGGCTGCGGCCGGCAGGGTCTCCCTTACGCAGAATCCGAGGATGCAGGAGACTGAGGCGAGGGCTACGGCGTTGCAGAGGAACATGAGGGGTGTAGCCCTGTTGAAGAGGAAGCCCGCGGCCATGGGGCCGAGCGAGAAGCCGATATTGTTGCCCCAGTAGATGAGGGAATAGGCTCGGCGCCGTTTGTCCGGCGGCGCGATATCGGCGACCATCGCGTTGAACACCGGCCATGTCGAGCTCAGGAGAATGCTGGACCCCGCGGCGAGGTAGGGGAGGGCGGGGCCGACGCCGAGGGCGAAGCAGGCGAGGAAGAGCGCGGCCGATCCCGCTTGGCAGGATACTATGAGGCGCTTGCGGCCGACGCTGTCGCCGATCTTGCCGCCCGCGAGCATGCCCGCGCCGCCGGCCAGGAACATGAGGGTCATGAAGAGCCCGGCCCTGTCGGACGCCCAGCCGAGCTTCACCGTGAGCAGCATGGTCATGAAGGGCATCACGAAGCTGCCCGCGGAATTGATTAGCCGCGCGAGGAATAGGTAGCGGATGGCGCGCGGCAGTGGCTCGGGACGATTCTTCTTTCCCATGGGCGGCAGTTTATATCGCCTAACTCGCGAAAGCCAAGCCGGTCCCTACAGCTCCATCGGCCGCCTGTTGTCGCTGAGCCGCCTCATGAGGTACTCGCGGTCGAGGCCCAGGTCGGCGACGATCGAGCGCAGCTGCTCCGCCGAGAGCAGGTTCTGCTCCGCGAACAGGTAGGCGAGCTCGCGTTCCGCGAGGCAGGGGAGGCGCAGGGACTCGAGCATCTCGGGGCAGGGATCGCGGCACTCGAGGTGGCGGGCCCGCAGGCTCGTCGCCAGCCTCGAGTCGGCGGATCCGCCGGCTACCGCGGCCAGCTCGGCGAGCAGGGGCTTGAGGTCGCCGCGGGCGGCCGCCTCGCCCATGGGCTTGAGGGTGAAGAAGGTGTATTCTTTGCCCGGCAGGTAGTGGTGCTCGTCGCAGCGCGTGCAGTAGTTCGGCTCGCGGCCGTCCTCTTTCGTCCTGTCGCCCCCGATGATGATGAGGGGATCGAAGTAGGGGGCCGGGCATTCCACCCCGTCCACTAGGTAGTACCTATAGGTGTACAGCGAGTCCGCGAGGCACTCGGCCTGCTCGCAGTAGGCGGTCAGGGGGAAGACGTCGGTGGCTATGTCGAGGATGAGGCGGGCGGTCTGGTTGAATATCTCCCTGCGGAAATTGAGGACGAGGGTGGGGCACACGAACACGAGGCCGCGGCGGAGCGACTCATCCCTCATGAGGTAGGCGAGTCGCTCATCGAAGAAGGCGGCCTCGTCGACAATCCAGGTCCCTACGCCGGGGTTCTCCGCGAGGAGTCTCTCGAGCGCGAAGGAATCGCTCGCCTGCCCGATCCTGTCGCCGCAGCGCTCGTAGCCGCCGCGGTACGCGAGGGCGTCGGCCGGATAGTCGGGGAAGCGCGCGGAGTCCAGGCTCGAGCGCACGACGAAGATGTCCCGCCTGTCGGCCCCGTCGGTGGTCGCCGAGCTCCGGGCAGCCCCGGTCTTGGCCATGGCCACCCTGCTGTCCCGCCACATCCGCGCGGAGAACTCGGTCTTGCCCGAACCCATCGGGCCTATGACGAGGATGCGCCTGCCGGGGCGGGTGAAGTCGAAATGGTTGAAGGGATGGTGCACCCGCAGCCTGGGGTAGCCCAGGTTGCGCAGGAGGCTCGATGCGTCGCCCAGGTCGCCCATCGCGTCGCTCGCCTCGCCCGCGACGCGGGAGGGCTCGGCCATCTATTCCAGTTCCTTGGGTTCCGCGAAGCGCCTGGCCTGCGCGAGGACGCCGCCCAGGCTGGCGCCGACGAGGCCGGTGACGAAGAAAGCCCGCGCCACGGGGCCGAGCGCGCTCGCGAGGTAGGCTTTCAGCGCGGCGCCGCCCGCGCCCCCGATCATTCCCTGCAACTCGCGGGGGAGGACGTTCTGCAGGATGAGGCCGCCGGGTATCGCTAGGACGACGCCCAGGGCGAGGACGAGGGCCGAGGGGACGAGGAGGTACCTGCCCGCGCGAGAGAGCCTCGAGACGAGGCCCGTGCCCCCGAGGGCGCCGAGGCCCGCCAGGAGGAGGGCGGCGGCGGCGGCCGTCGTCGCCGTCATCCTGTTGAGGAGGGCCTGGGTGAGGCCCTGCCCGCTCAGGTCCGGGCCTCTCGACAGGACTCCTATCGGGCCGCCTATCCGCCTCGTGCCGGGCGCCGGGGGTTGGGCGGTGGCAGTGTCGGGCAGGGCGTCGACTGCGGCGACGATAGCCTTGGCCGCGTCCGCTCCCTTGAGCGCATCCGGCCCCTTGGCCGTCGCATTCGCGCCGGCGAGCGCCGCCGCGTAGTCTCGCGCCATGGCCGGACCCTTTGCCCGCAGCGCCGCCTTCAGGGGCTTCAGGTCGAGCTGGAGGGGGAAGCCGGCAACGCCGCGCTCGGCCGCTCCCAGGGCCGCGTCGATCGCGCGCGATCCGGTCTCCTTGAGCTCGGGGACGGGAAGGCTCTTTTGTAGCGCCGCGGTCAGGGCGGGGCCGTCGAAAATCGCCGGCCCGATGGAAATGGTCTTCGGCGCGCGGGCCGCCATCTCGGGCGCCTGCAGCGCGGAGTACAGCCTGTCGTCCTCGACGAAGCGCCGATAGGTCTCGCGGTCGAGGGCAAGGGGCCTCACCGACACGAGGAAGAGGGCCGATAGGGCGACGGGCAGGCCGAGGAATACGAACAGGAGGTCCGCAAGGGTCTTTTTCATGCTACCTCGCCATCGCCATGGCGACGTTGGCGCGCACCCTTCGCTCGCCGAAGGACAGGTACTTGAAAGGATGGATGTCGAGGGCGTTCGGGTACCAGCCGTCGACGTAGTCGGTATCGATGACGTTGGCCGCGAGGCTATGATAGATGGGCAGGACGGCGGCGCCGGAGAGGAGCCGCGTCTCGGCCAGGCCGAGCGCGTCCAAGCGTTCGTCGCCCGTCTTCGCCGCGGCGACGCCGAGGAGGCGGTCGAACTCGGGGTCGGAGAGGCGGGCGTCGTTGAGGTTGGAATCCGCCGCCCACATCTGGAGGAAGGCTACCGGATCGGAGAAGTCGCCGATCCAGCTCGTCGAGGAGAGGGTCCAGCCGCCGGCCTCGGGGCCGGACCGGACTACCGAGAAGTAGGAAGCCGCGCTGACGGTCTTGAGCTCGACGACGAGGTCGGGGAGCTTTTCCCAGGCCTCCTTCATGAGGCCCGACACGCGCTTGGCGTCGTCGCTGCCCTCCGGCACGAGTGTGGCCAGCTTGGGCAGGCCCGCCCCGTTCTTGTGCCCCGCCTTCTCGAGGAGGCGCATCGCCTCTTCCTGGTCGGCCGCGGCGAAGCCCTTTGCCCCGTGGTAGCTCGCGTAGGGCAGTACGAGGGTCGTCGCGGGGGCGAGGTACTTGTCCTTCGCGCGGATCTGGTCCCAGGGAAGGAGGAGGGCGAGGGCCCGCCTGACGTCGCGGTCCGACCACGGCGCGCTCCCGCAATCGAAGAACCAGTAATGAGTGCTGAACATGAGCCCTACCTGTATCGATCCCTGGGCGAGCAGGGCGTTGAAGTCCATGGGCCCCGCGAGCCAGTGCAGGGACCCGTCGTCGAAGCGCCTGGTGGCGTCGGCGTCGTCGTCCGTGAAGACGGCGCGGATGCGGGGGATCTTGACCGAGGCGGCGTCCCAGTACTTCTCGTTCTTGACCAAGAGGAGCCCCGAGGAGTCGAAGGACGAGAAGGCATAGGGCCCGTTCCCGGGGAAGGGCAGCGCCGCGCGCCAATCCTTGGCCGCGAGCATCGAGGGGTGGATCGGCGAGAAGGAATGGTGGCAGAGCAGGCGCGTGAAATAGTCCGTCCTCGCCTCGAGCTTCACCTGGAGGATCTTGTCGGCGATGACCGAGATCCCGACGGAGGAGGGATCCGCCGTCTTGCCCGTGCGGTAGTCGTGGGCGCCGGCGATGATGTCGAAGAATTCCCCGTAGTCGGCCTTCGTCTTGGGGGAGATGGCGCGCAGCCAGGCGTCCCTGAAGTCGCGGGCGAGGAGGGGCGAGCCGTCGGACCAGCGGGCCTCGTCGCGGATGTAAAAGGTGTAGGTCTTCCCGTCCTGCGAGCGGGTGAACGAGCGGCAGGCCGCCTTCACCGGGTCGAGGCTGTTGGGGTCGTAGGAGAAGAGCCCCTCGTAGACGGCCGTGAAGATCTGCGCCTCCGCCGAGTAGATGGAGTGGTGGGGGTCGAGCTGGAGGTCCAGGACGTTGAAGGCGGCGACGAATTCCTCGGGCTTCGGCACCTCGTCGGCCGCCTGCGCCGCCATCGCCGCCGGCGCGGCGGCGATGGCGAGCGCCATGGCCGCTATCGCAAGTATCCTTGGTTTCATGCTTTCTCCTTGGGTCGTCAGCGACTCGCTACGGTGCGGAATCCTTGATGCCGAGGCGCTTCATCTGCTCGAGCTCCTCGCACTGGGCCACGTATTCGTGTTTCTTCTGGTTGGCTTTGATCACGGCACCCTTGACCGTGGTTATCTCGCCGCGGACTCCCTTGACGCGGGCCTTCGCCTCGCCGGGCACCTCGGACTTGAAGAACTCCTCGAGGGCCGCGAGGACGCGCAACGCCCTCTGCAGCTCCTCGATGTTGCGCTGCAGGAATTTGTAGGCGTGATCGTCGGTCATCCCCTCGAGGCGCTTCGCCGAAGGCCCCCCGCGCTGCGAGAGCGAGGAGAGGAATCGGGCCTTTTTTAGAGTCTCCGCGACGAAGGCGCGGAAGTCCAGCTCCTCGGTCGCGCAGGCCTTGGTGACGGGATCCACGAACTCGACCTCGTAGACGAGGCCCTTGTCCTCGGGCGCGAAGAGCTTGCGTATCATCCGCTTCAGGCGCGCGCCCAGGCCCTGGTCGAAGGACGAGAGCAGGACCGAGTCCTCCTCGAGCTTCGCGATACCTCCTCGAGGGCGAAGGAGGCGCCGGACAGGGAGCGGATGCCGTCGAGCAGCAGGCCCTTGTACGATTTCGCCTGCGAGTCGTCGGCCTTCTTCGCCTCCGCCGGGGCGAAGCGCCGCAGAAGGTCCTCGCGGAGGGACGGGCCGTCGGAGGAATAATCCTCGTTCAGGACCTCCTCGACGAGCTCGGGGTAGAAAGGTCTCTCGGAGGAAACCTCGGAGAATTTGCGCTTGACCAGCCTGAGCGCCTCGTCCCTCTTGCCGATCGCGAGGTCGGCGTCTATCGGGAGTCCGGGCATCACGATCTGGCGCAGCTCAAGCTTGTAGCGCTCTTTATGATAGTCCGTCAGCTCCTTCAGGCAGGCGAGTATCTCGCGGCTCAGCTTGTCGAGCTGGGCTACCGAGTCGGCGATGAGGCCGGCGGAGAATTGATCGCTCCCCTTCTTGATGGTGCCGGCGATCTCGGCGAGGGCCCTCGTGTTGAGCTGGGTGCTGGTATCGGTGAACTGGGAGAAATTGTAGTACTTGACGAGGGCGAGGACGCGCTTGATGCGGCCCATCGTGAGGAAATCGCAGCTGAATTGGTAGTAATTATTGAGGAAATCGAGGTAGGCCTCGAACTGGGCCACCCTCATGCTCATCTGGTCGGATTTCTCCGATTCCGAGAAGGGGCTCTCCGGTGGGGTCTTCACGTCCGATATCTTGAGGTCGTAGCGGTAGGGATCGTCGTGGAGCACGCCCTTCTTGTGGAGGACCGCGTTCATCCCGATGAAGGCCGATTGGAAGTTCTTGAAAAATTCCTTCAGCTTTTGCAGCTCGGCGAGGTCCAGCCTCTCTCGCCTCGCGTCGAGCCGTTCCTCTAGCTGTAGCGAGAAGGCCTGCGAGTCTTCCATGGTATATCGAGTATCGTGTAAAATTTCCTCCGAGGCAAGCCGGGGACCGATTTCCGCCTCCAGCCTCATGCCGCGGGGCTCCCCCCGCGCTATACTCCTTCATGAAGGCTCTCCCCTCGCTTTCGCTCGCCGCACTCCTCGCCTCCTGTTGCCCCTGTTCGCCCTACGGCCCCGCAGGCCGCCACGAGCTCCTCCTCGCGGTCCCCTCCCTCCCTCCGACCTGGGCCCTACTGCCCGAGCAGCGCATGGCGCTCACCTGGAGAGGCCCCGGCGGGCGCCTCGTCTCGGCCCTCGCGCAGCCCGGCTCCGAGCTGAGCATCGAGGTCGAGCGCGGTCTGCCCCAGGCCATCCTCGCCCTGCCCTCCTCCGCGGGCAGGGGGCTCATGCCGGCGGGGGCGCTGTATCCCGAGGGAGTATCCGAGGGCGATAGGCTGAGCCTCGATTGGACCGGGGGCTATGCCGCGAGCCTCGCATTGGCGCTCTCGGGAGCGGGGATCGACCCCTGGGCCTACGACCTTTCCAGGCTGGCCGTCGAGGCGACGAGGCGCTGCGGGGATCCCTGGCTACGGCCAGCCCTCGGTACGGCGGAAGCCCTGGCCAAGCGCGATTTCAGGATCGACGCCTTCGGCTTGCCGCGCCGCTTCGCCGTGAGCCTTCCCGGCCCCGGCCCCTGGGCGCCGGAAAGCCCCTTCGCCCCGGCCGGGTCCGTCTCGGGCGCGGGCGCTTGCGTCGCCCAGCTGCCGGTCGGCCTGTGGCGCTTCCTGGGAAGCGGGGAGGAGCTCCTCGTATCGGTGGACGCCGAGGGAGAGGCCGCCTTCCTGAGGCGTTAACGCGGGATCCTGATCTTGAAGGTGGAGCCCTCTCCCTCCCAGCTCTCAACCGAGACCTCGCCGCCGTGGGCGATGGCGATGTGCCGCACTATCGCGAGGCCGAGTCCCGTGCCGCCGAGCTCCCGCGAGCGCGCCTTGTCGACGCGGTAGAAGCGCTCGAAGACGCGGGGCAGGTCGCGCGCGGGTATGCCTATGCCCTGGTCGCGGACCTCGATGACGAGGGACGG
This sequence comes from Spirochaetaceae bacterium, assembly GCA_025355995.1. Taxonomy (GTDB): domain Bacteria; phylum Spirochaetota; class Spirochaetia; order Treponematales; family Rectinemataceae; genus UBA1306. Next base: position 8,374 of record JANXYQ010000066.1, on the reverse strand, counting down.
CCCTTCCGCGCGCGCGCTGACGCGCACGGCGGTGGCGGGGGGCGAGTACTTCACGGCGTTGTCGATGAGATTGACGAGGGCTTGCTCGATGAGGCCCGGGTCCAGCTCGGCGGATAGCCCGCTCTCGCACTCGACGAGCAGCTCGATCCCCCGCGCCTCGGCCTTGGGCAGGATGGCCTCGCGGGCCGCGTCGAGGACGGTCCTCAGGTCCGCGCGCTCGGCGGCGATCCGTTCCCTTCCCTCCCGCTCCAGCGCGGCCAGCGAGAGGAGGTCGGAGATCAGGCTCTCCATCCGGGCCGCGTTCTTCCCGATGATGCCTACGAAGCGCCGCGCCTGCTCGGGATCGTCCAACGCGCCTTCCTCCAGCGTCTCCGCGAAGCCCTTGACCAGCTGGACCGGAGTCCGGAGCTCGTGGGAGACGTTGGCGACGAAGTCCCTGCGCACGCGCTCGAGGCGCCGCAGCTCGGTGATGTCGTTGAGGACGAGGACGACCCCGGCCTTCCCCTCGTCCGAGGACCCGCGTAGAGGGGTCGCGAAGGCCTGGTAGGAAAGCTCGGCCGGCGCGTAGAGGGATAGCTCCATCCTGCGGTCCTCGCCCGACTCGCGGCAGCCGGCCGCGACGGCCTGCAGGTCGCTCGAGCGAGTAGCCTCGAGGAGGCTTCTGCCCGTCATTCCCTCCCCGGGGGAGAAGAGCGAAATGGCCGCGGGATTGGCCAGGGTTATCCGGAGATCGGAGTCGAGGGCGAGGACGGCTTCGGCCATCGCGTCGAGGATGGCCTCGAGCTCCTTGCCCTGGGCCTGCGCCGCGACCATGCGCGAGCCTATCTCTGCGGCCATGGAATCGAGGGTCGAGGCGAGGAGGCGGATCTCCTCGGGATCCTCCGGCCGCAGGGCGCGCCCGGCCCCGGGGCCGGGCGCGTCGCCCGATCCGTACTGGCGCGCCGCCCTGGCGAGAGAGGCCAAGGGCCGCGCCGTCATGCGGCTGAAGGCCGCCGCCGCCGCGATGGCGGCGGCCGCGAAGGCGAGGGAGGCGAGGGCCAAGTTCCAGCGCGAGGGCGCGAGGGACCGCTCGAGGCTCGGCTCGTGGAGGGCGAGCCTGAGCACGCCGACTATTCCGGAGCCGCCGCGGATCGGCGCCGCCGCGTAGAGGAGTTCCTCGCCGAGGGTTGCCGACATCCTGCGGCTGCCTGCGCTCCCGCCGCTCGAGCCGCCGGCCAGGGCAGCCGCCACCTCGGGCCTCGACGCGTGGTTCTCCATGGACCGGGGATCGGCCTCGCTGTCGGCGACTACCCTGCCGTCGGCGACGATCAGGGTGACGCGATAGCCGCTCGCGGCCGTCCTCTTGGCGAAGTCGGCGGCCTCGCCCGAGTCGGCCAGGAGGGCCGGGGGGAAGGCGGCCGCGAGGGCGGAGGCCGAGCGCGACAGGGAGCTCGCGTTGGCCTTGGAATAGGCCTCGCCGAGGACCCCCAGGCCCACGGCCGCGAAGACGAGGGCGGCGGCGAGCACGGCGGCGGAGAGGAGGAGGAGGCTGCGCTTGAAGAGGCTGGCGGCCATTCGCTTTAGTCCTTGATGCGGTAGCCGACGCCCCGCACCGTCTCTATCTCCTCGCCGCCCTCGGCGAGCTTTCGCCGGAGCGAGAGGATCTGGACGTCGACCGCGCGGTCGGTCACGGGATAGTCCCTGCCCTTGACCGCGTCGATGATCTGGCTGCGCGAGAAGACCCAGCCCGGGCTGCGCAGGAGGAATTCCAGGATCGCGAATTCGGTGGCCGAGAGCTCTATCTTCCTGTCGTTCACCCGCACCTCGTGCCGCGCCGAATCGAGCTTGATGCTCCCCCTCGCAAGGGAGACGTCCGCGCGGAAGGGATGGCTGGGCAGGTCGACGGTCCTGCGCAGGGCGGCGCGTATCCTGGCTATGAGGACCTTGGGGCTGTAGGGCTTGACGACGTAGTCCTCCGCGCCGAGCTCGAGCCCGGAGACGACGTCGGACTCCTCGCCCTTGGCCGTCGTCAGGATGACGGGCAGCCTCCTGCGGGCGGGGTCGGACTTGATCGCGCGCAGCACCTCGATGCCGTCGATGCCGGGCAGCATTATGTCCAGCACGACGCAGTCGGGATTCGTCGCGGGTAGGGCGGCGAGGCCCTGCTCGCCGTCGGCCGCCATGACGACGCTCCAGCCCTCTTTCGCCAGGGAAAAAGAGAGGAGCTCCCTGATGTCGGGATCGTCCTCGATGACGAGCACCGTCGCCTTCGCCATCAGTCGTTTCGCTCGGGGCTAATCGTTGAGCTCCACGTGGCGGCCCTCTACCATGAATACGACCGCCTCGCAGATGTTGGTCATATGGTCGCCGAGCCGCTCGAGGAAGCCCGAAGTCGTGAGCAGGCGCGCCGCGCGCTCGACCTGGTCCGGCCTCTCGCGCATGAGCTCGAGGACTTCGCGCACGACCAGCTTGTGCTCGACGTCGACCGCGTCGTCCTCGGCGGCTACCCGCCTCGCCGCCTCGGCGTCTTGGTTCAGGTAGGCGTCCACGGCGCCCCTGACCATGCCGCACTCGATCTCGGCCATCCTCACGAGCCTGTCCACCTGGCGGAAGGGCGGCTCGCCCGCTAGCTTGATGGCGGCCTTGGCGAGGTGGACGGCGTGGTCGCCCGCCCGCTCGAGGTTGTCCGTGACCTTGAAGACGGTCACGAGCTCGCGGAGGTCGCGCGCCACCGGCTGCTGGGTCGCGATGAGCACCGCGGCCTGGTCCTCTATCTTGATCTGGAGGGCGTTGATGAGCTCGTCGCCGGCCTTGACCTCCTTGGCGAGGTCGACATTCTGCGTCTTGAGGGCCTCGAGGGCCTTCCTCAGGCTCTCCTCGACCCGCGTGCCCATGGCGAGCACGTCGTGGTTGAGCCTCGAGAGCTCCTCGATGAAATGTACGCGCGTCTGCATCAAATCCTCCATCTCAGCCGAAGCGGCCGGAAATGTAATTTTCCGTCCGCTTGTCCCTCGGATTGAAGAAAATCTCCTTGGTCGGCGCGTACTCGACGAGCTCGCCGTGCAGGAAGAACCCCGTGCTGTCCGATACGCGCCCCGCCTGCTGCATGTTGTGCGTGACGATGACGATAGTATAGCGGACTTTCAGCTCGTCGAGGAGGGCTTCGATCTTGGCGGTGGAGATCGGATCGAGGGCGCTCGTCGGCTCGTCCATGAGGAGGACGTCGGGCTCGACCGCCAGGACGCGGGCTATGCACAGCCGCTGCTGCTGGCCCCCGGAGAGGCCGAGGGCCGACTTGTGCAGCCTGTCCTTGACCTCGTCGAAGAGGGCGGCGTTGACCAGGCTCTTCTCCACGAGTTCGCTCAAGTGCCGCTTTTCCGCTGCCGTGCGGGCATGGAGGCCGTGCACCCTTGGGCCGTAAGCCACGTTGTCGAACACGCTCATCGGGAAGGGATTGGGCTTCTGGAAGACCATGCCTATCCGCTTGCGCAGGTCGATCACGTCGGCGGACCCGAAGATGTCCGCGCCGTCGTAGAGCACCGTGCCCTCGACCCTGACCCCGTCGATGAGGTCGTTCATCCTGTCCAGGACGCGGAGGAAGGTCGACTTGCCGCAGCCCGAGGGCCCGATGAGGGCCGTGATCGAATTAGCCTCGATCTTCATGGAGACCTGATTGAGGGCCTGGGTCTGCCCGTACCACAGGTCGAGCTTGGTCACGTCGAATTTGGCGCCGGTCGATTCCATCACTTAACCCCACCCATGCGGCCGACGAGTCGGCGCGCCGCGAAATTGAAGACGAGGACGACGAGGATCAGCACCGTCGCCGTCGAGAAGGCCCGGTCGAAGGAGATGCCCTCGGCGAAGAGGAGATACACGTGCGAGGAGAGCACCCGCGCCGAGGAGAACAGTCCCTTCGCGAGCTTGTAATCCGAGCCCATCGTGAACAGGAGGGCGGCGGTCTCCCCGACCGCCCTTCCCACGCCGAGGATGAGCCCCGTGAGGATTCCGGGAGCCGCCGCCGGGATGGTCACGCGGAGGACGGTCTGGAGCTTGGTCGCGCCGAGGGCCAGGGAACCCTCGCGGAGCGAGCGCGGCACGGCCTTCAGCGCCTCCTCGGAGGTGCGCACTATCGTCGGCAGTATCATCAGCGTAAGGGTCAGGCAGCCCGAGAGGAGGCCAAAGCCGAAATGCAGGATGTTCACGAAGAAGAGAAAGCCGAATAGCCCGAAGATAATCGAAGGGATGCCCGCAAGCGTCTCGGTGCCAAGGCGAAGCACTCGGATCAAAGGACCCTGCTTGGCGTACTCGATGAGGTAGACCGCAGCCGCGACGCCTATCGGAGCCGCTATCAGGATCGTGAGGGCGAGCATCAGCAGCGTATTGAGGATGATCGTGGAGATGCCGCCCACCTTGCCCGATAGCCTCGGCGCCTCGACGAGGTACTTCCAGGTCAGGTTCCATCCGCTCTCGACGGTCTTGAGGGTCAGCGGCGCCAGGCCGGCCGCCTGGGCGTCCGCCGCGAGGGAATAGCCCACGGCCCCGCTCGTGCCGGACAGCGCCGTCTCGTAGGCGGCCATGCTCGGCGGGGCGATCGATGCCTTGGCTGCGGAGAGGGGCCGGCCGGAGGCGACGGCCGCGGCAAGCGTGGATCCCGCGGGCGGGGAGAGTATCTTCACCGTCAGGTCGGGTCCGCCGAGTTCCTTCCAGTTCTTCACCGCCCCGCCCATGAGGCGGGCGAGGGCAGCGTCGTCCAGATCCTCGATGGATCTGTTGTCGACCAGGGCGACGACGTCCTCGTTGGCCGCGAGCATGAGCCGCCGTATCGGGACTACCCGCAGTTCCTTCGTATCCGTCGACGCGCGAAGCGCGTCGACGGGGAGTATCGCTGCCGCCCCCGGCGTCGAGCGCAGGAGCGCCAGCGCGGCCGCCGCGTCGGGGACCGTCTTGACTAGGCCTCCCCATTGCGGGTCCGCGCTTTCCCCGAAAAGCAGCTTCGCGGTCGCCGACCCGTCGGGCTTGGCGGGGTCGATCGCGATGGGCAGGAGATCGAAATCGTCGGCGCTGATCTTCGCCCAGTTGATGTACTCGTCGGTGTACATCCCGTAGAGGACGGGGAAATCCAGGGAGTCCAGATCGATCCCGCCGCCCACGACGAGGGCCAAGCCGTCGGGGCTCCGCTCGGCGTAGGGCAGGACCGTGCCTCGCACCTCGTTCGAGAAGCGGAAGCCCTTGTACAGGATGAAGCCCATGATGAGGGCGAGGATCGCGATGGTCAGCAGCGAGAGGCCGCGTATCACGCCGAAGGCCGCCCTTTCCCGGGCGACGCTGCCGCGCCTACGCACCTGCGCTCCCTTCCGTCCCGGAGATCGAGCGCTTGAGCGCGAGCTGAACGGTGAGGTTTAGCGCGAGGATGAAGACGAAGAGGACGATGCCGGTCGCGAAGAGGCTCGTGAGATGGTCGCCCTTCGCGTAGCTCATGTCGGTGATTATGTTCATCGTGAGGGTCCGGACCTTGCCCGTGAGGCCGCTGGGCATGATCGGGGCGTTGCCGCCGACCATGAGCACGGCCATGGTTTCGCCTATCGCGCGGCCCATCCCGAGAACCACGCCCGCGATGATCCCGGAGCGGGCGGCGGGAACGAGGACCCTGACTATCGTCTGCCAATGAGTCGCGCCGAGCGCGAGCGAGCCCTCTTTGAGCTCTCGCGGCACGGCTCGGAGCGAGACCTCCGTAACGTTGATGATCGTCGGCAGGGTCATGATGGCGAGCACGATCGAGGCTGAGAGGAGGCTGTAGCCCGAGCCGCCGAAGAGGGTCCGCGTGACGCTGGATATGATGGCAATGCCGAAGAGCCCATAGATTACCGACGGGATTCCCGCGAGGATCTCGACCGCCGCGCGGATGCCGCGCGAGGCCTGCTTGTCCGCCAGCTCGGCGAGGTAGATGCCGACGGAGAGGCCGACGGGCACCGCGAATACCAGGGATAGCCCGGTCACGTATACCGAGCCGAGGATGAATGAGAGGATGCCATAGTGGGGCGTCGCCGCCGTAGGCTCCCAATTGGTCCCGAAGAGGAAGGCGGCCATCGAGGTCTTTGCGAAGAGCGGCAGGCCTCTCTGGAAGAGGAACACCGTGATGAACACTACGGTCAGGATCGAAACCAAGGCGCAGGCGAAGAGCAGGGCCTCGGCGCCTTTCTCGAATAAAATCCGTCGCTTCACGGACGGCTCCTTAGGCTTAGCAGGATGGGCAAGAGGCGGGACTGGATGCGCCGCGGCGATTGCGACGCCGCGGCGCGATCCGACCTAGTTCTTCGGGAGGGGGATGAAGTCGGTGGACTTGACGATCGCCTGGCCCTTCGGGGAAAGGAGGTAGTCGACGAAGGCTTTCTCGACCGTTCCGTCCTTGGGGACGCCCATGGTCACGAGGTAGAGCTCGCGGGAGATGGGCCACTTCTTGGAGAGCACGTTGGCGACCGTGTCCTTGACGCCGTCGACCATGAGGGAGCGGCCGCCCGCCTTGATCACTTCCTCGGCGAAGGCCATGCCGACATAGCCGATAGAGCCGGGGGTGGAGGCGACCTTGGCGGCTACCTCGCCGTTTTCCTTGGCGACGATGGCGTCCTTGGTGTAGGCGCGGGCCTTGCCCTGGGTCGGCACGCAGACGATGTCCCAGAAGGAGGCGTAGGTGCCGGAGGACTCGTCGCGGTTGACGACGACGATCTTCATGTCCTGGCCGCCCAGGTCCTTCCAATTGGTGATCTTGCCGGCGAACACGGCCGCGAGGTTGACCTTGCTGATGTTCGAGAGCTTGACGTTCTTGTTGACGACGGGGGTGAGGCCGTCGAAGGCGACCACGGTCGGAAGGGCGCCCTTGGCCTGCTGCTCGGCCGTCACGACGGCGGAGGAGCCGGCGAGGCTGTACTGGCCTGCGAGGAGGGAGCTGAGGCCAGCGCCTGAGCCGGTGGCCTCGTAGGAGATCTTCACGCCGGGATTGTCCTTCTGGAATTGCTCGATGGCGGCGTAGACGAAGGGGGCGACGGTGGTGGATCCGCCCCAGGTCTGGTTACCCGAAAGCTGGGCGAAGGCTCCGGCGGCGAGCGCGAGCCCTAGGACGGCGGCAACGATCTTCTTCATATTGATTCCTCCAGGGGGATTCGATGCGGACTCGTAATCGAGCCGCTCGCTTGGACAATACGGGAGGGGAATGAGGCTTTCGTGAATGTATTGTTAGGATTAGGTTAACCGACCACGGCTTTGGCTAACGCGCTCCGCTTGGGCTTCGACTAACCGCATTCTCATCCAAGAATCACCCCGGATTCATGGATCGGCTGTAGGCTTCCGAATAATAGGAGGCAAGCCATGTCCGCGTGGTACCATCGTGCGAGCTGGACCCTGCTCAGGTCCTTATACTCTCCTTCGCTGCTCAGGGTAAATAACGTCACGGCGAGCGGGGCCGAATATTTACCCGCGCCGCCCTTCCTCCTCATGTCGGACCACTCCAACGCCCTCGACGCCTACGTCCTAGGCTCCTTTTCGAGGAGTCCCATCCGCTATATGGCCAATATCGAAGGCGCCGCCCCCCTCGCGGCCTCCTTCGCGGAGCTCATCGGCGCGTATGGCAGGCGCAAGGCGGCGAGCGACGCCGCCGCGATCCGCCGGACCTTCGAGCTCGCCCGCTCCGGGGACTCGATCGGCATCTTCCCCGAAGGGGATCGCAGCTGGGACGGAAGCTCGGCGAACCTCGCTCGGGGCGCGGGCAAGCTGGCCCGGCGGCTCGGCCTGCCCCTCGTGCTCGCGAGGCAGAGGGGCAACTATCTCTCGCATCCGCGCTGGGCCTCGAGGCCGCGTAGCGGCTCGTGGCGGGTCGACTTCCTGGTCTACGGAGCCGACGAGCTAGGCCGGATGAGCGACGCCCTCGTGGACGCGATCATCTCGTCGGCGATCTCGAAGGACGAAATCAAGGACGCCCGAGGGCTCGGCTTGGGCTTCACTGGCGAGGGAGTCGCCGAGGGGATAGGGCGCCTGCTCTGGCGCTGCCCGGTCTGCGGCAAGCCCGATTCGATAGGCGGGCGAGGGAACCTCGTCTCCTGTAAAAGCTGCGGGACGCGGTGGTCCCTGGACGCGAATTGCAGGGTAGCTCCCCTCAACGCGCCGCTCTCCATCCACGCGGCCGAAATCGCCGACCTCAAGGATTGGCACGACTGGCAGGTGGCCACCCTTCCCGATCTCGCCGCGGGAGCCTCGCGCCCGGGCTCGGGCCTGCGCTCGGAGGGCGTCGTGCTCTCTCGGCGCGAGGGCGCCGCCACGAGGCGGATAGGCAGGGGATCGCTCTATCTGAGCGGGCCGGGGGACGACGCCGAGCTCGTGTTCGAGGGCCCAGGCTCGCGCGCGG
>JANXYQ010000112.1 GCA_025355995.1 Spirochaetaceae bacterium | reverse complement strand
CTCAACAACAAGATCAGGGTCATCCAACGTCGTGCATACGGTCTACGCGATGAGGAATACCTCAAGCTGAAGATCCTGACCTCTATGCTTTCGGATCCCTGATCCCGTGAATTTTACCCACACGAAGACGCGAAGAGCCTTTTATATAGACCCCGGCGAGGCCATAGCAGGCTGTCGCCGCGATGCAGGCGAGGATCGCGGGCAGGAGCATGGGCGAGGAGGGCAGGGAGCCGAAGCTCGTGATGGCCGCCACACCGGCCGCCCCGATGACGAGGCCCGCGGACTTGCGCGGCGTGAGCGCCTCGCCCAGCCAGATGGCAGAGAAGACCGCGCCGAAGAGGGGCGAGAGGGCGTTGAGCACCGACTCCGCCGACGCGGGCACGTAAAGGGCCGCGAAGGAGAAGAGGAGGAAGGGCAGGCCGGAATTGACGAGACCTATCACGATGAAGCGATTCCAGTTCCTCTTCCAGCCCAGGCGGAAGCCCGTGGCGGCGAAGAGGGCGAGAAGGAAGGCCCCGGCGATCAGCATGCGCAGGTCTGCAGTGAGGGCCGGTCCCAGTATCGGCGAGAGGTAGCGCATGAACATGAAGGAGCCGCCCCAGATGGCGGAGAGGCACAGCAAAAGGACTGCCTGTAGGAGATTCATGGGATCGAATGTACATTGGCCGAGGCCGGCCCATCCACCGGAAAAAGGCCGTCGAATTCCTAGGCCTCGAAATAATCCGCCCTGTAGTCTCCGGCGTCCTCGAAGCCGAGGCCCCGATAGAGGGCCCGCGCGGGCTCGTTCGTCGTCTTGACGAAGAGGGCCGCCTTCCGGCCATGGGCGAGTATGTCGCCGAGGAGGGCGGCCATCAGGGCGGCCGCGACGCCGCGGCCCCTTCTCGCGGGGAGGGTGTATACGCCGCCGACCTGGTCGACGCGGAAGCCCCGCGCGTTGGTTCCCGCCTTGCCGATGACGACGCCTCCCTCGACCGCCGCGTACACGAGCTGTCTCTCCAGCGCCCGGGCCAGGGAGGCCCTGCAGGCGGCCGGATTAAGCTCGTGGATGGGCGTGAGCACCTCCTCGCGCTCGTAGGCCTCCTGGAGGGGCATCATCGCGTCGAGGTCGGCCGGCCCTGCCAGCCGAACGCTGAAGCCCGGAGGGTCCCCCGACGCGGGCGCGCTCGGGGCGGGAGCTCCCTCGCTCCTCGTCATGAGTCGATAGGCGACGGCGGCGCGCGGCTCCAGGGAGAGGGCCGATTCGTAGCGGAGCACGTCCTCCGCCATCCCTATCGCCGAGGCTGGCGAGTAGGAGGAGGAGAGGAGGGCGAAGGCCCTGTCCCCCTCGGCCCAGCCGACGGGGAAGACGGGGAAGGCGAGGCGCGAGGGGTGGCAAAGCACCGCCCCGGCTATCTCGGGGGCGCCTGCGTCGGCTATCCACACGGCGCCTCGGATCGGGGAGGGCAAGCGGAGGGCGGGCCGGGCGCAGTCGCGGATGAGCCTTCCCGAGAAGCCGACGCGTCGCTCCTCCTCCTCTTCGAGGAAGGCTGAGAGCGAGGGCAGGTCCGAGCCTACGGCTCGCCTCCAGCGTAGGCCCGATCCAGATAGGATCCTCACTTGGGCAGCCTCAGCGGAAGCCTGCCCTGGGCCGGCTCCTTGCCCGCGAGGACGGCGACGCCGGCGCGCAGAGACTCCATCGAGTAGCTGTAGACCGCCACCGAGGCTTCCGCCCATGGGGCCCGGGAGAGGGGCGCGGGATTCTGCGCGGACACGATGCCGACTCGCTTGCCCGCGGCGTGGGCCCTCTCGGCGAAGTCCATGCCCGCCTCGTTGGCCACGCAGACGATCACCGAATCGGCCTGCGCGAGGGCGAGGTCGAAGCCCCTAAGCTCGGCTGCGACGGCCGCGCTCTCGGGCGAGTATGAAAAACGGTAGGTCGCCGCGTCGGGGTAGTCCCCGAGGGCGATGTCGAAGAATTCCTGGAAGGGGGCGGCGATGAGTAGTCGCCCGCGGGAGGAGGAGGCGAAGGGGATGCCCCCGGAGCGAATTACCGTAGCGCTCCTGTAGGCCTGGGACTTGAAGAACGCCGCCGCTGCCGGGTCCGGCACCCTCGACGCGAGGGCCGCGAGGTCGGGCACGAGGGCGGCCCTGCCCCGGGGCTTGAGGTACTTGAGCTTGGCGGCCAGCACCCTCGAGGCCGCCTCGCGGACCCTCGCCTTGAAGGCGGGGCGCCCGCGGTAGTCCGAGAGGAGGCGGTTCCAGGCGGGGTCGTCCGCGGAGAGGAGCTGGCTGATCATGACGAGGTCGTTGCCCGCCTCCACCGCCCGCACGCAGGCTTCGGAGAGGGAGCCGGCGGAGTCCCCGGCCCCGTTCATGGCGAGGTCGTCGGTGACGGCCAGGCCCTTGAAGCCGATGCGTCCCCGGAGGAGGGTGGTCATGAAGTAGGGCGAGAGCGAGGCGGGAGCCTTGTCCCCCGTGATAAGGGGAAAGCAGAGGTGGCCGCTCATGATCGCGGGGATGCCCTCCGCCGAGAGGACGCGGTAGGGCAGGAGCTCCCGGTCCCAGAGCGTCCTCTCGTCGACGCGGATGACGGGAAGGACGCCGTGGGAGTCGTCCTCCGTGTCGCCGTGGCCCGGGAAATGCTTGGCCGTGGCAATGATCCCCGCGTCGGTCAGCCCGCGCACGAAGGCCGAGCCGAGGATCGCGGCGACCTGGGGGTCGTCCGAGAAGGCGCGGGGGCCGATGATGTAGCTCTTCGGCTTCGTCGCTAGGTCGACCGAGGGGGCGAAGTCCATGTTCACGCCGAGGGCCGCGAGCTCGTGCCCGATGAGGTTGGCGGAGCGATAGGCGTCGTAGGGCCTGCCCGAGGCGCCGATCGCCATGTTGCCGGGCGTGATCGTCGTCGCGCCCTTGATGTGCCGTATCCAACCGCCCTCCTGGTCGGTGGCGACGAGGAGGGGAATGCCCGCGCGCGAGGAGAGGGCCGTCTCCTGGAAGGCCGCCACGGCCTTGGCTACCTTGGTGCTGTCCTCGGCGTTCCAGCCGAAGATCTTCACGCCCCCGAGGGCTCGGTTCCGTATCCAGTCGAAGATGGGGGGCCCCGGATCGTCGCCGGGGTACGCCATCATGAGGATCTGCCCGACGACCTCCTCGTCGCTCATCCCGTCGAGGATCGAAGCGATCAGCGTCGTCTCGGCCAAGGCCGAGAGGGGCTCGGACGCCTTCGGCGCCGCGGCCCAGAAGTCGGCCTTGGGCGGCGAGGCCGAGACGAAG
>JANXYQ010000111.1 GCA_025355995.1 Spirochaetaceae bacterium | reverse complement strand
GGCAACGTGCGCGAGCTGGAGAACCGGGTGGAGAGGGCCTACATCCTGTGCTCGGGAGAGGTCATCGGGAGCGAGGACCTGGGCGAGCCCTTCACGAGCGCCGCCGCGCCCGCTCGCGAGAGCCGCGGGAGCCTCAAGGACCTGGAGAGGGAGCTCGTCGAGCGCACCCTCGAGAAGCACGGAGGCAACATGACCAAGGCCGCGGCCGAGCTCGGGATCAGCAGGCGCACACTCTTCAATAAGAGGAAGGAGATGGGCGGCTGAATTCGAGGATGATCCTCGTGCCTCCGTCCCGCTCGATCCGCATCGAGCCGCCCAATTGGTCGGCGAGCAGCCGGACGAGCGTGAGCCCGAAGCCGGGCGATCCCTCGGCGTCGACCGACTCCGGCATTCCCACGCCGTCGTCCTGGACGGTCAGGAGGACCAGGTCGCCCTTCTGCGAGGCGGAAACGACGATCCTTCCTCCCGCCCGTCCGGCGAAGGCGTACTTCATGATATTCGTGAGAAGCTCGTTCACGATGATCCCGATCGTGGACAGGCATCTCGCGTCGAGGACTATGTCCTCCACGTCCTTCTCTATATTCACCGATCCGCCGCCGGGAAAGTTGCCGACGATCTCGTCGACCAGGTCCGGCAGGTACTCTCCGATGGATGCCTCGGTGAAGCTTCCCGACTGATACAGCCTGTCATAGAGCATCATCATGCAGGTCACGCGGCTCTCCGCGTCCTTGAGGGCGGAGACGACCGAAGGATCGCGCATCGCGTCGGCCTGAAGCGAGAGCAGGCCGCAGATCGTGCTCATGTTGTTCTTTATGCGGTGGTGGACTTCCTTAAGGATGATCTCCTTCTCGGCGAGGAGTCCCTGGACTCGTTCCTCCGCTTTCTTTCGCTCGGAAATATCGAGGAAAGTGCACACCACGTCCAGCACCTTCCCGTCCCCGTCCGTCTCCGGCACCGCGTCCACCAGCAGCCAGACGCGATCCCCACTCACCGGGCGAAACACGCCCATGACGACGTTCCGCACCGACTCGCCCGTCTTGATCGCCCGGGGGACGGGGTGGTCGGGACCGGGGAAGGGCGAGCCGTCCTCGTGGATGACGTTCCATCTCGGGTCGAAGGAAGTCCTCCCCAGGAGCTGGTCCTCGCTCAAGCCCAGGAGCCCCAGGGCAGCTGGGTTGGAGAAGAGTATCTCCGCGCCGGGGCCCTGGAGGAGGATCCCCACGCTCATCGATTTGACCAAGGACTTGAACCGTTCCGCCTCGTGCATCCATGGGCTCCCTAGGCCAGGCCGCGGCCATTGCCGCCACGGCACAAGTATAAGGCAAGGCCGAGGAATTTACCCGCGAGACGGCCGGGACCCAGCCGCAGGCCTAGCGAAGCGTCAGCCGTCCCGGTCCTCGACCATCTCGGAGGTCGAGTAGAATCGAATCGCGGGGTTGTTCGCCTTCGCCCTCTCGAAGGACCAGGGCGAGTCGGACATGAAGATATGCGTACCCCGTATATCCACCAATATCCGGCGGATGTTGTCCTCGATGAATTCCCTCATGGCCTTCTGGTCGCCCGAGTCTATCCAGTGCGCGAGGGTCGATTCGATGTGCCGGTAGGAGCACCTGGCTCCGTACTCGTGCTCCATGCGGTACTGCAGGACCTCCAGCTGGAGCTGGCCCACGACGCCGATCACGCGGATGTTCGACTGCTTGGGCTTGGAGAAGATCTGGACGACCCCTTCCTCGGCCAGCTGGTCCAGGCCCCGGTGATACTGCTTTTCCTTCTCGGGGTCGGCGTTGACGATATAGCGGAAGATCTGGGGCGCGAAGCTCGGGATGCCCTTGAAGTTGATCGTCTCCCCCTCCGTGACCGTGTCGCCGATCTTGAAGGTCCCGGTGTCGTGGATGCCGACGATGTCCCCCGGCCAGGCCAGGTCGACGATCTCGCTGTCCTGCGCCATGAAGGCGGTCGGGTTGGCGGTCCTGAAGGGCTTGCCCGAGCGCACGTGATGGTAGACCTTGTTCCGCTCGAAGGTGCCCGAGCACACGCGAAGGAAGGCGATGCGGTCCCTGTGCCTCGGATTCATGTTGGCGTGTATCTTGAAGACGAAGCCGGTGAACTTCTCCTCCTCCGGCAGGACGGTCCGCTCCTCGCTGACCTTCGGCGTCGGGTGGGGAGCCATGCTGGTCAGGGTATCGAGGAGCTCCCGGATGCCGAAATTATTGATCGCGGAGCCGAAGAAGACGGGCGTCGCCTTCCCCTCCAGGTATTCGGCTGTCTCGAAGGGGGGATAGACGCCCGACAGGAGGGCCACGTCCTCGCGGAGCTTCGCCGCCAAGCTCGCTCCGACCCTCTCGTCGATGAGGGGATCGGCGAGGTCCGCGATCGACATGACGTCGGAAGGCTTCACGACCTCTCCCGGCACGAAGAGTAGGAGTTTCCGCTCGACGAGGTTGTAGACGCCCTTGAAATTCCTGCCCTGGCCGATAGGCCAGGTGACCGGCCTCACCCCGATGGCCAGCTCCCTCTCCGTCTCGTCGAGGAGCTCGACGGGGTCCTTGCCCTCGCGGTCGAGCTTGTTCATGAAGGTCGCGATGGGCGTATGCCGCATGCGGCACACCTCGCAGAGCTTGCGCGTGCGGTCCTCGACGCCCTTCACGGAATCGATGACGAGCAGCGCGCTGTCCACGGCCGAGAGCCCGCGGTAGGTGTCCTCGGAGAAGTCGGCGTGGCCCGGCGTATCGAGTAGGTTCACCTTGCGGCCGCCGTACTCGAATCCCATCACGGAGGTGCTAATGGAGATGCCGCGCTCCTTCTCCATCTCCATGAAGTCGGAGACCGAGGCCCTCGTGTTCTTGCCGCTCTTGACCGCTCCCGCTATATGGATGGCCCCTCCGAAGAGGAGGAGCTTCTCGGTGATGGTCGTCTTCCCGGAGTCGGGGTGCGATATGATGGCGAAGGTGAGCCGCCTGCGAAGCTGTCGATCGAGCTCGTTCATGTGGCGCCATTGTATACAAAAGCGCCCGCTTTATTCTACGCGCGGGCCGGGCCGAATCCCCTCTCGAGCCGCCTCGCCACCGTCACGAGGCCGAGCATGACCGGCACCTCGATGAGGGGCCCGATGACCGCCGCGAAGGCCTGGCCGGAGCCGAGCCCGAACACCGCTACGGACACCGCGATCGCGAGCTCGAAGTTGTTGCTCGCCGCGGTGAAGGAGAGCGTCGCCGTCTTCGCGTAGCCCGCGCCCAGCGCCTTGCTGAGGCCGAAGCTGATCAGGAACATCGCGACGAAGTAGATGAGCGGGGGGACGGCTATGCGCGCGACGTCCAGGGGCAGGGCGAGGATCCTCTCTCCCCTCAGGCTGAACATCACGAGGATGGTGAAGAGGAGGGCGATCAGGGTAATCGGCGAGATCCTGGGGATGAAGGAGCGCCGATACCAGGCTTCGCCCTTGGCCCGCCTCAGGATGAGCCAGGATAGGAAGACGACGGGGCCCGCGCAGTACTCGGTATCGCCCTTCGCCAGCTCGCTCCACACTATGACCATCGCGAGGGCCGTCATCAGGATCGGTCCGATGACCCAGTTCTGAACGAGCGTGAGGGCGAGGATCTTCCTATCCTTGAAGGAGGCTAAGCCCGGGACCATCGAGCTGGCCAGGACGCCGACACCCATCGCGAGGAAAATCCAGAGCGTGAGCCAGCGGTCGAGTTGAGGAAGGACAGGCGCTTCGTGATTGATTCGGGCATGGTCGATTCCTGTATCACCATCATATAATACCGAGTTATGGACAGCAACGAACTGATTCGTACCCTAGGCTACGGCCTACTGGGTTTGGCCGCCGGAGCGGTGAGCGGCCTGCTTGGCATAGGCGGGGCGGTCGTGATAATACCCGCCCTGGTTTTCATCTTCGGCTTCTCGCAGAAGACCGCCCAGGGTACTACCCTGCTACTCATGGTCCCGCCCATCGGCCTGCTCGCCGCGTTGCAATATTACCGCTCGGGCGACGTGGACCTCAGGGCAGGGGCGATAATCGCCGCCCTCTTCTTCGTCGGCGGCTTCTTCGGGGCCAAGCTCGCGGACCTCTTCGATCCCGCGCTATTGCGCAAGGTGTTCGCGGTATTCCTCGCGGGAATATCGCTGAAGATGTTCTTCTCGTAGCGAGGAGGCGTATTACCGCTTCTTGCCCAGCTGCTTGCTGCCCTCGTCGAAGACCTTCTTGGGGACGACGATGTAGAGCAGGGTCTGTCGATTGATGTAGAAGTCCTTGCCGTCCTCGTCGGCGACGGAGAAGAAAAGGCCGGCGTCCTCGGCGAAGTCCGTCTCCAGGGCCTCGCGGACGCGGTCGTAGAAGCCCACGGCGGTCGACGGCGCGTCGACGGCGAGGTATTCGGGATCCGTGCGGCCTAGGAGGCGGTATTTGAAGACGCAATCGGCGTCCTTGATGCTCTCGAGTGCGGGAAACTCCTCGAGGCTCGACTCGAACACGAAATGGAGGGTTTCCACGCTTTGGCAGGCGATGATGGCCGCCGAGCCATCGCTCATGGTGAACGATATGGCTTCCTCGGGCCGGGAGACCTCGAGATACCGCTCCTTGAGGCGGGAGAATTCCTTCTCGTCCACCTCGAAGAAGAGCTGGTTATCGATCCCCGCGAACTTGACCTTGAGGCAATACTTCGTGATCATCTCGGCCACCTCCGTCCGGCCTTGATTTTACTCCCAAGAGCGCTCCCCTGTAAATGCGCCTGCGCGGAGGCGGGGGCTCTAGCCGAAGTAGAGGCGGAGGACGAGGGCCTGGTCGTAGTTTCCGAAGCCGCGGCCGAAGATGTTGATGCCCCCGACGTGCTCGGCCTCCTGCTTGACGCCGATCATCACCTTGATCGAATGGTGATCGGCCAGCGAGAGGTCGGACAGGTTCACGTCCGAGATGCGCACGCCGTCCACGAAGCTTCCCTCGTCGGAGACGCTCCAATTCTTGAGCAGTCCGTACTGGGAGCCCTCGAGCTTCCACCACTCGGGCGTAAGCTTGCCGCGCTTGTCGCCGAAGTCGCCTGGGGAGGTCCAGTGGCCGACCTCGATTGAGTTCAGCCAGAGCGTGATGTCCGATAGCCAGTTCTTGTCGGTGCCCGGCGTCTCGGAGGAGAGCTCGACGCTGAGCTCGAGCTTCCGTATGGGCTTATCCTTATATAGGCTGTTGTTCGGGAACTTGTACTCGATCCAGCCGCGCTCGAACCACAGCAGCCCGGCCTTCATACGGTCCGGGTTGAGGAAGGAATCGGGCACGTCGAGGTATCCGATGATTCCCTCGGAGGAGCAGAGCCCGCAGGGCGCCGACACCTCGTAGCTGGTGAAAAGCCCGATCGGCATCTCGACTTCTATGAGGTCGTCGCGGACGCGCTTGTCGTCCTCCGCGAAACGGATCACCAGTTCCTCGTAGATGGCGCGGCAGATCTTCTGGTTGCCCTTCTTGGCCTTGACGATCTCGGACTGGACCAAGCCCGCCTTCTCGAGGGCGGCCACGTTCGTCGCCACGGTAGATTGGGGAAGGGACAATTCCTCGGCTATTTCGTTGATATTCGCGGACTTACGGTGAAGCAGCCCCAAAATTTTAATGCGGACTTCCGAGGCGAGACCTAGCACAACCTCAGGATCTTCGCGCGGATCAATCACTAAGATTTTTGGACTTGAGTTCATATGACTATTAGTATCATGGTAACTGATATAATACAAGTGGCGATATTCTTGTACTTTTTTGATGAAATCTCGGAAATTTAAAAATAACATACAAATTCGCCCTAATTATATATCCAGTATATTATTAAATATTCCCATATAAATTAAACCGCACAATCTACTCGCGTAATATCGGCAAATAGCAGGCCCGCATGCAAGGTTTTTAATATCACAATATTGGATTATTATCATAAATAAGGTTTGACGGAAATATAAAACGGGGATAACATCGAAAAAGCATCAGAAATGAATGCGCAATCCGGTCATCACCTATGTTTTCCCCGATTGAATCATTCTAGGTGATATAGTCGGAACCGATTTGGGTTGTTCTTTAGTCGTGCGAGGGGTGGCCTTAGTCGCCCCATGTTCAATAAGGAGGATACATGAATAAGAAACTGTGGCTGGTCGTCTGCGCCATGGTCGCTTTCGGCGCCCTCATGGCCTACGCCGAAATCGATCCGAACAAGGAAGTCGTTCCCGGCGTCAAGCGCGGGGACACTATCATAATCGAGGATCCGACCGGAGCCCTCACGAATCCCGACAACTTCAACCTATGGACGGCGTGGGCTGGAGGCAACGGCGGCTATTCGACAGGGCTCCAGCAGCTCGCCATGGATACCCTCTGGTACCTCGATCCGGATTCCGGCGTTCCCCGCGCCGGCGTCAAGGACCAGACCTGGCACAACAGCCTTGCGGCCGAGAAACCGATCTACAATAAAGACTACACCCAGATGACCGCGAAACTGAAGAAAGGCCTCATGTGGAGCGACGGCGTCGAGTTCACCTCGACCGATGTCAAGTACACGGTCGAGATCCAGGCCCAGAACCCTACCATGCTCTTCGGCGCGGCCTTTAAGGTCCAGGTCAAGAGCGTGGAGACCCCGGATAAATACACCGTGGTATTCAACCTTACCAAGCCCAACAGCCGCTTCCATCGCAACTTCACCGTCCGCTGGAACGCCTGCTGGATCATGCCCGCCCACGTCTGGGAAAAGGCGGTCAAGACGCCCGCGGACGCGATGACCTACACCTTCAATCCCCCCGTCTCCATCGGCGCCTACACCCTCAAGGACTACGACAAGCACGGGAACTGGTACCTCTGGCAGCGCCGCGAGGACTGGGCCAAGACCTCCATCGCCGATTTCGGCAAGCCCGCTCCCAAGTACGCCATGTACCTCCTCGACCTCCCCAATGACAAGAAGGTCATTTCCCAGCTCAACCACGACCTCGACATGATCCACGAGGTAACCCCCGAGGGCATGATCCAGCTCGCCAAGAACAAGTGGGAGACCAACTGGTTCCAGGGCTTCCCCTTCGGGCACCCGGATCCGACCCTCGTCGCCATCCTCCCCAACAACGCGAAGGCTCCCTTCGACAACGTCGACGTGCGCTGGGCCCTCACACTCTCCCTCGACATGACCAAGATGGCCCTGGCCAGTTACAAGGGCGCCGTCACGATGTCGCCCATCCTCTTCCCGCCCACCGGCACCTCGCGCAAGTACTACTTCGACCCGATGCAGTCCTTCCTCAAGGACTTCACGATCGACGCGGGCAAGGCCGGCATGATCAAGCCCTACGACACGACGATCGCGCAGAAGATCGCCGACCAGGCCCGCCCCTCCTTCGGCGACGCGGTCCCCAAGGATCCCGAGAAGATCAAGAGCATGATCGGCCTGGGCTGGTGGAAGTACGACACCAAGGCCGCAGCAGCCCTCCTCGAGAAGAACGGCTTCACCCTCAAGGGCGGAAAGTGGTACAAGCCCAACGGCGAGCAGTTCAAGATCACCCTGTTCAACTGGGGCCCTGATCGCCCGACCCTCCAGCGCCTGACCACGATGATCGCCGAGCTCTGGACCAACTTTGGCATCGAGACGACCGCCCTCTTCGCCCAGGACAACGGCACCAACCAGAACCTCGGCCAGTATGACGTCTACATGGGCTGGAACATCGAGTCCTGGGGCGGACATCCCGACATGAGCTACTTCCTGGACAGCTGGAGCTCCGACTACTACACCCCGATCGGCGAGACCCACAACGGCCGCAACCAGATCCGCTACAAGAGCGCCGAGCTCGACAAGATCATCGGCGAGATGTTCAAGTCCGACTTCGACTCGCAGAAGAACATCGACCTCGGCCTCCAGTACCTGAAGCTTACGACCAAGGACCTCCCCGAGATCCCGCTAATGTCGTACAACGTCTTCTCTTCCCAGGACAACACCTACTGGTCGGGCTACCCGAACTTCGACAAGCCCTACGCCAACACGGTCACGAACTGGTCCAACAGTCGCTACATCTTCACTCAGCTGAAGCAGATGCTTCCCCCCAAGTGAGACTAGAGCGATAATGTAGAGCGCGAGCTCCCTCGCCCCGCTGCCCGTCAGGGCTCCGGGGCGGGGGGAGCGCGATTTCCATCGAACGGATCCTTTAGGGGGACTCATGTCGATCCGCGACGTCTTTAGCAAGGTGTTCCTAAAATACATAATGCAGCGCCTGGGACAGTGCGTCCTCGTCATCTTCATCGGCATCACGATCACCTTCTTCATCCCCCGCCTCGCCCCGACCAATCCCGTCGAGATCAAGATCAACCAGATGATGAACGGCCCCGCGAAGATCTACCCCGAAGCCATCGCGGCCTTCCGCGAGGCGATGAACGACCTCTACGGGCTCAAGGGCACGATCGGCGAGCAGTACCTCTCGTTCTGGAAGCGGTTCTTCCATGGCGATCTCGGGCCTTCCATCTTCGCCTACCCCCGTCCCGTGAGCGAGCTGATCTGGAGGTCCATGCCCTGGACCATCGGGCTCCTCCTCTCGACGAGCCTCATCTCCTGGCTGATCGGCAACCTGCTCGGGGGGCTGGCCGGCTATCACTCCGATAAACGCTGGACGAAATGGGTCGAGCTCGCGGCCAATTGCGTGCGCCCGATACCCTACTACATATTCGCGTTCATCCTCCTCGTCGTCTTCTGCTTCCTCATCCCGATCTTCCCGACGACCGACGCCTACGCGCGCGGCCTCAAGGAAGGCTGGAACCTCCAGTTCATGCTGAGCGTCCTCTACCACACCTTCCTCCCCGCCCTCTCTCTCGTGCTCACGGGCGTAGGCGCGTGGCTCCTCGGCATGCGCGCCCTCGTGTCGAACATCATCAGCGAGGATTACGTCCAATACGCCGAGGTCGGAGGGGTGAACAAGAAGACCATCCTGGGCCAATACATCATGCGCAACGCCCTGCTTCCCCAGATTACCGGCCTCGGCATGAGCCTGGGGTCCATCTTCTCGGGCGCCTTGATCACGGAGTTCGTCTTCGGCATCCCCGGCATGGGGACGCTCTCCTACAAGGCGATACTAAACTTCGACTATAGCCTCATCATGGGGGTCTCGATATTCTCGATCGTGGGCGTATCCGTCTCCGTCCTCGTGGTAGACCTCCTGTATCCCATCTTCGACCCTCGCGTACGTCTAAATTAAGGTGGACCGGAATGAGAAAAGCATTCGCAGGCCTATGGAAAACATCCGGCTATTTCCGCTTCGGCATCGTCTCGCTCGCCTTCGCCATCTTCATGATCATCATGTCGTTCTTCTCGCCGTTTAAACCCATGGAGTCCTTCGCGGTGACGCCCGACCTGCCGCCGTCCTTCGCCCACCTGTTCGGCACCAATTCGCGGGGGCAGGACCTCTTTTGGCAGATGACCTTCGCCCTGCGGAATTCGCTGATGTTCGGCGTCATGACCGCCGTCCTCTCGCGGATCATCGCGATCTGGGTCGGGATGTACGCCGGCTATAAAGGCGGCCTGTTCGACAAGGTGGCGATGGCGGTAAACGACAGCTTCGTCATCATGCCGGTGCTGCCCATCCTCCTCCTCCTCAACTTCCTCCTCCGGGACAAGATGAACTGGTTCTATATGGCCCTGATGATGGCGGTCCTGGGCTGGGCCTACGACGCGCGGCTCATCCGCGCCCAAGTCCTGAGCCTCAAGGAACGCGTCTTCTCCGACACGGCGGTGTTCTGCGGGATGCCCACGAGACGCATCATCTTCAAGGAGCACATGCCCTACGTGATGCCGATCATCTTCGCCACGACGATCAACAATCTCCTGTGGTCGATCGGCATGGAGGTCACTCTGTCCATCCTCGGCCTCACGAACATCAACAAGGCGAGCATCGGCGTGGTCATCTTCTGGGCCAACCAGCACCAAGCCATGATCTCGGGCATCTGGTGGTGGCTCGCCGCCCCGGTCGGCGTCACGGTCTTCGTCTTCACCGGCCTGTATCTCCTGTCGGTCGCGCTGAACGAGTACATCGACCCGCGCACCAGGCTACGCATGAAGGGAGGCGCGGTATGACCGAGGAGATACTGCGCAGCACGGGCTTGCGGGCTTCCTATATTACCCACCTGTTCGGCATGAACCGCGAGGTCAAGGTCGTCGACGACGTCAGCCTCTCGATCCGAAAGAACGAGGTATTCGGCATAGCCGGCGAGTCGGGCTGCGGCAAGACGACCCTGCTCAAGCTGATAGCGGGCTTCTGCAGGCCCCCGCTCAAGGTCCAGTCGGGATCGGTCGAGTTCATGGGCGATCCCGGGAAGCCCCTCTCCCTTCTGGAGGCGACCGACGAGGAGCTCTATGGGATCAGGTGGCGCCAGATCTCGTACATCATGCAGGGCTCGATGAACGTCCTCAATCCCGTGCGCAGGATCTACAAGAGCTTCATCGATTTCGCCTATCCGCACATGGGCCGCATGGCGGAAAAGGATTTCCGCGACAGCGTAACGGCCCATCTCGACAAGCTGCGCCTCGGCAAGGAGGTCCTCGACTCCTATCCCCACGAGCTCTCGGGCGGGATGCGACAGCGCGTGACGATCGGCCTCGCGACGATCTGCTCGCCCTCGATAATAATCGCCGACGAGCCTACCACGGCCCTGGACGTCGTCGTGCAGCGCGAGACCCTGGGCCTCATGAAGCGGCTGCAGCGGGAGCTCGGGCATACGATCATCCTCGTCACCCACGACCTCGCGGTGCACGCGAACATGGCCGACAGGATAGCGATCATGTACGCCGGGACCATCGCCGAGGAAGGATCCACTAAGGACATATTCGAGGCGCCCGCCCATCCGTATACCCAGCACCTCATAAGGTCCCTGCCCCATATCGGCGACAAGGAGCGCAAGGGCTATCTCAAGGGCGCCCCTCCCAACCTCGCCGACCCGCCGGCCGGCTGCCGGTTCCACCCCCGCTGCCCTATCGCGATAGCGCGTTGCGCGCAAGAGGCGCCGAGCCTCAAGGCTTGTTCCGGCGGGACTCGCGCGGCCTGCTTCCTGGCCGACTGATGGAGGAACACACGATGGGCGATGCCATAGAACTGCTATCCGTCAAGAGCGCGAAAAAGAGCTTCAGGCTCGGCGGCATCTTTTCCGGGAAGGAGCTGATCGCGGTCAACGAGGTAAGCTTCTCCCTGTTCAAGGACGCTCCGGACATCTTCTCGATAATCGGCGAGTCGGGCTCGGGCAAGACTACGCTATCCCGCATGATCCTCCGGCTCCTCCTGCCGGATTCGGGCTCGATAGCGCTAGACCAGGTAGACGTCCACTCGATGAAGGGCCGGAAGCAGGTGCTCGAGTACATGCGAAACGTCCAGCCGATATTCCAGAACCCCTTCGAGACCTTCAATCCGTTGAATCGGGTGGACGAGTTCCTCTTCGCCACGGCCAAGAATTTCTTCCCCGGCGAGACAGTGGACCAGGCAAGGGAGAGGGCCGAGAGGGCGCTCAACGCGGTCGGCCTCGCGCTATCGGAAGTCGGCGGCAGGTATCCTCACGAACTCTCCGGCGGACAGCTGCAGCGCGCCTCGGTGGCGCGGGCGATCATCCCGAACCCGAAGGTCCTGGTCGCCGACGAGCCGGTCTCGATGGTGGACGCGTCGCTGCGCATGAGCATCGTCAACCTGTTCCAAGACCTCAAGAACAAGCTAGGGACCTCGATCGTCTACATCACGCACGACCTGGCCACCGCCTATTACATCTCGGACCGCATCGCCATCATCCACAGGGGCTTCTTCGTCGAGCAGGGACCGACGAGCGCCATCCTCACCGAGCCCCGCCATCCCTATACCCAGCTCCTGGTGGAGTCCGCCCTGGACCCGAGGCCCGGATCGACCTCGCTCGCCGACGGCGCCGCGGCGACCACGGGCGACGAGGAGTTCCTCGCGATCGGATGCAAATTCGCGGGGCGCTGCCCCAAGGCGATGGTCAAGTGCCGCCTCAGCGAGCCGCCGGAAATCGTGGACGGAGATAGGATGGTAAGGTGTTATCTATACGGGGGGAACGATGAAAGCTAGGGTCAGCCTGGACAAGGAATACGTCATCGGCGCGGTGGACAAGCGCATCTACGGCTCCTTCATCGAGCACCTCGGCCGAGCCGTCTATGGCGGCATCTACGAGCCCGGCCACCCGAAGGCCGACGCCGACGGCTTCCGGCGCGACGTGCTCGACCTCATCCGCGAGCTCGACGTGCCGGTCGTCCGCTACCCCGGCGGCAATTTCGTCTCCTCCTTCAAGTGGGAGGACTCGGTCGGCCCCGCCGCGAAGCGGCCGCGCCGCCTCGACCTCGCCTGGAAATCCGTCGAGCCCAACAGCTTCGGCATGGGCGAGTTCGTGAAGTGGGCCAAGACGGCCAACACCGAGACCATGATGGCCATCAACCTCGGCACCCGAGGCATCGACGCCGCCCGCAACCTCGTCGAGTATTGCAACCATCCGGGCGGCTCTTATTGGAGCGACCTCCGCCGGGAGCACGGATCGAAGGAGCCCTTCGGCATCCGGCTCTGGTGCCTCGGCAACGAGATGGACGGGCCCTGGCAGGTCGGGCAGAAGACGCCCGACGAGTACGGCCGCATCGCCTACGAGACCGCCAAGGCCATCAAGCTCTTCGACCCCGCGCTCGAGCTCGTCGCCTGCGGCTCCTCGAACGGTCA
The DNA here is from genome assembly GCA_025355995.1 of Spirochaetaceae bacterium. Taxonomy (GTDB): domain Bacteria; phylum Spirochaetota; class Spirochaetia; order Treponematales; family Rectinemataceae; genus UBA1306. The sequence goes on along the minus strand of JANXYQ010000111.1, from coordinate 4,870 downwards.
CATGCCGACCTTCCCCCAATGGGAGGCCACCGTCCTCGACCACTGCTACGACTCCGTCGACTACCTCTCCCTCCACCACTACTTCCACAACGACGCGGACGACCTCCCCGCCTTCCTCGCGTCCTCGGTGGGTATGGACCGCTTCATAGACTCGGTCGTCGCCACCTGCGACTTCGTCAGGGCCAAGAAGCGCTCGAAGAAACCCATGTACCTCTCCTTCGACGAGTGGAACGTCTGGTTCCACTCGAAGGACGCCGACTCTAGGAACGAGCCCTGGCAGGTCGGGCCCCACCTCCTCGAGGACGTCTATACGATGGAGGACGCCCTCGTCGTTGGCTGCCTTATCAACGTCCTGCTCCGGCACGCCGACCGCGTCAAGGTCGCCTGTCTCGCCCAGCTCGTCAACGTCATCGCCCCGATCATGACCGACAACGGCGGCGCAGCTTGGCGCCAGACCATCTACTGGCCCTTCCTCTACGCATCCAAATACGGCAGGGGCACATCGATGAATATAAAAGTCGACTCGCCGACCTACGCGGACAAGTCTTTCGGCGACGTGCCCTACCTCGACGCGTCGGCCGTGCTCTCCGAGGACGGCGCCTCGCTCGCCCTCTTCTGCGTGAACCGGTCGAAGGAGCCGATGGAGCTGGACCTCAGGGCAGCCGGCCTGGAAAACCTGTCCCTAATAGAGCGCGTCGAGCTCCGTCACGACGACCTCAAGGCGACCAACACGGCCGCGTCGCCCGACAAGGTCGCGGCCAAGGTCCTGCCCGCCGATAGAGGCCCGCTCGCGCTCTCGCCACTGAGCTTTACCGTGCTCCGATACTCGACCGGGGAAAAATGAGGGTCGGGTCCTCGCCCGCGGCGCGGCCTCGGCCGTCGATGCCGCTCCTGCTCCTGATCGCCTTGCTCGCCGGTCCCGGCGCCGCCGCGGAATCGGCGGCCGATCCCGACGCCCCGGATGCCCTCGCCCTGACCGGCGCGACCATGGCCCACGATCCTACGATCGCGGAATGCGGCGGCAAATTCTACCGCTTCAGCTCGGGTCCCGGGATACAGCTCGCCGTGTCCGGCGATCTCGCGGCCTGGGCTAGCGCGGGCCCGGGCAGGGTATTCGAACGCAGCCCGAAGTGGACCGCGTCCGACGTGCCCGGATCGACCGATTTCTGGGCGCCGGAGGTCGTGCGGCTGGGCGGCCGCTACAGGATCTATTACTCGGTCTCCACCTTCGGCTCCAACGTCTCGGCCATCGGCCTCGCGTCGAACGCGACGCTCGATCCGTCCAGCCCCGATTACGCCTGGATCGACGAGGGACCCGTGATCGAATCGCTGCGATCGGACGACTTCAACGCGATAGATCCCGCGGTGGCCTTCGACGCGGCCGGGGATCCCTGGCTCGCCTTCGGGTCGTTCTGGACGGGCCTCAAGCTCGAGAAGCTCGACGGGGCCACCGGCAAGCTCGCCGAACCCGGATCGAGGCCCCTCGCGATCGCGCGCAGGACCGACTCGATCAACGCGATAGAGGGCGCCTACATCCTGCCCAAGGACGGGAAGTACTATCTCTTCGCATCCTACGATTCTTGCTGCAAGGGCCTCTTGAGCAGCTACAACATGCGCGTGGGCCGGTCTGATTCGATCGCCGGTCCCTACCTCGATCGCGACGGCGCATCGATGCTCGAGGGCGGGGGCACGCCGCTCCGCGCGAGCGGCGCGCGCTTCAAGGGGCCGGGGCACAACTCGGTCCTGGTCTCGAAGGGAACCTATTTTCTCGTCTATCACGCCTACGACGTGCAGCTGGCCGGAATGCCCCGCTGCCGCATCGAGCCTCTGAAGTGGGATGAGGAAGGCTGGCCCTTCGTTACGGGAACCGGAGCGGGAAAGACAGTCGCAAGTGACGCTAAAGCGCGCGAATGATAAAAGCGAAGCCGACTCCCATTTGCGTAACCTTGCGTTACATAGCGCAGCTTCGCGGCTTGCCTTCTTCCCGCATCACCACCTCGACATCGCCGCGGGGCAGGCGAGGCCAGCGAGTCGGGCGCGCACCTCGACGAGGCAGCCGCAGTGGCGGCAGGTGCTGCCGTACAGCAGGTCCGGGCATTCGCCGCACAACGCGAGGCGCCGCTCCTGCTCCTCGACGCCGACGAGCTCGGGTACGCTGCCGCGGAAGTACTCCGCGACGATGCGCTCCAGCTCGCCGGGGCTCAGGCGGACGCTGATCCCGCAGCCGGGACAGTCGCTAGGCTGCCCGCGGCCGGTCGCCGCCTCGCTCACGCCAATTCGAGGACTGCGACCGACATCGGGGGCAGGCGCAGCTTGAGCTTTCCGCCTTCGACCTTGGCGCCCTCGAAGGCCTTCGGGACTACCCTGTTCGGCGCGGCGAAATCGTTTCGGCCGTCCATCGTCGGGGCGGCGACGATGCGGCCGCTCGCGCCCTTGAGCGCCGCGGGGAGGCCGCGGAGCTCGACCTCGAGCTCGGCTTCCTTCTCGATATGAAGATTGCAGAGGCTCAAATGGGTCCTGCCCTTCGCGTCGCGGGAGGCCGAGGCGCTCACCGCCGGCAGGGCGGCCTCCTCGATCCTGTCGCAATCGAGGACGAGGGGCAGCAGCGTCGCGTCCTGGTGGACCTTGTACATCTCGAAGACGTGATAGGTCGGAGTGAGGACGATCTTCGGCCCCTCGGTGAGGATCATGGCCTGGAGGACGTTGACCGTCTGCGCGATGTTGGCCATGTGCACGCGGTCGGCGTGGCGGTTGAAGACGTTGAGCGAGAGGCCCGCGACGACCGCGTCGCGTATCGTGTTCTGCTGGTAGAGGAAGCCGGGGTTGCTGCCGGGCTCGACGTCGTACCAGGTGCCCCACTCGTCCATGATCATGCCCACGCGCTTGGCCGGATCGTAGCGGTCCATGATGGTGGCTGTCCTGTCGATGAAGTCCTCGATTCCGAGGGCGTTCTTCATCGTGGAGTACCACTCCGAGGCAGGGAAGCCGGTCGCGGCGCCCTTGCGCTCCCACTTCTCGGCGAAGGTGTAATAGTGGACCGAGAGCCCGTCCATGAATTTTGCGGCCTCGCGCATGACCACATCGTTCCAGTCATCGCCCTGGCCGCAGGCGATCTTATAAAGCTGCTTGCCGCCCAGGTGCCGGCAGTAGCTCTGGTAGCGGCGGAACTCCCAGGCGTACTGCTGGGCGGTCATGTTGCCGCCGCAGCCCCAGTTCTCGTTGCCGACCGCCCAGTACTTGAGGTCCCAGGGATCTTCGCGGCCGTTCGCGCGGCGGAGGCGAGCCATCGGGCTGGATCCCGGCATCGTGATGTACTCCAACCACTCGGACATCTCGCGCACCGTACCCGAGCCGACGTTGCCGCAGATATAGGGCTCGGTCCCGATCATGGAGCAGAGGTCCATGAACTCGTGGGTGCCGAAATGATTGCTTTCGGTGACGCCGCCCCAGAAGACGTTGACCATGTCCTGCCGCTGGGAACGCGGGCCGATGCCATCCTTCCAGTGGTAAGTGTCGGCGAAGCAGCCGCCCGGCCAGCGGAGGTTGGGCATCTCGAGCTTGGAAAGCGCCGCCACGACATCGTTCCGGATGCCCCTCGTATTGGGGATCGGCGAGTCTTCGCCGACCCATAGCCCCTCGTAGATACAGCGGCCCAGATGCTCGGCGAAATGCCCGTAAATATGCTTGGAAATCTTCTGCGCGCCCTGGTCGGCATTGATAACGATCTTGTTCATTTACTAAAGGCTCCTTTTCAAGCCCCTATTCTTATCATGGGTTTTAATACCAATCAATAATAATAGTTTCTAAAAAATTCTGCCCATTAGGCTCGGCATCATCCAAATCTTTCCCTTATTGATATTTATGCGAAATAGTGCGGAAAATACGGGCAGAAATTCTTTTTATGTATTATTATAACGGATATCTATCAGATTGAGTTTATGCAAAACGATAGGCCTGGCCCTAGCCAGTCCTATGCTTCCCGGTGCAATTGAGCTCGGAGGCGACTGCCTCGTCCAGGGTCGGATCTGCGAGCGCGAGCCGCGAGTCGGCGCCCGGCACGGAGAGCGGATCGACGGCGCGGAAGGCCCGAACCGCCTCGACTATCCAGCCCGCCGCCCTGCTCGGCGCGATCCGGCTGGTGTCCACTACTAGGTCGAAGCCTTCGATCGAGTCCCAGCGCAGGCCGTAGATGGTGGTGACGAAGGATGCGCGGATCTTGTCGCCCTCCCTGACCTCGGCCTCCGCCTTGGCGCGGTCGGAGACGCCGTCCTCGGCCATGCTCCGCGATACTCGCCAATCGAAGGGCGCGCGGATCCGCACGTTGAGCACGCCGGGCGCGCCTTTAAGGACGGCGTAGCTTCCCCTGCCCAGGATCACCGAGTGCCCGTGGCGCGCGACCGCGAAGGTGATCCGCTCGAGCATGGCGACGATGGTGCGCACCCTCGTGTCGAAGGTGGACCAGATTCCCGTCTCGGTGTCATAGGTCCGCTCGAAGTCTATGAGGCCGTATCCCGCCAGGATTCGGCCTATGGCCGCCTTGTCCACGAAGTGGTAGCCGAGGAGCCCGGCCGCCTCGCGCGCCACTGCCGTCCCGGCGCTTCCGTATTCCCGAGAAATGGTGACCGTAGGCATAGCGAACCTCCGCCCCGAGGGGCTCGAGGGGAGGCGGCGGTTGCGGGGGATCGAATCGGGTGAGGGCTGCGTCCTAAGGCCTCTCCTCACCTTTAAGTATAGGGTACCTCGAAAAACTAAGGCAATTATGTCAAAATCAGATCTATGAAACAGAAAGGCTTTTTTGATGAAGACGACCGATTAAAAGAGCTGAGTGAGCTCGGTGATCCCCTGGAAAGGCTCAATTCCGTAATTGACT
>JANXYQ010000082.1 GCA_025355995.1 Spirochaetaceae bacterium | reverse complement strand
CCTTGGAACCCTTCGCATCTGCGTCAAGGCGATACTGACCGTCACCCGCTGCCTTGGCCTTTTTCACCAAGGATTGGGCACTGCCCGATTGCCTTCCGCTGTTTGATTATCTTCTTTCCAGGGCTTTCACGTGCCGCCGTGCCTTTAAGGCGCTCGATGAAACTATCGTAATTCCTCGTCCCCTGTCAAGCGCTTGTTCCCTTTTCTCTTCCCTTTTTCGCCGCGCTTGGAAGGTCACTCGACGCGAGGGATGTAATATAGGTTGGCACGATAATTGTCAAGCTACTCGCTCCTCGATGGCCGGACTTTCCAGCTCACAGATCGGGCCAAATTTCATCGCCATCGCCGAAACGCCTGTGTTGAACGGCCTCGAGCACCTGCTCCTCCCCGATCGCTTCCCGCGCCTCGAGGTCGGCTATCGTGCGGGCTATCTTCAAGATCGAATGGCAGGCGCGCGAGGAGAGGTCAAGCCTCTCCACCGCGCGCTGGAAGATGCGGATGCCATCGCCGTCGAGGCGGCAGTATTCCTCCACCTGCCCGGGCTCGAGCCGCGCGTTCGACATGGCTTTGCGTGGCCCCTCGCCGAGCCCCCCCTCTCGGCGATACCTCTCTCCCTGCAGCGTAATCGCCGCCTCTACCCTCCGCCTAACGGCCGCCCCCCGCTCTCCGGCCGGACCGAGCAGGGCTTCGGCGGGAGTAGGTTCCACGGGCACGCGGATATCTATGCGGTCGAGCAGGGGGCCGCCTATTTTCCTTCTATATCGCTGCAGCTCTTGTATTGAGCAGAGGCAGGCCTTGCCCTTGCGCCCGAGATTGCCGCAGGGGCAGGGATTCGCGGCCATCACTAGCTGGAATTCCGAGGGGAAACGCGCGACGGATCCGGCGCGCACGAGGGAGACCCAGGCTTCCTCTATGGGTTCGCGCAGGGATTGCAGTACGTCGGCGCGGAACTCGGCGGCCTCGTCGAGGAAGAGGACCCCCTTGTGGGCGAGGCTTATTTCCCCGGGCCGAAGGCGGCGGCCCCCTCCGATCATCCCCTCCAGCGAGGCCGAGTGATGAGGGGCTCGAAAGGGCGGCCTGAGCTGCAGGTCGCCGCCCGCGCCTAGGAGGCCGGAGAGGGAGTAGAGCGAGGCCACCTGCACGGCGTCCTCCTCGGCCATATCGGGCAACAGCCCGACGAAACGCCTCGCAGCCATGGTCTTCCCCGAGCCCGGCGGTCCCACGAGGAGGATATTGTGCCCCCCGGCCGCCGCTATCTCGAGGGCGCGTTTGACGCGAGCCTGCCCCTTGAGCTCGGAGAGGTCGCCCTCGTACGCGGCGGCCCGGGTGAACGGGAGTGGCGCTCCGCCATCCGGCGGACGCCAGTCGGGCGGCGCGCTCCCCTCGCGGATAAGGCCTAGCAGCAGGGGCGTTTCCGAAAGGTGGCGGATGGGGAAGACGAGGCCCTTTCGCAGGGCTCGCGCCTCCGCGGCGTTGTCGGCGGGAACGATGAAGCGGTGGATACCAGCGCGGATCGCCGCGGCGACCGCGGGAAGGACCCCTCGGACCGGGCGCACCGTTCCTTCGAGCCTGAGCTCGCCCAGCGCGAGGATGGGATGGCCGGCGTCGGGCACGGCCCCGGATGCGCCCAGGAGGGCAAGGGCCATCGGCAGGTCGTAGGCTGCGCCTTCCTTGGTCAGGTCGGCGGGGGCGAGGCTGATGAGGACGCGGTCGAGAGGGAATTCGAAGCCCGAGTTGCGGATCGCCGCCCTGACCCGCTCACGGGCTTCCTTGACCGCTCCGGCAGCGAGGCCGACGAGATCCATGCCGGGGATGCCGCGGCGTATGTCCACCTCGACGTTGACGAGGCTTCCCTCGAAGCCCGAAGGCTCATGGGCGATCACGGTCATCGCGCCCTCCCCTTAGGGATGGACGCGCGCGGCGGGGCCTGACGATTGAGGCTGGATTCAAGAACACATCGATTATCGCGCGAGGTCGGCGAGGATATCCGAACTCGCGCATAAAAGCGTGCTTTCGGGATTAATGGATGCGTTTACGACGGATCATCACGAGGAGGGCGGAGCACAGGAATAGATAAGGCAGGTTGGACAGGAGCGCACGGCCGATCGGTATGCCGAGGAGGGAGTAGCGCGACTCGTCCACCAGGCCGAGCTGGGAGAGGAGGCCGAAGAGGATGTCCGCGTAGCTCGCGATGACGCCTATGACAATGAGCATCCAAGCGATGTCCCTGGTCCTGGACCAGAGGAGTATCGCGAGGAAGGCGGCCACGGCCGCGGTCGCGAGTCGCGACACAAGCAGGACGGTATCCCCAGGGCTCATAGTATGCCTGCAATATCGGACGGCTCGGACCCGACCTTGACAGGACCTTTCGCGCTCCCGGCCTTTCAGCCGAGCGCGAAGCTTACATTGACATAGCCTCGCGAAGGTCCTACTCTCAGACGATGGACCTATGGTACGCAAGGAGCGACAGCCCCGACACCAAGTGGTGCGTTCGCGTAACGCGCCCCCTGTTCTCGGGCGAGGGCAAGGAAGGCCGGGTCGACGTGCTCGAGACCGAGGACTTCGGCAAGGCGCTCGCGATCGACGGCTGCCTGGCGCTCACGGAGGGCGAGGGCTTCGCCCGCCGCGAGATGCTCGTCCACGTGCCGCTCAACGTGCACCCGAACGTGAGGGCCGCCCTCGTCGTCGGCGCCCGCGACTGCGGCGTGGCGGCGGAGCTTCTCCGCTACCCCCAGGTCGAGCGGGTCGTCCTCGTCGAGGACGATGCCGTGCTGCTGGAGGCGCAGCGCCGTTTCTTCCCGGACCTGGCGGCGGCCCTGGCCGATCCCAGGATGCGCCTCGCGCAGGAGAACGCCGAGTCCTACGCGAGGGAATCCAAGGACCGCTTCGACCTTGCGATAATCCAGCATCGGGGCGACTCGGGAGAAAGCGGACTGGGGCAGAGCTTCTACTGCGACTGCTTCAGGCTCCTCTCCGGAGACGGCATCCTCGTCTCCCCGGCCGGCAGCGCCTACTACGCGGCCAGGCGCCGCGAGCTCGTGAGCGCCGCGGGCAAGCTGAAGCGGCTCTTCCCCTCCTACTGCCTCTACCGAGTGGATTCGCCCGCCGCGGAGGGAGGCTCGACTCTCCTCGGCTTCGCCTCCAAGAAGTACCATCCCGTCAAGGACTACGACGCGGAGCGCTGGGCCAAGCGCGAGCTGGAAGCCCGCTACTACGACGCCGAGGTCCACAGGGCCGCCTTCGCCCTCCCCCGCTACGTGGCGCAAGCCCTTGCGGGATGTTAGGGCTTGAGAAGGCCCCGGCGGGCCGCTGAAGCCGGGCGCCTTCGGCGCTCAGGGCTTCCCCAGGAGGCCGTCGAGCCTCTTTCCCACGACATCGCGCCATTCACCCGTTCGCCCCGCGACCTGGGCCGTGCTCAAGCCCGCGATCCGCGCGCGGAAATCGGCTAGCCTCGCCCGCAGCTCGGGATCGAGGGAGGCCGGCAGGAGGGGAACGAGGTTGTCCATCGAGGCGAGGGCGGCGTAGGCGAGGTAATCGTCCTCGCAATCGAGGAGGGCGCGTAGGGCTGGGATCATCGACGCGGTCGGATGATGGACAAGGGAGGAGGCTATCCAGGACTTCGAGTATGGGTCTAGGGTCGAGAGCAGGGAGGCCGCGCGGTCGAGGAGCGCCGGGAAGGGATAGCGAGAGAGGGCTTCGCCTGCCATGCGGCAATCGGTTGCGATCGCGCGGGGGAGCTCCTTGTCGACGCAAGTCGCCCAGGCCGCGCGGTCGGCGGAGGCGCCCTGCCCGTCCGCGGGGGAGTTAGCGAGAAGGTAGAGCGCCGCGAACCAGGCCGCCGCATCGGCCTTATCGCTTGACGCGAGCCTGGCAGCCTTCCAGCGATCCAAATAGAACTGGCGCGCCGGGCCGCCATCGAGGGACAGGAGAGCCCAGTACACGGCGCTCGGCGTCCGCGTCCTAGGTGCGGCCATCCATACGGGCAGCCCCTTCTGAGCGAGAGGGAGGAGCCTCCGCAGGCCGGCGGGATCGGCTATGCGCCCGAGGGCGACTATGCAGTGGTAATTCAGGTCCGCCTCGCGCCTAGGGTCGATGTTCGCGAGGAGGGAATCGGCGGCCGACCCATCCCCGCTCTCGCCGAGGCTGATGGCGGCATAGGAGCGCGCCGCGGCCTCCTCGCCGCTTCCGTCCTGCGGCGAGAGGAGGAAGGCCTCGAGCGCCGAGAACGCCTTCGGGCCGCCCAGGGCGCCGAGGGACTTCGCGCAGGCCCGCTTGGTCGCTCCGTCCTCCTCGGGCGAGAGGAGGATCGCGCCGAGGGAATCGACGGCGCCCTGGCCGCGGAGCCGGCCGAGCCCCTCGATCGCGGCCAGGCGAGCGGCTCCGTCAGGATCGCGGAGCCGCCCGAGCAGGGCGGGCAGGGCCCCGGCGTCGCCGAGTCGCGCGAGGCAGCGGCAGGCCGCCTCCCGCACTTCGGCAGCGGGGTCCTCGCAGAGGCCGGCGACGGGATCGACGGCGCCCGCGCCTAGGTTCGCCGCGAGGGCGCGCATCGCGACTACGAGGAGGAAGGGGTCGCGGGCGGCCCCGTTCCTGAGGAGGGCGGACAGAGCGGCGGCCGCCGCCGGGCTCCGGCTGCCCGACAGCAGCGAGGCGGCGGCGGCGGCCTGGGCCGGCCGGTCGGGATCGAGGAGGGCCAGGAGCTCCGCCTCGGAGGGCTGGGCCCCTCGGGCCGAACGGAGAAGGGCCGAGCCGGCCTCTTCGTCGTCGCCGTAGGCGCCGCCCGGCTTGAGCCGCGAGTCGAGGAGCCGCTTAACGGCGGGGCTTGAGGCGTAGCTCGGCTCGAAGGAGATCGAGCCGTCCTCGCCTATCCTGGTTGCCGCCGCCAGGATCGAGAGGAGTCGGGCCTGCTCCGAGGGGAGGGCCGGGGCCGAGAGGGCCGCCGCGGCCCTGTCGATCGAGCGCGCGCCAATGCGTGAGGACCAGGTCCAGGCGGAGTAGCGGGACTGCGATACGATCCTCGCCGCCAGCGAGAGGGCGGAGGGATTGGCTTGTCCCCTCTCGATCGAAGCCCAGCACAGCGCCCACAGCGCCCCGCCCTCGGAGTCGGAGAGGGGGCGCTTCCCCTTCGCGGTCAGGGCAAGGATTCCCTCCGCCCGGCGCTTCGTGAGGAGGAGGCCCGCGGGGGGGAGGCTCGGCGGGACCAGGGGACAGAGAGCGACGGCCGAGGAAACGAGCTCGGCCTCCGGCCTGTCGAGCAGGGCGCCAACGAGCTCTCCCCTCGCCTCCCCGCGCTCGGGCCAGAAGGTCCTCGAGCGCCGCATCGCCTTTGGAAGGAGGTCGGCGATCTCCCTCGCCTTGGGGAGGTCGAGAGAGGCGAGCTCGGCCGCGAGGGCGAGGCCAAGCTCCTCGGAGACGGCCGGCCTCTCGACCGAGGGCATCGCGAGCCAGCTTCGATAGAGGAGGAGCCGGTCGGGTGCGGAAGCCTTCTTCAGGAAAGAGCGCATGAGGCCCGGCTCCTTCCAATCGGCGGCGCCGGGCTCGGCCCGGGCCGCGGCGGGCAAAAGGCCGCCGAGGGCCAGCGTCAGGGCGGCGATGAGGGAGAGGCTCCTTGTTACCATCGGATCCGGCCTTTCCGGCATGGACAGCTAGACGAGGAGGGACTCCAGGTCGATCTCGGCCGCGGAGCAGGGCATGGCGATGCTCCAGGCCTCGAGGACGCGGGGATGGATCTCGCCGAAGATGCCGATGGGATCGCCCTTGTAGATCACCCTGGCCTGCCGGCCGGGGATGAATCGCGGGTCCTCGGTCTCGGCGATGGAATAGTCCTTGCCGAGGAAGAACATGAGGGTAGCGACCTGGCTCGCCGCCTCGTTGTAGTCAGCGGAGCCGTGGGCGAGGAGGAAGGCTATCCTGGCGCGGGTCGAGACGCCGTAGTTCTCCAGCGGGTTGCGGAAGGCGACCTTGCCCGCCTCGAAGATGCGATGGGGATAGGGAGCCCTGCTCGACACCGACTCGGAGCCGAGGAGGTTGGGAAGTATCGAGGGGCGAACGTACTCGAAGCTCTCCGCCATCGGGTTGGAGATGCGGATCGCCTCGCCGTCCCCGGTTCCCATCCTCTCGACGAGGTCCTTGCCGGACCCTAAATAGCCGTAGATCATCTCCTGGCCGCCCAGGCCCGCGAGGATGGCCTTGGCCCTGCGCGAGATGAGCTCGACGGGGGTGAGCCGGCCGATCGTGAAGTCGCGCGGGCGCTCGGGCTCGAAGAAAGCCATCCCCTTGCCCATCATCACGTCCTCGACGATGTCGACGGCGTGCAGGAAGTCGTTGCGGTACTCGGGAGGGTACACCGTCACGTACTGGCCGTGGCTCTCCGTCGCGCAGCCCATGAGGCGGACCGCGTCGCGGACCGCCTGGACGCTGAAGGGTTTCCCGAGGAGCTTGGAGACCTTAGCCGCCTCTACGCTCACCGGCGTCTGGAAATAATAGGGGAAGGTCACCTCGCGGCCGAAGGCCGTATCGTAGGGATACTCGACCTTGACGGGCTCGACGGCGAAGCCCGAGTCCGCGAAGTCGCAGGCCACGATCGAGGCGGAGAGGGTCACCGAGACGAGGTCGGTGCCCGTGAGCTCGACGAAGAGCTCGGTGTCGCCGACCTTGACCGCGCCGAGGTCGTTGGAATTGATGATGGGCGGGTAGGAGAGGATGGCGCCCTTCGCGTCCGTGAGGAGGGGATGGAGCGCGTGCGGCTCGTTGATGAAGCCGTACTCCCTCCCCTTCGGATGCTCCTTGAGTATCTCGGTGAGGGTCATGGGCCTGTCGCCCTGGAGGGGCACGAAGCGCACGGAGTCGGGGGCGACCGCCTTGTAGCGGACTGGCCACTGGATGATCGCGGTGCGGTAGATGCCCATGGAGACGGAGCGGCGCTTGCGGCCGAAATTCCAGCAGAGCTTCTCCTGGGTCTGGATGATGTCCTTGAGGACCGCGTCGGTCATCGCGCGGCCCGAGACGAAGAAGCCGGCGAGGAAGGGCCGGACGCCCTTCACGCTCTCCTCGACGACGACCTTCCGCTTCGACGCGGCGGGCGCGCCCTCGCGCGAGAAGAAGGGATACTCGGGGCGCGTTCCCGTCTCCCTCACCCTGAGGGCCCGCGCGAGGCCGGCGGTGGACCAGAGGTCGGGGCGGTTGGTGTCGTTGAGCTCGATCTTTATGGTCCGCTCGTCCACCGGGCCGACCTGGTCCTCGAGCCACTCGTCGAGCTCGGCCTTGGCCCCCTCGAGCCTGGACTCGAGCTCGCGAGCGGAGAAGCGCCGTCCCAGGAGGGAGAAGAAGAGGCTCTCGTTTACTTCTATCTTGGGCATGTCTTCCCTCTCCTCAAATGTTCTTGGCGCGGCGTAGCCTGACGCTCTCGATGTCGGGGCTGAACAGGTCGCGCAGGTCGTTGAGGCCGAGGGCCATCAGGGCCATGCGGTCTATCCCGATGCCCCAGGCGAGCACGGGGACCTTGATGCCGAGGGGCTCGGTCACCTCGGGCCTGAATATCCCCGAGCCGCCTAGCTCGAACCAGCCGAGCACCGGGTGCTTGATGTGCACCTCGACCGAGGGCTCCGTGAAGGGGAAGTAGCCCGGGACGTACTTGACCTCCTTGGCGCCGGCCACTTCGACGGCGAACATCTCGAGGAAGCCGAGCAGGGTGCGGAGGTTGACGTCCTCGCCGAGGACGATGCCCTCGGTCTGGTAGAAATCCGAGAGGTGGGTCGCGTCGACCTTGTCGTAGCGGAAGCAGCGGGCGATGCCGAAGTACTTGCCGGGCACCTTGGCCTTGGGGAGCTGCCGCGCGGAGAGCACCGTGCCCTGGCTGCGCAGGATTAGGCGCTTGGTGAACTCGCGGTCGAAGGAGTAGTTCCAGCCGCGGCTTCCCGAGGCCCCGCCGTTCTCGTGGGTGGCGGCCACCTGCGAGAGGTAGGGCTCCTCGATGGACTTGGCCTTCGTGGGCTCGGCCAGGTGATAGACGTCATGTATGTCGCGGGCGGAGTGGAACTGAGGCATGAAGAGGGCGTCGGAGTTCCAGAATTCCGTCTCGACGAGGCCGCCGTCGAATTCCTCGAAGCCGAGGGAGACGAGCTTGTCCTTGACGCCCTCGAGGAACTCCACGTAGGCGTTGCGCCTTCCGGGCATGAGCCTGGCCGCGGGCGCGTTTATATTGTACGGGCGGAAGGTCGATTCCTTCCAGGCTCCGCTCTGCAGCAGCTCGGGGGTGACCGCGCCGAGTTCCTCGCCCGTGACGCCCTGGGACCTGAGCTCCTCGGCCGCCAGGACGGCGTCCGCGGTGAGGCGGTACCAGACGCGCTCGCGCTCGGCCGCGCGGAAGGCCGCGTCCCCGGCCCCGCGCTTGCGGGCGATGCCGGCCATCGCGGCCTTCTCCGGCCCGTCCAGAGCCGATTCCTCGAGCAGGCCGCCCTCGGAGGCGACCGCCTTGGCGAGGAGCTCCCGGACTATCGCCACGCGCGGCTTGGCGCCGCCGGCGGCGTGCGCCTTCTCGAACCATTCCGTCGACAGGACGGCTCGCTTGTCGCCGTCCATGGAGAGCGCGCCTTCCTTGGAGAGCGTGCCGAAGGCGGAGCCTACGTCCTTCTGCTCCAGGCCGAGGCCGGCGGCGATGTCCGGCAGGCGGCTCGGGCCCTTCTCGGATAGATAGCGCAGGATGCGCTCCTCGGGAGCGCCCTTCTCGGCGAACTCGCGGCCGAGCGGGGTGAGTTCGTAGACCGTCCGCGCCTCGCGCCCGTCCTCGGCGGCGAGCCCCTTGGCCGAGAGCCAGGAGAAGGCCTGGTTGGAATGCCCTTCCTTATATCCGAGCTCGGATTCGAGGCGGGCCGAATCGAGTCGGTCGCCGCCCGACGCGATGGCGTCGCCCGAGGCCATGGCGTCGGGGGTGCCGTAGCGGAGGAGAACCTTCACTTCCAGGGGATGAAGGCTCTTTACGAGGGATCGTGCGTCCAATCTATGCTCCTACGAAAGCCTCAGCAATTCCAGCCATTGTGGCGAAAAAGCCGAAGGGCGTCAATTCTAGGGGAGGGGAGCCGTACCGGGCCCGAAAGCGTTCGACAAGTTCAGCGGCAGCGGCTAGACTTATCGCGGAGGCATACAATGCAGAAGAGACTTTCGATCGTACTCGCGCTCGCCTTCTCCGTCCTGTCGGGGCTATGGGCCGCGGACCTCACCATCTCGATGCAGGTGAACACGGCAGCCAAGGACTACGCGAACAACTTCCTGACCTTCCAGGGCAAGCCGGTGAGCGTCGTCAAGGACCAGGTCGACGCGGTGACGAGCGCGAGCAAGTCCGAGTCGACGGCCATGTTCAACATCTACCGCTGGGATATCTTCGGCGGGAAGCTCCTGCCCGGCGGGCTGCGGAACTTCTTCCTATACCCGATCGCCAGCGACGACACCAGGACGGGCGATGGCCTGACCGTAACCAAGGCCGCGAGCGGCGAAATCCAGGTCCGCTTCGTACACCGGGGAACGGCCTTCCAATTCTCCACGGACGCGAGCGGCAAGCTCGCCCTGCCCGCGACGGTGCTCAAGACCCGTGCGATCGGCTTCAGCGACAACACGATCTCCACCGATTTCTCGGCCACGGGCAAGGTCGCGGGCGTCGACTGGAAGAAGGTCTGGGACGCATCGATAGCGGACGGCAAGCAGGTGGGGACGACGGCGGCCAAGACCGGCAAGATCATGGACGACGCCGCCAGCTCCACCGTCTACGTGTGGGGCGGCTTCCTCCAGTTCGCCTTGGACGGCCAGGTCCTGAAGGTGTCGGGGGAACTCTCCGCCCGCAAGCCCTAAAGAGTCGCCGCATCATTCCCGTCGCGGGGAGGCCTCGGGCTTCCTCACGACGGCCCTCCCCTTCCTCCCGTCCATCGCGATCTCGAGCGGCTGGTCCAGGCAGGCCCAGGCGCAGTGCGCCGTCCTTCGCTTCGTAGGCAGGGAAGAGAGCCAGGCCCAGTCGATGTAGCTGCCCCCTCCCCCGGGCAGAGTCAGGTAGCCGACGTTCATGCTCGTCACGTTGTGGAAGAAATGCGAGCCGAACGAGAAGTCGACGCTGAAGCCGGGCATCTCCGTCTCGACGATGAGCCTGGCGTTCGATATCTGGGAATAGACCACGGGTATGCCCAGCCAGCGGTCACGCGTGCCCCAGCGGCCGGGCCCCACCAGCACGTAGCGCCTCCCGATGGCGCGCAGCTCCCGGTCGAGCTCCTCTATCTCCCTGGCCGCGGCTTCCGTCGCGGAGCGGTCGAAGGAGGCCGGCTCGACCCACACGATGTCGCGTATCGCGGAGTCGCGGCCGTTTCCCATGCTCCTCTCCGAGACTATGAAGGCCTCCCCCGGGACCGGTTCCCCGAGCTCGACGGCCGCGCCTCCCCCGGTCCGCAGGAGGGGCTTGATCTGGAGGAGATACAAGGCCGGCTTGCCCGAGGCCTCGTCGAGGTTGAGGGCGAACTCTATCTCAACGGGGCAGCCCATGGAGCGCTCGACCACGTTTAGGACGATGCCGATCGCGCGCGCGAGGGGCAGGGACTCGTAGACCAATATCCCCGAGAGGTCCACGACGCGCATGCCCCTCGCGCCGAGGCCCGGGACGAGGCGCTCGTTCTCGGCGTCCCAAGTCGAGGCCAGGAGGGCGAAGCAGGGGTCGGCCTCGGCCTCGGAGAGCTCGAGGTCGACCAGGTCCGCGTCCTCGCCCGCCCTGAGGTCGGGAGAGTCGTTGCCCATGTCGAGGGCGCGGAAGCGCCGCTGCGAGTCCGCCTTGAGCCTCGAGGCCGGCGTCGCCTCCAGCTTGGGGTAGGCGGGGCAAAAGCGATAGGAGGGCAGGCCCTCGACTACGTAGGTGCCCAGGCCCAGCGCCGCCACGCAGAGCCCGTCCTCGGGCCGGGCGTAGGAGAGGGGATAGAAGTTGAAGGACTGGGCGGTCCCCGACACGTGGGGATAGAACCAGCGCCCCCTCCTCGAGCCGACGAGCTCCTGGACGACGACGGCCATCCTCTCCTCCTCGAGGTTGTAGCCGGCCAGCTCGAAATAGGTCCTCGAGCGCGGCGCGAAGAGGCTGGCGTAGATGAGCTTGATCGCGGACTCGAGCTGCTCGAGGCGCACCCTCGGGTCCGGATGGCAGTTGGGGATGATATAGGTGTCGTACACGCCCGAGAAGGGGACGGCCAGCATGTCCTCGAAGAGGCCCGAGGAGCGGACGGCGAGGGGCTTGCCCACGGCCGCCACGAAGGACTCGAGCCTGCTGACCAGTCCCCGGCTCAGGGACGCGGAGAGGAAGCGCTCGCGGAGCTCGGCCGGATCCCCCCCCGCGGAACTGGGGCCGGCCGGAGCGACCGGGTCGTCGAACGCGTAAGCCCAAAGGCCGTTGGATTCGAGGAAGACCTCGAACTCGTCGATTCCGACGAAGGCGCTCCTCGGCAGCTTGACCTCGAGCCCCTCCAGGTGGCGGGAGAAATCGAGGTTGTCGATGAGGCTCCGGATGAAGACGATGCCCCTCCCCTTGCCGCCGACCGAGCCGTCCCCGAGCCGCGCGAGGCTTCCCTCGTCGCGGAAGGCCGAGTCGTCGAAGGAGGGGATGGTCCCGCGCGAGAGCTCCTTGCGCGCGTCGACCAGCACGCGGATCACGAAATCGCGCACCTCGGAAGGGCCCGCGAAGTCCTCGGGCCGGGCGTCGCGCAGGAGCTTGGCGAAGGCTATCTCCCCGCGGGCGAGGAGCCAGGCGGAGAAGTGGTTGCGCTCGGCGTGGTAGAGGAGGGACTCGAAGGGGAGGACGGCTAGGGCGGCGATGAACTCGTCCATCGTGGCTGCGCGCGCGATCTCCTCCCCCCCCGGCATTCGGAATCGGAAGGGGCCGAAGCCAAGGCTGCCGTGCAGGAAGTCGCCGAGCTCGCGCTCGAGGGAGGCCGAGGACTTGTCCGCGAAGGCCGCCCCGAGGGCCGCGGCCCTCTCCCTGCCGCCCTCCTCGCTGGTCTGGATCATCACGGGGAGGTCCTTGACCCGGCTCGCGGCGAAGGCGAGGAAATCCGCGCCCGCGGAGGGGTCCGCGACGCCGTCGCGAGGGAAGCGCAGGTCCGTGATGACCGTGAGGATGGAGCCTTGGTAGCGCTCGAAGAGGGGCATGGCCTCCTCCCAGCTCGAGGCCAGGAGGACCTTGGGCCTCGCGCGGGCGCGAAGGAGCTTGTAGGTCTCGCCCCCCCTCGCCCCCTCGATGAGGTCCCGGGTCTGGCGCATCACCGCCTCGTAGAGCGTGGGGAGGTAGCGAGAGTAGTAGCGGACCGAGTCCTCGATGAGGAGGATGACGCGGACCAGCCCCGAACGAGTGTCGGCATCCGCGTTGCGGCGGTCCTCGATGTATTTGAGCATGCCGACGAAGAGCTTCGAGTAGCCGTTCCACACGAAGACCCTGTCGATCGCCGCAAGCGCCGGGCGAAGCTCGCCCTGCGAGCCTCGCCCGGCGGTTTCCAGGATCGAGAGACTCGAGTTGTTGGTCACCATGAGGAGGATGGGCACAGCGGGCCAGGCCTCCTTCATCGCCCGGGCTATTGCGAGGGGCTTCTCGAAATCGAGCCCCGCCATCAGTATCGCCACGTCAAAGCCCCCCCTGCGGAAGAGCTTCAGGGCCCTCTCCTCAGTGTAGGCCGAGGTGATGCGCGGCACCGTGTTGAGGTTGAGTTTGTAGTACTCCCCGTAGACCTGCTCGTTGAGTATGCCGTCGGACTCCACCACGAAGGCGTCGTAGAGGCTGCCCACGAGCAGGACCTCGCGGACCCTCCAGCGCATCAGGTCGTGGAAGACATTGTGCCCCCGCCTCGACTCGTCGTAGGAGGCCACGAGCTCCTCGAAGTACATGGCTGTTTCCGGTGCCATCTCGCATCACTTTAGCACCGCGCGGCGGCCGGAGATAGCCGGCTAGGTGCCCTTGCGCGCCCTCTCGTAGCCCTCGATGTAGCCCTCGACGCTTATCTTTCGTACCAGCTCTTTTATCAAGTCGTAGGGAAGCAGCGCGTCATTCTTGAATCGGAAGCAGCCCTTCCCCATGTCCAGCGGCCTTTCATAAATGGCGATGTAGCTATCGACGAACCACGCGCGGATTTCCGCGTTCCCGTGGAGGCCCATATGATACATGGCGACGTTGTTTTTCCGAGCGGCGATATCGATATACGGCAAAGGCTCCTTGGGATTGACGTGATACCCGTTCGGATAGAGGTCAAGCGGCACGACATAGCCGATCATCCCGTGGCTCATCGTCTCCGCGAAGCCCGGCGGAAGGTTCTCCTTGATCACATTCCGAAGCTTGACGATCATGGCCTTCCACGTAGCGTCCACCGAGTCGAGATAGCCTTCCACGCTAGAAGCAGTACTTTTCATACCTACCCCCAGCGAAGAATATACTATTCCCCGGTCATATAGCGGAGCGAGAGAAAAACCAGACCGATCCCCGAGGAGTGGGGGTGCCGGAGCAGACCGGAGGCATCGCCCCGCGATGCCGAGGACTGCGAAGGCAGGAGGAGCCGCATTTAATTATGTACTGCCAGCGTACAGAGACATGATGTGAGCGCAGGCATAAAGCGCGGGACGCCGATAAAAACAGGGGGCCGACACTCCGCAGGACCCGAAGGGTCCGAGGACCGTCGATCCCCCTGTTTTTATCGAAGCTGGGACCCGCGCATTGAGCCTGCGCGCACTGATAACGGGGGAGCGCTGGCAACGCCTTGTTCCGCCGCGCCCCCCCCCTACATTCGACCTACACGACCCCCTGATCGAGCATCGCGTCCGCGACCTTGATGAAGCCCGCGATGTTGGCGCCAGCCACGTAGTTGCCGGGCATCCCGTATGCCGCCGCCGCCTCCACGCAGGAGCGGTGGATGTCCTTCATGATGGTCTGGAGGTGGGCGTCGACCTCGGGCCGGCTCCAGTTCATGCGCAGGCTGTTCTGGGACATCTCGAGCCCGGAGGTGGCGACTCCGCCCGCGTTGGCCGCCTTGCCCGGGGCGTAGAGTATCCTCTTCTCGACGAAGAGCTCGGCGCCCTCGGGCACCGTCGGCATGTTCGCTCCCTCGGCGACGAGATAGACGCCGTTCTTGACCAGGGTCTGCGCGTCGGCGAGGTTGATCTCGTTCTGCGTGGCGCTGGGGAAGGCGCAGTCGGCCTTGTGGGCCCAGAGCGGATTGAAGCCCATAGACGCGTCGTAGGGTTCATAGACGGCGCCCTTGTACTTGGCGGCGTACTCCGATATGCGGCCTCGCCGGTTGTTCTTGAGGTCGAGCACGAAGGCGAGTTTTTCGGCGTCTATGCCGGCCTCGTCGTAGATGTGGCCGTCCGAGTCCGAGAGGGTGACGGGCTTGGCCCCGAGCTGGAGGAGCTTCTCGACCGTGTACTGGGCGACGTTGCCCGAACCGGACACGAGGCAGGTCTTGCCTTTGAAAGTCTCGCCGCGGGTGCCGAGCATCTCCTGGGCGAAATAGACGCAGCCGTAACCCGTGGCCTCGGGCCGTATGAGGGACCCGCCCCACTTGATGCCCTTGCCGGTGAGGACGCCGACGAACTCGTTCCGGATCCTCTTGTATTGCCCGAACATGTAGCCGATCTCCCGGCCGCCGACGCCTATGTCGCCCGCGGGCACGTCGGTGAACTGGCCTATGTGGCGGCAGAGCTCGGTCATGAAGCTCTGGCAGAACTTCATCACCTCCATGTCGCTCTTGCCGTGGGGGTCGAAATCGGAGCCGCCCTTGCCGCCGCCCATGGGGAGGGTGGTGAGGGAGTTCTTGAAGACCTGCTCGAAGGCGAGGAACTTGAGGAGGCCGAGGTAGACGGTGGGGTGGAAGCGCAGGCCTCCCTTGTAGGGGCCGATGGCGCTGTTCATCTCGACTCGGTAGCCGCGGTTGATCTGGATCTCGCCCTTGTCGTCGATCCAGGGCACCCGGAACATGATGGTCCGCTCGGGGACGCAGATGCGCTCGAGCACCTTGGCCTTGCGGTAGTGCGGGCTTTTCTCGAGTACGGGGACGAGGGACTCGACCACCTCCTGAACGGCCTGATGGAATTCCGGTTCGCCGGGGTTCCTCGCCTTGACCTCGGCCATGAAGTCCGCTGCGTAGCTCACTAAGGCCTCCTTGTACCAACCGTCTGCGCGGGCAAGTTTCCTTTGCCCATGGGTTATGTTAGAGGCGACTAACGTTTCTAGCAAGTAAAATCAGGGAGGAGAAGGCGCGAATATTTATTCATTGTCTTGCGATGTTTATGCAATTCGAGATCGCTCAACTTCCCGGCTCGGCCTTGCCGCGCTTCCGTATGGCGGCGAGGCTCTTCCTCCCGTCCATCAGGATCTCGAGCCCACCGGGGAGGCGGGTCCTCGCGCAATGCGGCGTGGTCCGCTCGGGCGCGAATGAATAGAGCCAGTCCCAGTCGACCTTGCCGGCGCCGTTCCAGGGCACGGTGAAGTAGCCGATGTTCATGCTCGTCACGTTGTGGAAGAAATGGGACCCGAGCGAGGACTCGACCTTGAAGTCGGGGAGGTCCGCCTCGACGATGACGCGGGCCATCGAGATTTGAGTGAAGGCCACTGGCACGCCGAGCCAGCGGTCGCGGGTGCCCCAGCGGCCGGGGCCGACGAGGACGTAGCGGCGCCCGAGGGCGCGCATCTCCCTGTCGAGCCCCTCGATCTCGGCGGCTATCGCGAGCGTCTCCTTGCGGTCGAATTTCCGCGGGTCCACCCATACCACGTCCTCGATGCCCGCGTCGCGGCCGTTGCCCATGCTGCGGTCCGAGTAGATGAAGCAATCGTCGCGCGAGACGCCCTCGAGCTCGACTACGCCCTTGCCCTCGCTGCGGATGAGGGGCTTGAGCTGGAGGAGATAGAGTGCGGGCGCTCCGCCCGGCTCGTCGAGGTTGAGCGCGTACTCGATCTCGACTGGCGTACCCATCGAGCGGGAGCCCATGTCCAGGACCATGTCGATGGCCTCGGCAAAGGGGAGGGCGTCGTGCTTGAGGATGTTCGCGAGGTCGACGATCCTCGCGCCCCTGGCCCCGACGCCGGCGGAGAGCCTGTCGTTCTCGGCGTCCCAGGTCGAGGCGAGGAGGGCGAAGCGCGGGTCCGCCTCGGCCTCGGCTATGTCGATCTCGCGCAGGGCCGCCTCGTCGCCGAGGAGTATGTCGGGCTCCGCGTCCTCCATGTCGAGGGCGCGGAAGACCCGCTGCGAGGAGTCGAGGACGCGCTCGGGGGCGATGACGTCGAGCTTGGGGTACTTGGGACAGAAGCGGTGGGCGGGGCCGCCGCCCACGACGTAGGAGCCGAGGCCGAGGGCGGAGATGCAGAGGCCGTCCTCGGGCTTCAGGTAGGACACGGGGTAGTAATTGTAGGACTGCGCCGTGCCCGAGACGTGGGGGTAGTACCAGCGCCCCCGCCGCGAGCCGACGAGCTCCTGGACCACCACGCCCATCCTCTCCTCCTCGAGGGCATAACCCGCCATCTCGAAATAGGCGCGGGTCTTCTGCGAGAAGAGGCTGGCGTAGATGAGCTTCACGGCCTGGCAGAGCTGGGCTCCCCGGAAGGAGCCGTCGGGATGGGAGTTGGGGATGATGTAGGTCTCGTAGATGCCGGAGAAGGGGACCTGGAGCATGTCCTCGAAGAGGCCCGAGGAGCGCACGGCCAGGGGGCGATCGGTCTCCGCGGCGAATCGCCCGAGCCTCTCCTCGAGGGTGGC
This sequence comes from Spirochaetaceae bacterium, assembly GCA_025355995.1. Taxonomy (GTDB): domain Bacteria; phylum Spirochaetota; class Spirochaetia; order Treponematales; family Rectinemataceae; genus UBA1306. The sequence goes on along the minus strand of JANXYQ010000082.1, from coordinate 19,984 downwards.
GGAGAGCCGCGTGCGGAGGAAGCGCTCGCGGAGCTCCGAGTCCTTGTGCTCCCCCGCCGACTCGTAGAAGGCATAGGACCACATGCCGTTGGACTCGAGGAAGAGCTCGAACTCGTCGATCCCGATGAAGGCGGTGCGCGGGATCTTGACGTCGATCCCCTTGATATAGCGGGGGAAGCTCACGTTGTCGAGGAGGCTCTTGATGAAGACGAGGCCGCGGCCCTTGCCCCCGACGGAGCCGTCGCCGAGCCTGGAGAGGCAATTCTCGTCGCGGCAGGACGCGGCCTCGTAGTAGGGGATGGCGCCCCGGGACCTGGCCTTCCGCGCCTCGCGAAGCATGGTGACGATGAAGTCGCGCATCGCGCCCGTGGTCCCGAAATCGCCGAGTTTGTAGGGCTTGAGCTTGCTGGCGAAGCGTATCTCCCCGCGGGCGGTGAGCCAGGTGGAGAAGTCGTTGCGGCCGGCGTGGTAGACGAGACACTCCTCGGGCACTTCCTCGAGCAGGCTCATGAACTCGTCGATGTCGCCGGCCTCGGCCACGGGGGCCCCGTCGGGCATCCGGAACATGAAGGGCCCGAAGCCCAGGCTGTCGTGCAGGAAGCTCGCGAGCTCGTGCTCGAGGGACTCGGAGCTCTTGTCGGCGAAGGCCGCGCCCATCGAGAAGGCCCGCTCGCGCACGCCTTCCTCGCTCGACTGGATCATGATCGGGAGGTCGGAGATCCGCTCCTTGGCCATGCGCATGAAGTCGAAGCCCGCCTCGGGGTCCTGCTTCCCCGCCTTCGGGAAGCGGACGTCAGAGATCACGGTGAGAATGTAGGGCTCGTAGCGCTCGAAGAGGGCTATCGCCTCCTCGTAGCTCGAGGCGAGGAGGATCTTGGGCCTCGCCCGCGCCCGGAGGAGCTTGTGGGTCTCGACGCCCTTCTCGGCCTCGATGAGGGCCTGGGCCTGGCGCTGCACGACCTGGAAGAGGAGGGGCAGGTAGCGCGAGTAGTAGCGGACCGAGTCCTCGATGAGGAGGATCACGCGCACGAGGCCCGTCCGCGTGTCGGCGTCGACGTTGCGCAGGTCCTCGACCTGCTTGAGCATCCCGATGAAGAGCTTCGAGTAGCCGTTCCACACGAAGACCCTGTCCACCGCATCCAGGCCGGGCCTCGGCGAGCCGCGCTCGCCGGTCGAGCCCTCCAATACGGCGAGGCTCGTGTTGTTCGTGACCATGAGGAGAATGGGCACGCCCGGCCACTCGTCTTTCATGGAGCGCGCCAGGCCCAGGGGCACGTCGAAATCGAGGCCGGCTATCAGGACCACCAGGTCGAAGCGGCCCTCCCGGAACATCTCGAGGGCCGACTCGGCCGTATAGGCGCAGGTTATGCGCGGGACGGTATTGAGGTGGAGCTTGAAGTACTCCCCGTAGATCTGCTCCGTGAGCACGCCGTCGGACTCGACGACGAAGGACTCGTAGAGGCTGGCGACGAGGAGGACCTCGCGGACCCTGTAGCGCATGAGGTCGTGGAAGGCGTTGCGCTCCACGCGGGACTCGTCGTAGGCCTCGACCAGGTCGTTGAAGTACATGCGATGATTATGGACGATGGCCGCGTGGATCGCAACAAGGTCAGCGCGAGCAGGCCTGCCAGTCGGGCCCGGCCGCGTAGTCCTGGACGAGGCGGGCGCTCCCGGATCCCGCGAGGCCGGCGGCCAGGCCGGCGACCTTCGCGCGAAGGAACTCGATCGCGTTTGCGACGAGCCGCGGCGCGAAGCCGGAGGAGCCCAGGCCCAGCAGCATGTCCGCCGAGGCGACGCCCGCGAATATCCTGCCCAGGGTCACCATCCTCCGCTGGGGCAGGTCCCCGGAGACGCGGAAATCGAGGACGGCGGCGAAGCGGCCGGCGGCGCGGGCGGTCAGGGCGTGGAGCCCGAGGAAGACAGGGAGCCTCTCCTCCTTGAGCTCCGCCATGGATTTCACGAAGGTCGAGGCGATCTGGTCGTACAGGACGTCGTTCGAGCCCTCGAAGATCTGGAAGGGCCTGGAGTCGACTGTCGCCCTCCCCGCCAGGCGGTCCGCGCGGTATCCCTGGGCCCCGGACAGCTGGAGGAGGGACTGGGAGGACTCCTGCATGAGGTCGCTCAGGACCGATTTGTGGATATTCGCGGCCAGCCCCTCGCCCGAGAGATCCCGGGCGACGGTCGAATTGGCCGCTGAGTAGCTGCAGAACGCGGCGCTGATCGTATGGGCGGCCTGGATCTCGGCCAGCCGACCCTCGACCTGGTCGTAGGCGATGAGGCTCTTGCCCCCCACCCTCCTCTCCCTGCAGCGGCCGATCCCCTCGTCCAGGAGTCTGCGGATGAAGCCCACGGCCATGCCGCCGAAGCTCATCCTGCTGCGGTGAAGCGTATCCATGAGCAGCCTAACGCCGCTGCCCGGCCTCTCCAGCCTTTGTCCGAGCGGGACGCGGACGTCGACTTTATTGAGGGCGTAGGGAATGGGGCGAAGTCCAAGGTTGGGGTAGTATTCCTGGACCCGGATCTCCTGCGCGGCTTCCCGGGAATCGCAGACGAAGAAGTCGATATCCCGCTTGAGCGCCCCCTCCCTCCCCCTCTCCCTCGCGGTGACGATCCAGAAATCGGCCAGTCCCGAGAGGCCGGCCCAGTGCTTGGCGCCTCGGATCGCGTACTCCTCGCCGCTCCGCTCGAAGGAACTGCGCATGGACAGGACGTCGGTGCCGTAATCGGGCTCCGTGAGCATGAGCCCCCCCAGGGCGCCCTCGTCGAGGAAACGGGAGAAGGCCAGCTCCTTGACGGCTTCGCCGCCGTATTTGGACAGGGGCTGGAGGAAGAGGCCGCCGTTTATCCCGACCGTCAGCCCAAGGGGCAGGGACAAGTAGGAAACGGCCTCGAGGAGGGAGAGGATTTCCCTCTGGGCTTCGCCCCGCCCCCCGTAGGCCGCGGGAATGAAGCAGGAGAGAGCGCGCGTCGAGCGAAGCGCGTCGAAGGCCCGAGCATCGGCCTCGCCGCCGGGGCGGAGGCTCTCGCCGAGCTTATCAGATAGCGAAGAAATCAGAGCCGCGAAGGCGATCTTGCCTCCGGCGATGGCTGCGGTGGTCGTCATAGCAGATAAAGACACTAGTATATATAATTAGTTGCATATAATAATCGGGCAAGCATCTATGGGGCGGGCGCGCGGGGCAGGACCCTCCCTCCCCCATCGGCTGGGCGACGGAGCAGGGCCCTAGCCCCGAGTATCGGGAGCTACACCAGGCCCTGGTCGATCATCGCGTCGGCCACCTTCCTGAAGCCCGCAATGTTTGCGCCGACGACGTAATTGCCCTCGAAGCCGTATTTCTTGGCGTTCTCGACGCAGGCCCTGTGGATGTTGCGCATTATCTCGTGGAGGCGGCGGTCCACTTCCTCGGCGCTCCAGAGCAGGCGCATCGAATTCTGGCTCATCTCGAGCCCCGAGGTCGCGACTCCGCCGGCGTTGGCCGCTTTGCCCGGGGCGAAGGGAATCTTCTTCTCGACGAAGAGCTTCCAGGCCTCGGCGGTGCAGCCCATGTTCGAGGTCTCGACCACGGAGCTCACCCCGTTCCCGATGAGCGTACGCGCGTCGTCCCCGTTCAGCTCGTTCTGGATGGCGCAGGGCATCGCGATGTCGACCTTCTGCTCCCAGGGCTTCTTGCCGGCGAAGAACTTGGCGTTGGGGAACTTGCGGACGTAGGTCTCGACCTTCTCGCGGTCTATGACGAGCATCTGCGTCAAATAGTCCCACTTCTCCTGCGTGCCGATGCCGTCGGGATCGTAGACATAGCCGTCCGGCCCGGAGATCGTGACGACCTTGGCGCCCAGCTGGCTGCCCTTGATGCAGGCGCCCCAGGCCACGTTGCCGAAGCCCGAGACGGAGATGGTCTTGCCGGCCAGGCTGCCGCCCTTCTCGGCGAGCATCTCCTGGGCGAAGTAGATGGCGCCGAAGCCGGTGGCCTCGGGCCTGACGAGGGAGCCGCCGAAGCCCAGGCCCTTGCCCGTGAGCACGCCGTTCCACTCGTTCGCGAGGCGCTTGTACTGCCCGAACATGTAGCCGACCTCGCGGCCGCCCACGCCGATGTCGCCGGCGGGCACGTCGGTGTCCGCGCCGACGTGGCGGAATAGCTCGGACATGAAGCTCTGGCAGAAGCGCATGATCTCGTTCTCGCTCTTGCCGTTGGGATCGAAGTCGGACCCGCCCTTGCCGCCGCCCATGGGGAGGCCGGTCAGGGAGTTCTTGAAGGTCTGCTCGAAGCCGAGGAATTTCAGGGTCGAGAGAGAGACCTTGGGGTGGAAGCGGATGCCGCCCTTATAGGGGCCGATGGCCGAGTTGAATTGGACGCGGTAGCCGCGATTGATGCGGAAGGTGCCCTTGTCGTCCATCCAGGGCACGCGGAACATGACGGTCCGCTCGGGCTCCGTGATACGCTCGAGGATGCGCTGGGACTTGTACTTGGGCTCGGCGTCGATGAGGGGCGATATGGATTCGAGGACTTCCTCGACTGCTTGCAGGAATTCGGTCTCCCAGGGGTAGCGCGCCCTTAGCTCGTCGAGGACTTGTTCGATGTAGGGGTTCATGAGTTCTCCTTCGTCCTTAATTGTAAGCCGAAGGCCGAGGGCCGGCAAGATCGCGAGGATATTCAAATGCGTGCATGAATATGCGGAAATCGCGCGAGACTCCTGCCTTCGCGCGCCTTCGCGTTCGCAGCGCTACGGCGGCGCTACCGCAGCGCGCGAACTCGTCCGCGCTTTTACCTTAGCGCGCGGACGGCAGTGAACAGGCCCGGCCATTCCTTCGGCAGCTCTGCCTGGGGCTTGGTCCCCGCCGCCGACTTCTGCGCGGTCGCGCCCGCCGTAGACGCGGGGGGCGCGAGGACGACGCGGTCGCCGATGTTCACGGTGTCGAAGAAGCCGGCGCTCGTGAGGGTGCCCTCGCTCGCCTCCTCGCCGACCGCCGCGAGCGTGATCTCGCCCAGGACCGCCGACTGGGGGTAGGCAATGCCGATGCCCTCGCTCCTGGCCTGCACGCTCCCCTTCTTCACGACGACGAGCTTCATGTCCTTGGTCAATCCGTCGGACTTGCCGAGATCCACGAGGATGCGGTCCTGGCTGCGCTTGACCAGGGAGCCCAGGGGTTGCAGGGATCCGAGGATGAGGTCGGCCGCCCGCGAGGCGCTGTTCTTGACCCGGTCGTTGCCGGTCCTGTAGGACGTGAAGGCGGCGGCGGGGCTGCCCGTGCGGGCGACGCGGAGGTCGGCGTCTATCTCCACGTCGCGCTCGGTCTCTTTTACGGACACGAGGGCGAAATAATCGGCGTCGGCCTCGCGGGCGGTCTTGAAGGCCTCCGCGAAGGAGGAGACCTTGACGGGCACGTTCAGGATCGAGGCGCGGGCCGAGGAGGCGAGTATGTCCTCGAGGTAGCGGAGGGCGAGTTCCTGCCCCGCGGCGTGGATCCCGGTGCCGATGGCGACGGGAGAGGCGGCGATGTACATGAGGGCCAGCTTGTAGGGGCGCTTGGGGAGGGCTTCCTCGTCGATTTTCCAGTTCCTCCCGAGGGCGTCCACGAGCAGGGAGTCGTAGGTCTCGATCGAGTCTAGCACGGCCTGGTCCGCGGTGCCGTTGCCCTTCAGAAACTGCAGCTCGGCGAGGTACTTGCCGGGGAAGCCCCTGGCCTTGAGCATCCCGGCGTAGAGCAGCCTCGCCTGCTTCGAATACGGGTAGATCCTGAGCGCCCGCCTGTATTCGAAGATGGCCTGGTCGTAGGAGCTGCGGTCCTCGAATTCCTTGCCCCGGAAGACGTGCCAATCGGCGTAGGGGGCGCGCGACGCGTCCTCCGCTCCCGTCGAATCGGCCACGGCCAGCTCGAGGGCGATTCGCGCGATCTCGTCGTCCGGCCGGAGCGCGACGGAGGTCTTGAGGCTGTAGATCGCGTCGGAGCGCTTGCCCGCCCCCACCTGCGCTAGGCCGAGCGTGTACCAGGCCATGCCGTCCTTGCGGTCGCGGGCGACCGCTTCCCGCATGAGGGCGATGGCCTGGTCGTAGGACCTCGAGGCGTACATGAGCGAGCCAAGCAGGAGCCGGGCCTCGGAATAGGAGGGCTTGAGGTCCAGGGCGTTGCGGGCGTGGAAGGCGGCCCTGTCCAGGTCGCCCGCTGCCGCCGCGAGGCTGGCGGCGACGTATTGGGTCTTGGGCTCGCTGCCGTGGTAGCGGAGCGCCTTCTCGACGAGGGCCTGCGCGTCGGCCGCCCTGCCCTGGTCCGAGGCGATAAGCGCGAGCGACAGGAGGACGCGCGCGTCCTGCGGGGATATCCGCAGGCTCTCCTCGAGCCGCGCGCGCGCCTCGGTCTTCTTGCCCGAGGAAAGGTCGAGGAGGGAGAGCCCGAAGCGCGCGTCGAGGTCGTTCGGCAGGGCGGAGGCGACCCCCGCGAAGGCCTTGCGCGCGCCGGCGAGGTCGCCCAGGCCGATCCGCACGAAACCTTCGAGGTTCGCCAGCCCCGAGTCTCCATTGCGGAAGGGAGCCGCCTTCGCGACGTAGGAGAGGGCCTGGTCGTATTCGCCGAGCTCGTAGTAGCACTCGGCGAGGCCGGCGTAAGCCTCGCCGTAGGAGGGATTCTTCGCGATCGCGGCGAGGTAGTCGTCTATCGCGGCGAACCAGTCCTCGGAGAAGCGGAGCCCCTCGGCCGTAGCGACGAGCGTGCGCGCGTCGCTAGCGCCGAGCGTGCGCGCGTCCGCCGGGCTCGCCGGCGCGGCGGCCTGGGAGGCGGCTGGGGCGAGGGCCGGGCCGAGGGCGAGGGCGAGGGCAAGGGCAAGGGCCGGGCCGCTCGATATCGGGGCTTTGCGTGGCTGGGCGGGCATCGCTCTACTCCTCCCCGCCCGAGGGCCTGCGGCGGGCTATCTTGACCGACGTTATGCGATGCCCCTCCATGTCCTGGACGGTGAAATCGAGATCGCCCGAGCTGGCGCGCTCGTAGCGGGAGGGGATCTTCTCGAAGAGCGCGAAGACGAAGCCCCCGAGGGTGTCGAAGTCGCCCTCGGGAAGGGAGAGCCCGGTCTCGCGGTTGACGTCGTCGAGGGCGGCGCGCGCGTCGCAGAGCCAGGAGGCCTCGCCGAGGCGCACGACGTCCTCGCGCTCCTCGTCGAACTCGTCCTGGATCTCGCCGACTATCTCCTCGATGATGTCCTCGAGGCAGACTATGCCCGAGACCCCGCCGTACTCGTCGACCACGACGGCGATGTGGACCCTCCTGCGGCGGAACTCCTTGAGCAGGGAGTCGATGCGCTTGGACTCGGGCACGAAGAAGGGCCTGCGCACCAGGTCGGCGAGGGCGAAATCCCCGCCCTTGACGAGGGCGCGGAGCAGGTCCTTCGCGTAGAGGACGCCCACGACGGAGTCGATGGTTTCGCTATAGACCGGAATCCGCGAGTGCCCGCAGGCGACGACCTTCTCGAGGAGCTCGTCGCGGCCGAGGTCTATGGGAAGGAATACCGTGTCGATGCGGGGCACCATGACTTCCTTGACGGTCGTCTCCCCGAGTTCCTGGACGCCCTGGATCATCTCCCTCTTGTCGGCGTCCCGCTCCGCCTCGGCGGCGCCGGGACCCGGGCCGGCGGCGGCCTCCGAGGCCGGGCGCGCCGAGGGGAAGAGCCTACGAAGGAGCCGCGTCATAGGATTGAATGCCCGCCCTGCTCCGCGAGGGAGCGGAGCAGCTCCTCCTGGAGGAGCAGCATGGGGCGCGAGGAGTCGTTGTCCTCGTGGTCGAGCCCCGAGAGGTGGAGGATGCCGTGCACGACGAGGCGGCGCAGCTCCTCGTCGCGGCTGATCCGGTATTCCTCGGCGTTGCGCGAGAGGGCGTCCAGGGAGATCACGATGTCGCCCGCCAGGAATCTCTCGGCCCCGCTCGGATCGCGGTAGGAATCGCCCTGCTCGAAGGACAGCACGTCCGTGCTCTCGTCCTTGTCCCGGTACTGGCGGTTGAGGCCGCGGATGAAGGCGTCGTCGCAGATGAGGATGGACAGGTCCCAGCCGTCCTTGCCCATGCGGCCGAGGACCGCGAGCGCGAAGTCCCTCGCCCGCTCGAGCCAGGCCGGCGTGCCGATGCCCTCGACCGAGATCTCCACCGCGTTGCCCGCGGGCGCGTTCACTTCGGCTGCTCCTTGAGAGCCTTCGGATACTCGATGCGGGAATGGAAATGGCCCGCAAGTATGCGGGTGAAGCTGTTGCGGATGGTATCGATGTCCTTGAAGGTGAGGTCGCTGCGGTCCAGCTGGCCGTCCTTGACCTTGTCCATGATGATCTCGCGGATGAAGTCCTCGAGGCGGGAGGCCGTCGGCTTCTTGAGCGTGCGGGTCGCCGCCTCGACCGAGTCGGCCAGCATGACCACCGCGGCCTCCTTGGAGGCGGGGGGCAGCCCCGGGTAGGAGAAGTCGTCGGCGTCCACGTCGACGCCGGCTTTCTTGGCCCGGTCGTAGAACCAGGCTATCACCGCGTTTCCGTGGTGCTGCGAGACTATGTCGACGACGCCCTCGGGGAGGCCGAGCGCGCGGACCTTCTCGGCGCCGAGCTTGACGTGGCTGCGGATGACCGTCGCAGAGAGCCGGGGATTGATCTCGTCGTGCTTGTTATAGCCCGACTGGTTCTCGACGAAGTACTCGGGCTGCTCGATCTTGCCAATGTCGTGGTAGTAGGCGCCGACGCGCGCGAGCAGGGGGTCGGCCCCGATCTCGCGGCAGGCCGACTCCGCGAGGTGGGCGACGGTGACGGAATGGCTGTAGGTCCCCGGGGCGACCGTGAGCAGGCGCTTGAGTATGGGCGCGTTGAGGTCGGAGAGCTCCATGAGCCTGAAGCGGGTCGGCGCGTTGAGGGCCTGCTCCAGCACGGGCAGGATCGCGAGCGCCAGGAGGGCGCAGGCGAAGCCGTTCCCCGCCCCCCATAGGGCGGCTACGAGGGGAGCCATCGGGCTCGCCGCCCCGGGAGCCGCGAGGGTCGCGCCCAGGGCGGCCTCGAGCAGGGAGAGGACCGCCCCCGCGCGGACCAGGTCGATGCGCGAGTAGGCGGTCCGCACGGAGAACGCGCCGGCCGCGCTCGAGAGCATGCAGAAGGCGAAAAGCCTGCCGTCGAGACCGACGGCCGACTGCGCGAGGGCCGCCAGGACGAAGCCGAGGAGGACGGAGAAGCGCTGCCCCTCGAGTATCGTCGCGATGATGGCGAAGAGGGCCGAGGGCAGCATGAAGGCGAGCTCGAGGGGCTTGGGCGCCGCGAAGCGTCCGAGGAAGAGGGCGAGGGCGAAATAGGCGAAGCTCGAAACGGCCACGAGACCGATGGACGCGCGCTTGATCGAGACCCCCGCGACCGATTTGCCGAGGAGGAAGGAGCAGAGGCAGAGCGAGGCCGCGAGGAGCCCGATGGCGCCCGCGGCCGAGCCCCAGTCCATGCGCGAGACCGCGCCGCGGGCGGCCGCGAGCTTGGCGGCATCGAGGGCGCTGACTATCGATCCCCGTCGGACGATGCGCTCGCCCTTGGCGATGGTCCGGACGACGGGCTCGACGGCGTCCTTCGCGGCGGCGAGCCTACGCGCGCTCTGCTCCTGGTCGAAGAAGGCGTCCTCCACGGCGAGGCTCATGACCAGCCCGGCGGAGACGGCGGCCAGGGGCCGGGCGAGGCGCTGGTCGGCGACCTCCGCGTCGACGGCCTCCCTCAGCGTCTTCAGCGTGACGAGCCGGTTGAGCGGGATCTCCGCCGCGACCGGCCTGCCGTCGCTCAGCGAGCGGAGCTCGATATAGTCGTGGTTGTAGGGTTCGAGGCCGGAGGCCGGCATCGCAGCGATACCCTGGTCGAGGAGGCGCCGCAATATGTCGTCGGCGAAGGCGAGGGCCTGGGGTCTCAGGGGCGAGCGGGAGAGCGATAGCACGTCCTCCTTCGTCAGGAGGCCCGGAAAGGCGCTTTGGACCTGGAGGTAGAGGGTATCCCCGGCTACCTTCCGCGAGGAGAGGTCGACGACGAGGTCCTGGAAGTCCCTGAAGCGCGCGACGGCCCGAGCGGCCGGCTTCACGTCGACGACGAAGACGGGCAGGACCAGGCGCTCCTCGGCCTCGACCCTGAGGCGCGTCGCGCTCTCGTCGACGAAGCTGATCTCGCGATCGGCCGTGATGTCCTTTTCCGCGATGCGGCCCTCCTCGAGCGCCGCGGGACCGCCCCGCGAGTCGACGGAGCCGGGGCCGAAGGCGAGGAGGAGCACGAGGGCGGCCGCGCTGCAGGCCGCGAGCGTCGCGACCGAGCGGAAGTCCAGGGCCGGCCGGCGGGCGGAGCGGCGCCCGATCCGCTCGCGCAGCCTCGCGGCGAACAGGCGCAACGCGGGATGCTCCGCGCCCCGGTCCCCGCCGCGTTCCGCGCGAGGGTGCTTATTCGGCCTCATACGCTTCGATGATGCGCCGGACGAGGGCCGAGCGGACGACGTCGCGGGAGTCGAGGCGGCAGACGAAGATATCCTCGACGCGCGAGAGGAGCTGCAGGGCGTGGACGAGGCCCGACTCGCCCTTGCGCGGCAGGTCGATCTGCGTGACGTCGCCCGTGACTATGGCCTTCGAATTCTCGCCGAGCCTGGTGAGGAACATCTTCATCTGCTCCTTGGTCGTGTTCTGCGCCTCGTCGAGGATGACGACGCAGTTGGAGAGGTTCCGGCCCCGCATGTAGGCGAGGGGGGCGATCTCTATGGCCCTGCTCTCTTCGAGCCGGCGCACAACCTCGAAGGGCACGAGGGACTCCATCGCGTCGTAGAGGGGCCGGAGGTAGGGGCTGATCTTCTGGGCGAGATCGCCCGGGAGGAAGCCGAGGCTCTCGCCCGCCTCGACGACGGGGCGGGTGAGGATGAGCTTGCGCTTGGACTTCGAGAGGAGCTCGCGGAGGGCCCAGGCCATCGCCAGGTAGGTCTTCCCCGTGCCGGCCGGGCCGATCGCGAAGGCGAGGTCGTGGGTGGCGAGCCCCTTGAGGTAGAGCGACTGCGTCTTGCTGCGCGGGAAGACCTTGACGAATCCGCCGGGGATCTGGACGCAGGATTCCAGGAAATCCCCTTGGCCGCCATCGCCGCAGGACGAGGCCCCGTCCCGGGGAGCGCCCTCGGGCGTCAGGTCGGCGTGGATCGCGATTATCAGGTCGGGAGTGGGAGGGAGGCCCTCGGCCATGGAATCCACGAGGCGCTCCACGAGGAGGCGGAACAGCTCGCGGGAAGGCTCGTCCTCGGCGTCGAGGAACAGCTCGTTGCCGCGGCAGAAGATGCGGCTACCGACGAGGCGTTCCATGACTCGGAGATTATAGTCGTTCGCCCCGCAGAGGTCCGCGAGTACGCTCGTCTTCTCCAGGACAATGCCGACGGTGCCGTCCACTTACTCTCCTGCGGCTACTGTACCCGCGCGAATGGAAAAATGCAACACGCGCCCGGGGAGGGTCAATAGCTGAGCCCGGCCGTGTCCTTCTTGACCGTGGTCTTGATGTCCTGGATGTCCTTCCAGGCGAGGAGGAAGGTGAAGGTGGTATTGAGCGAATAGGACTTGGAGGTCGAGTCGTAGAGGGGCGCGGTCGCGACCTCGGCGGAGAGGGTCCAATCGTGGAGGTCCCTCGAGGCCTTGACCGAGAGGGACTTGAGCTTGAACAGGCTGTCCCTCAGGGTCGCGCCGTCCCAGACCTGGAGTGCTTCCCAGACATCCGTCAAGGGGCTCTTCTGGAAGGAATCCGCGGAGAAGCCGCCGCTGGCCAGCTGCGAGCCGAAGAGGCCGGCGTAGTAGCGCCAGGCCGAGGAATTCTGGGAGACGCTCGCGAACGAGAGGGTGAGCTGGTCGCCGACCTTGAACGACGCGGTCAGGCCGAAGCTGAGGCTCGACTCCGAGAAGCGCACGAGGCTCTGCGACAGCTGGACATTGGAGGAGAGGGACCAGGCGGGCGCCTCCGCCGCCGCGTCGGCGGCGCTCTTCAGCACGGGATTGAGGGCCAGGGAGAAGTCGCTCGGCGCGAAGGCCTCCTCGCCGAAGGCGACCCAGCCCGAGCCGACGACGGGCTTGTAGGAGCGCGTCCGCCTGGCGGCGAAGGAGGCGTTCAGGAAGCCCCACGAGAGGCTGGTCGAGTTGGAGACCGGCCCGCCGCTCGAGCCGGACCCGATGGTGTCCCCCGTGGCGTCGTAGACGAAGCTGTCCTTGAGGGTCGGGCCGGGGCTCGTCCCGACCGTCAGGCCGGCGGTGATCGGGTCGTAGGAAAAGGCAGCACCCGCGGCCTTCCTGTACATGCGGGACTGGAGGGCGAGGGAGGCGGGCCCCGCGTTCAGCGCCAGGTTGCCTGCATAGGAGTCGAGCAGGGGCGGGAGGCTGGCCGTGAGGCTGACGCTCTGGGCGAGGCCGCTCGGGCGGGCGGAAACGGTCGCCGAGACGTTGTGCGCCGTTATCGATTCGGGATTCCAGGAGAGCCAGCTCTCCTTGAAGGCGGAGGAGCTCGAGTCGTACTTGAGCCCGTATATGGTCGAGTCCAGGCCCCAGCTGAGCTGGGTCGCCGACCAGAGCCACGACGAGGCGAGGGGCTTGAGCGTCAGCTTGGCCGACTCCCCGACGCGGCGGCTCTTGTAGAGATTGTCGGCGAGCGCGTACGAGGCGGTACTGGCGAGATCGGTATTGAGGACGGGCCGTCGCTGGGCTTGGTCGGCGTAGGAAATGCCGAGGGAGGAGGAGACGAGGTCTCCGTACGCGACCGTCGCGTCCACGCCCGCGGCGAGCCGGTAGGAAAGCAGGCTGTATAGCAGGGAGGAGTAGTCGATCGACGAGGGGAGGACCCAGGAATCGCTGTTGTACCGATCCTCGACGAACATCGAGGGGCTGAGGTTCCAGGTCGCCGAGCCCGTCCAAGCCTGGGTTTTGGAGCCGGACGAGGCTTGGGCCCTCTGCGGAAGGCGAAAATCCTCGATCGGCGCGGCGGCAGGCGGAGGTACCGGGTCTTGGGTTTTCGCTTCGTCGCCGGTCCCGGCGACGACGTCCCAGGGGCTCCTCAGCGACTCGGGGGCCGCGGGCGCGGCGTCGCCGACGGCCTTATCCGGCTTGGCGGGCTGGGTCTGCCGCGGCACGCCGAAGAGGCTTCCCCGGATGGAGCCCGCGACGTCTATCGGGCGGAGGAAGGAGGGATAGAAGAAAATCCGGGCAGGGTCGTAGGAGGCGAGGGTCGAGTCCTCCGGAAGCGTCGCGCTCTTCGAGAGCAGGGTCAGGTTCGCGCTGAACCTCGAGATGTCGATCGAGGAGACCCAGGGATCGAGGGCCTTGGGCTTGTACGAGAAGGAGGCGTCGAGCTTCGGGACGAGCTGGGTCCGCTGGGCGATCGTCGAGGAGGCGGCATCGCTGTCCGTCGAGCTCAGGATCTTGAGCCAGTCCATGTCCTCGGATCGATTGCGGAAATCCTGGTCGAAGTAGGTGTCGGAGTAGAGCGGCAGGGCGAGGTTCGCGGCGAAGCTCCCGACGTGCAGGGAAGTGGAGAGGTCCAGCCCGAAGCGGACGGGCAGGGAGAGACCGAGGAAGTCGGAGCCGTTCCAGACGCTCGCATAATCGCCCTGGTTCACATAGGGCGAATACGCGCTCGTTCCGGTTACGGCGGGGGGAAAGACGGTCCTGCTCAAGCCGAGGCCCAGGAAGATGTCGGTCTTGTCCAGGAAGGCGAGCTTGGGAAAGCTTCCCTGGATGCCGGCGAAGCCGCCGAGCCCCGAATAGACGTCTGCCATCGTCTTCAGGCTGCCCAGGTCCTTGGGCGGCGGACCGGATACGCGGCGAAGGAAAAGGCCCTTCACCTTCGTCGGCTTGGCCGAGCCCGCGTCCTCCTCGAAGGCGAGGAGCTGGGTCTTCTTCGCATTGGGCGGCTTGGAGCCGAGCAGGTAGACGGTCGTCTGGAGGAATCGCCCCTCGCGCGATCGATATCCGAGGACGGGATGGAAGATGAGCTCGTCGCCGGGGTAATAGAAGAAGGGCAACCAGAGTATGGGCACGTTGCCGAGGTAGAAAACCGCGTCCGAGACCGCCCACTCCTTATCCCCGAGGAGCCACATCCGGCTCGCCTTGACCCTGAAATGGGGATCGTCGGCCTCGCAGTACGTGATCACGCCGTCCTTGAGCACCATGACGTCCGCGGAACGCTTGAGCATGGTGTCGGCCGAGATGATCAGGACCCGATCGCCTTTGGGCAGCAATGTCCTTGGGCTTAGGAAGTACTTGACGATTTCATCGATCGTCTTCGGATTCTTGTTGCCGAAGCGCCTGAGCGTGCCGTCCAGGAATAGGCCGGACCAGTCGTCGAGGTTCGCGCTCAGGGTCTCGCCGCTGAAGACCTCGGTCGAGGTCCCCGACTTCCGGATATAGCCCACGGCGCCCTTCGCGGTCACCATCGACCGCGCCCGGTCGTAGGCGATGCTGTCCGCCTGTATGCGGTGGCTGTCCCCGTTCGCCTCGACGAGGGTGAGGATCACCCCTCCCGAGGCCCTGATGACGCCGCCCTCCTCGTCCTCCACCTTCGCGTAGCTCGCCTGCCCCGCCCTCTGGATGGTGACCGTCCTGCCCTTGGGGGCCGCGGCCGCGGCCTTCAGACCGTAATGCTCGTAGAGGCGGGCGCGGAGCTCGTCGGCGGTTCCCGAGTCCGGCAGGGCGAGCTCGCGGGCTCGAGCCACGAGCTCGTAGAAGCCCGCCGTCGAAAGCTCGACGAGGAGGGCGTCGCGCTGCAGGCTAGGCTGGTCGCCGGCTGCCGGCGCATCGGGGGTCGGCGCGGCAACCGGCGAGGGCTCGTCCGCGCCCCAGGCGCGGCTCGGGCCTTCCACGTTAACGCCTTCGGCGTTGCCGATACCGGCGCCGGCGAGGCAGAAGGCGGCGCATAGGAACGCTGCGTGAACTCGGCGGTGCGGCATTAGCGAGAATACTATACGGACAGCGCTCGCGAGGTAAAGGGCGCTACTTGAGCACGCTCTTGAGGTACTTGCCCGTGTAGGAGCCCTTGGCCTTGACGATCCTCTCGGGCGTCCCGACCGCGACTATCTCGCCGCCGCGATTCCCGCCCTCGGGTCCCAGGTCGATTATCCAATCGGCCTGCTTGATCACGTCGAGGTTGTGCTCGATCATCACGACGCTGTTCCCCGCGTCGACCAGGCGCTGGATGACTTCCATCAGCTGCTTGACGTCGGCGAAGTGGAGGCCGGTCGTCGGCTCGTCCATGAAATAGAGGGTCTTCCCGGTCCCGCGCTTGGAGAGCTCGAAGGCGAGCTTGACGCGCTGGGCCTCGCCTCCCGACAACGTCAGGGCCGATTGCCCCAGCTTGATGTAGCCGAGGCCCACCGAGAGCAGGGTGTTCATCTTGTGCGCGATATGCGGGATGTGCTCGAAGAACTCGCTGGCCTCCTCGATCGTCATGTCGAGGACCTCGGATATGTTCTTGCCCTTGTACCGGACGCCGAGGGTATCGGAGTTGAAGCGGTGGCCGTGGCAGACGTCGCAGGTGATGTAGACGTCGGGGAGGAAGTTCATCTCGATCTTGATCGTGCCGTCGCCCTGGCAGTTCTCGCACCTGCCCCCCTTCACGTTGAAGGAGAAGCGGCCCGGCTTCCAGCCCCTCGCCTTCGACTCCGGGAGGGTGGAGAAAAGGTCCCGTATGCCCGTGAAGACCCCGACGTAGGTGGCGGGGTTCGAGCGCGGGGTGCGGCCTATGGGGCTCTGGTCTATGTTGATGATCTTGTCGATGTTGTCCAGGCCCTCTATCTCGCTGTAATCGCCCTCGGGCCAATTCGTGCCCATCACCTCGTTCGAGATGATGGGATAGAGGAGGTCGGTGAGGAGGGTGGACTTGCCCGAGCCCGAGACGCCGGTGATGCAGGCGAAGAGCCCCAGAGGCAGCTCGACGTCGATGGCCTTGAGGTTGTGCTCCCGGCAGCCCCGGATCGCTATGCCCTTCCCGTTGCCCTTCCGGCGCTCGGCGGGCACGGGGATGGACAGCGCTCCGGCGAGGTACTGCCCCGTGATGCTCTTTCGGCTCTTCATCACCTCCTCGGGCGTGCCCTGGGCGACGACGTAGCCGCCGTGCACACCGGCGCCGGGCCCCAGGTCGACGATCCAGTCGGCGGTGCGCAGGGTCTGCTCGTCGTGCTCGACCACGACGAGGGTATTGCCTATGTCGCGCAGGTAGGTGAGCGTGTCGATCAGGCGCTGGTTGTCGCGCTGGTGCAGCCCGATCGAGGGCTCGTCCAGGATGTAGAGGACGCCGACCAGGGAGGCGCCTATCTGCGTCGCGAGGCGGATGCGCTGGGCCTCGCCGCCCGAGAGCGTGGCGGCCTTGCGCTCGAGGGTCAGGTACTCGAGCCCGACGTTCTTCATGAAGGTCAGGCGGGCCGTGATCTCCTTCGTGATCTGCCTCGCGATCTGCTTTTCGGTGTCGCTCAACGCGAGCTTCGAGAGGTGGGCCAGGGTCTCCTCGACCGACATCACCGAGAGGTCATTGATGCCGATGCCGCCGACGGTGACGGCGAGGGCCTCGGGACGCAGGCGCTTCCCGCCGCAGGCGTCGCAAGGCTTCTCGCTCATGAAGCGCTCGAGCCAGGTCTTAATGCCGTCGCTCTGGGTTTCCAGGTAGCGCCGCTTGAGGTCGGCGAGTATGCCGGGGAAGCGCGACTCGTACTCGAAGCGGCCCGTGCCCTCGCGGTTCTCGTACTTGATCTTGACCGCCTCGTCGGTCCCGTAGAGGATGGCGTCCATCACCTTCTTGGGCAGATCCTCGAAGGCCGTATCGAGGCTGAACTTGAAGTGCTTGGCCAGGGCCTCGAAGCGGCTGCGGTTCCAGGCGGCCTCGGGATTGTAGGGGATGCAGCCGCCCTCGTTGAAGGAGAGCGAGCGGTCGGGAATTACCAGGTTGGGATCGAACTCGAGCTTCTGCCCCAGTCCCGAGCAGACCGCGCAGGCGCCCTGGGGCGCGTTGAAGCTGAAGAGCCGGGGCTCCATCTCGGGCAGGGAGATGCCGCATTCGGGACAGGCTCCCTTCTGCGAGAAGAACTCCTCGATAAAGGCGGGCGACCCGGCGCCCGATGGGCCCTTCCCCCCCGCCCCTTCCGGAGCGGCATCGCGCAACGCTATCACCGTGCCCTCGGCTATGCCGAGGGCCGTCTCCACCGACTCGGCGAGGCGCTTGCGCGAATCGTTTGCCAGCTTGAGCCGGTCCACCACGATCTCGATGCTGTGCTTCTTCTGCTTCTCGAGCTTGTACTCCGCCGCGCCCTCCGCGGCGAGCTCGCGCATCTCGCCGTCGATCCGCGCGCGGACGAAGCCCTGCTTGGCCGCGTCCTCGAGCACCTTCTTGTGCTCCCCCTTCTGCGCGCGGATCACCGGCGCCAGGATCTGGAGCCTGGTGTTCGCCGGCCAGGAGAGGATCGTATCGAGGATCTGGTCTACGCTCTGCTCGCGGATTACCCGGCCGCAGCTGGGGCAGTGGGGAATCCCGATCCTCGCGTAGAGAAGGCGGTAATAGTCGTAGATCTCGGTGACGGTCCCGACCGTCGATCGCGGATTGCGGTGGGTCGTCTTCTGCTCGATCGAGATCGCGGGCGACAAGCCCTCGATATAGTCGACGTCGGGCTTGTCCATCCGACCCAGGAACTGGCGGGCATAGGCGGACAGGGACTCGACGTAGCGCCTCTGACCCTCGGCGAATATCGTATCGAAGGCCAGGGAGCTCTTTCCGGAGCCTGAGAGTCCCGAAATGACGATGAGTTTGTCCCTGGGGAGCTCGAGATCGATGTTCTTTAGGTTATGTTCGCGGGCGCCCTTGATGATCAGTTTATCCATAATAGTGGGAATGATAGCTTCGGGCCCCAGGGCTCGGCAAGTAGGATAGCTTAATTTCTGTGTAGGTGTATGGGCAAAAAATGCTCGATAGAGCCTTGGGCCGTCCCTGGATCGGAAGGTTACTTGACTCTGACACGAATATGATATCATATTAGTATCGATTTGATACCAGGAGGATACCAATGTTGGCCACTTCTAGATTAAAAAACGCCATCCGCGGGATTGCGCTCATCTCCGGCTTTTTAGCCTCTGCAAACCTTCCGCTCGCTGCGGAGGGTCCGAGCGCCCTGGCGGGCATCTGGGTCGGAGATCTCAAGATCCAGGGACAGGCCCTTCCTCTCGTCTTCACGGTCTCCGAAGAAGGCGGACTCTTGAAGGCGACGATCGACAGCCCGAGCCAAGGCGCGAAGGGCATTCCGGTCTCGGCCGTTTCAATAGATAAAGGATCCGTCAGGATCGAATCCAAGGTCATCAAGGCCGAATTTTCCGGAACGCTTTCGCCCGATGGGAAAAAAATCGAAGGAAAGTGGGCCCAGGGCGGGATGAGCCTTCCCCTAGCCCTCGAAAAGAGGGATTCGGCGCCCTCGGCCGCGAGGACGCAGGAACCCAAGCCGCCCTTCCCCTATAAAACCGAGGAGGTAGTGGTCGAGAATAGGAAGGCCGGGATCAAGCTCGCCGGCACACTTGTCATTCCAGCGAATCACGCGAATGGATCCGGCGAAGGCCCCTTCCCCGCCGTCGTTTTCGCGACGGGCTCCGGCCCCCAGAACCGCGACGAGGAGCTCCTCGGCCACAGGCCCTTCCTCGTCATCGCCGATTACCTGGCGAGGCGCGGCATCGCCAGCCTGCGCTGCGACGACCGAGGCGTCGGTGCCTCTACGGGGGATTTCGCCTCCGCGACCACCTTCGACAACGCCGACGACGTCGAGGCGGCCTTCGAGTATCTCGCCGCGCGGCCCGAGGCCAAGAAAGGGGCGGTCGGAATAATCGGGCACAGCGAGGGCGGCCTCATCGCGCCTATCGTGGCGTCGCGCAACGCGAAGGTCGCCTTCGCCGTCCTCCTCGCCGGGCCCGGCATCAGGGGCGAGGAGCTCCTCTACCTCCAGGGCCGCCTGATCGCCGAGGCGGGAGGCGAGACCGACGAGGCCATCGCCCGTGCCATGGAAATCAACCGGCGCCTCTACGGCATCGCGGGCGGCCAGGGGAGCGAGGCCGAGGTGAAGGCCCAGGCGAAAAAGGCCCTTCTCGATTGGCTGGACGCGGATAGGGCGATGAAGCCCGAGGACAGGGCCGCGGCTCGCCAGCACGCGGACGACTCGGCGGCGCAATTGGCCTCGCCCTGGTTCAGGGCCTTCCTCAGGCTCGACCCTGTCCCCTACCTCGCGGCCACCTCGATCCCCGTCCTCGCCCTCAACGGCGGGAAGGACCTGCAGGTACCTCCAAAGGAGGATCTCGGCGGGATCAAGGCCGCCCTCGGGAAGGGCGTCGTCGCGGGCGCGAACAAGAAGAGCGCCTTTGTCGAGCTGCCTGGCCTCAACCACCTCTTCCAGCACTCGAACACGGGCTCGCCGTCCGAATACGCCTCCATAGAGGAGACCTTCGCCCCCGAGGCGCTGAAGGCGATCGCCGACTGGATACACGGCCTATAGCGGATTTCGATTCGATTCCATAGGGAGGAAACGGTATGAAAGACTTGCTCGAAAGGAAACTCTGGAGGGTGAACGGTTTCGTCGCCCTGCTCGCCGTCGTCGCGGCCTATGCCGCCGCGATCTGGCTCTTCGTCCCATTGGCTCCGAAGGTCGAGGCCTCGGGCCCCAGCCTGGCCTTCTTCGCGGACCTCGCCTTCTTCGTCCTAGCCAGCCTGGCCATGGGAGGCTTCTTCATCGTACAGCCCAACGAGGCCAAGGTCTTCACCTTTTTCGGGAGGTACGCCGGATCGGCGCGCGAGCCCGGCTTCTCCTGGACCAACCCCTTCGTCAAGAAGCGGAGCGTCACGCTGAAGGCGAAGAATTTCGGCTCCCAGGTGCTGAAGGTCAACGACGCCCACGGCAACCCGATCGAGATCGGCGCCATCGTCGTCTGGAGGGTGACGGACTCCGCGAAGGCCCTCTTCAACGTCGAGGACTACGAGAGCTTCGTCAACG
>JANXYQ010000071.1 GCA_025355995.1 Spirochaetaceae bacterium | reverse complement strand
CATCGATTCAGTCCCCTCGAAAAAGATACTAAGGCCCGGCGACTAAGTCTCCACAAATTGCCCAGGCCCGGCAGGCGCTTCCCCTTGATTTACCGCCGCGCCCTCGGGTATAGTTGCCCCCGCACGCCGAGATAGCTCATTTGGCAGAGCGGCGCACTCGTAATGCGCAGGTGTCCGGTTCGATTCCGGATCTCGGCTTTACAGGGCAATTACTTACAAGCTCGCGACCAGAAAACCGGAGCAGCTACAACCTATCATCAGCAGGATCGCCAGCAAGGCGATCCCGCGGGAGTTGTGGATGCGCTAGTTTTCAGTTTTTAAACGAGGCGCGACGGGCCTCTATTGCGTACAGTTTCGCGACCCCGTGACAGGCCTCCGCCTCGGCCACCGCTCGCTCGGGACCGATGATCGAGACCAAGCGCTTCTCCTCGTCGCCGAGTGGATGCGCGACGGAATCCCCGAGCCCACAACCGGCCGTCGAAGCCTGGCCCGCGCCTTCTCGATTGAAGAGCTCTTCCGCGCATTGCACGAAGCCCCTCTAGCCGCGGGCGATGCGGCGCGCATCGTGGCCGACCTCAGAGCGCGTGGCCTCGTCGACAAGAAGGGAGACAGCCCCGAGGCCTCCAAGCCCTTCGGTGCTTGGCTTAGGGCATTCTGGCAATATGAAAGCACCTATATCCTGGAGCGCCTCGCCCATGGACAGCGCGCAACTCGCCGGCATTGCCAAGACAGGGAGGGCCGCGCCCGCGAGATCGAGACTTCGCTCCCGGCCGGCCTCGCCCTCGGCGAGGTTAGGCGCTCCCGCCTCGTCGAGCTCGGCCTCGCCTTGAAAGCGAAAGGACTCTCCCCTGCTACGGTCATTAAAGAGCTCCGCTCGCCACCACAGCCCTACGCTGGGTCGCGGCTAACGAGATCATTCCGAAGGTTTTTTTTCTCTCGGCCGAGCCTGCGAAATCGGGCGAAGCCGAGGCTTGCGATAGCGGGCATTACAATCCATATATAATAAAGAGGTATCAGGGAATAATTAAGAAAATTCCCATGCGCCCTAGTAAAACAACGCATGGCAGCAGTTGAGGAGCTACGCGATGTTAAAAGGCCTTGGCTTGATGCTTGTCCTCCTTCCTATCGCAGCTTCCGCCCAGACGGTCGGCGGATTCGCCCGCCAGGCTGGGATCGGCCCCGGCGTGCCGATCATACGCGGAGCCGAAAGCCCGCCCCTCGTAGGTAGCTGGGCGAGGAGCATCGAGCAGGACGGCTTCTCGCTCATGGGCCCCTCGATGGCAGCCGATCCTGCGGGAAATGTCTATCTCGCGGGGAGTATCTTCAAAAGCGCGAGGTATGACTTGGGCGGCGGAGCCGTCATCAAGCCGCAGCCCGTCGATAGCGCTTTTATCTTAAAGCTTTCCCAGGCCGGAAAACCGCTGTGGGTCCGTACCGTGGCGAAGGCATCGGCCCCCACCCTATTTCCACGCTGGCCGTCGACGTCGGCGGCAATATCTTCGCCATCGGGACAGCGCGAGCGGACGGGTAGATTTCGGCGACGACGCGGCCCTCGATCTGGAAAAAGCCTATTCGGCCATAGTGCTGAAGTACGACGCGGCCGGCAGGGCCCAGTGGGTCCGCGCCTTCGATGCAAATGAGGATTACCCGAACGCCTGCGTGTTATCCGGCCAGGAATGGGGTCTTCGCGATCGCCGCAGGCTCGCTGAAAAAGCTCGATCCGAAGGGAAAGGTACTCTGGGAAGCCCAGATCCCGCCCGAGCGAAGCCCTTGTCGATACTATGACCTCGCCACTTATGCTAGCGGGAATGTCTTCGCCTTGGGCCGGGCAAGCACTTCCGGGCTCGTCCAATTCGGGAAGGGCGTCACTGCGGATTTTTCGAAGCACTAGGGGGTATCCGCCCTTGTCAAGTACGACGGCTCCGGCCTGGAGCGCCCGGTCGACGCGCACGGCGACACGCCCCTGATAGACGCCCGTGACGGCGAGGGAGCGACCGCGCTCGTCGCGGCCGCCAAGGCAGGCCAGGTCGAGGCGGCAGCCCTCCTCGTGGTCCGCGGGGCCGATCCCGCCCTCCGAGACAAGAGCGGCCGATCCGGGCCTGACCTGGTGGAACTTGCCTCCATGCACTAGACTCTTGCTCAAAAGGAATGCATATGCCGAAAGCACGTAGGATACTCCCTTTACTCGCGCTCGTCGTATTCTATGCATTCCCCGGCGCTACCGCGCAAACGATGACGCCGACCACATCGCCGTCCGGAATACTCGGGAAAAGGCAATCAGCGAATTACCTGGTTACCTTGATAAGCGACCCCTCCGCCCCTACCCGAGGCCCCGCTACGCTGGAGGCCCTCGTCACCGATGCCGAGGGCAAACCCATCGACGATGCGGAGCTCTCCTTCGACCTGGACATGACCAACATGCGCATGGGCAAGAACATCGTAGCCGCGGCGTCGCAGGGCAAGGGACATTATCTAGGTCGGGTGCGCTTTTCCATGCCTGGTCCCTGGAGGATCATCGTCCGCGTAGCTCGCCCCGGGCAGGCGCCAGAAGAGCTCCGTTTCGATTTCAAGGTCAACTTCCGATAGGAGACGGCTATGCCATTAACAATAGCCGTTATCTGCGGCGCGATCGTCATGGCGATATCGGGAGGCGTAGGCCTCTACCTTCAGCGTTATCGCGCATCCGTCACCGAGATGCTCGGCATGATGATCGGAATGACCTTCGGGATGATGACGGGAATCGCCCTCGGCTTTTTCATCGGCGCCGCGACGGATATGTTCGTGAGCAATCTCGTCGCAGTGCTCGTCGGCGTCCTCTTCGGCGTAGCCTTCGGCCGCGTCGGCGGCCTCATGGGCATGATGGACGGCGGGATGGGCGGCATGATGGGCGGCATGATGGGCGCGATGCTCGGCGTGATGGTCAACGTGTCGGCCCTCGCCGTATGGATAACCGGGGCGCTGATGTCTACCCTTTTCCTGATAAGCATGGCCGCGCTCGTGCGCCTCGTCCAAAAGAGCGCGCTTCGCAGGTACGCGCTGGATCCCGTCTGCGGCATGACGGTCGACACGGCCGAGGCCAAGCTGAGGAGCGACTACCGGGGCAATACGATCTATTTCTGCGCCCCGGGCTGCAAGCGGGCATTCGACGAGGCGCCGGAAAAGTATATCGCCATCCCCAAGGCATGAGCGCAGGAGCTCGGTCACTGTGACCGAGCTCACAGACAGCCTCGGGCGATTCCGTCAGGATGATCGTGATTAGCTGCTATTCGTAATCGAGGAGGCCTTTTTGGCCACGCGAGTATCCAGTATCCAGATCGTTCGGCGCATAACCTTAGGGATATCCCTCGCTTGCGTGACCGTCCTCGCCTTCCTGCACCAGAGGCTGCAGGGCATTCCCTCGATCGACGCCATAGATCCCTTCGGCGGACTGGAGACATTGCTGAAGTTCATCGCCGGCGGGGACCTGATGAAGAGGCTCGAGCCGGGCACGATCGTGCTCTTCGGGGCGATCGTGGCGTTGGGCATAGTCCTCTCGCGCTTCTTTTGCGGCTGGTTCTGCGCCTTCGGAGCCTTGCAAGGCGTCTTCGGCTGGATCGGGAAGAAGCTCTTCCGGCGCAGATTCGCGGTACCGCGGAGGCTGGATGCGATCCTCCGATGGGTCAAGTATCCCCTCCTCGCAGCGATCCTCTATTTCACGTGGCGCGCGGGCGATCTCGTCATCCGGCCCTACGATCCCATGGCCGCCTACGGGCATCTCTCCGCCGGGCTGACGGCGGTTTGGGCGGAGTTCGCCGTAGGCCTCGTCCTCCTCATCGTAATCCTCGCGCTGTCGATGCTCTACGAGCGGGCGTTCTGCAAGTACCTTTGCCCCCTCGGGGCGGTGAACGCCATCCTCGGCCGAATTCCCGTCCTCAGGATCAAGCGCGAGGCCTCGACCTGCATCTCCTGCTCGAAGTGCGATCGAGTCTGCTCGATGAACGTCGAGGTGTCGGAGGCCAAGGTCATCGATTCGGCGGAATGCATCGCCTGCATGGAGTGCGTCACGGCCTGCCCGACCAAGAAGCGCACCCTCTCGGCGACCCTGGGCGGAAAGGCCGTCAAGACCGTGACGATAGTCGTCATCGGTTTCGCGATCTACATCGGCGCCGCCCTGGTTGGCCAGGGCCTGGGCATGCTCCGCTTCGCGCCCAAGTCGCTAATAGAGCAAGCCTCCGTCGGGACGCTAAAAATCGAGGACATCAAGGGCTCGTCGACGTATGAAACTGTCGCCACGTCTTTCGGCATCGAACTCGAGCGTCTCTACCGCGAGGTCGGAGTCGACGCGAAGAAAGTTCCGCCCGAGTCCATGCTGAAGGACACGGGGAAGTTGGCGGGCATTCCCGGTTTCGAGGCTGATGCCGTGCGCGTCGCGGTGGCGAAGATCCTCGGCCTGCCCTATGCCGGGGAAAAGGGGAACCTAATTCCCGCCGATCCTGCCGCCGCGGCGGCGCCCAAGCCCGCTGTGAAAACCGAAGCTTCATTAGTCGTTCCCGCCGACTTCGCCCTCGAAGGCACTATGAGCATCGACGAGGTCGCGAAGGCGCTGAAAGCGAGCCCGGGCGCAGTGATCAAGAAGCTCGGGCTGCCGAAGGACTTCCCGCCCGACAAGCCCTTACGCGACATGAGGGACCGATTCGGATACACGATGCCCGATTTGAAATCGAAGATAAAGGAATAGAGGCGAAAAATGCGCGAGTCGCTACCGATGGACTGAGAGGACGGCTCGCGCGAAGAGCTCCTCCGAGAAAGCCTGGATGTATCCAAAGAAAAGGCGGGACGCATTGTCCTGAGCCAGGTTAAGGCCTCGGGCATTCTGGTCGCGGAGTACCTCGCTTCCGGGCAAGCCGAGCCGAGGCCTCCCTCGCCAATAATTCAGGGGACAGCCTCAGGCTGGCTGGGCACCGATGCTTCCAGGCGCGATGTCTTCACCGGCATCGTCCTGGGAATCGTGACAGCCTGTTACGGCGGGATCTGGGACGGCCTGATCAATCGGATCTACGAGTTCTTTTCGTTGATGCCTTTATTGCCGTTCCTGATCGTCCTGTCGGCGGCCTTCAAGACCGTCTACGCCAGGGCGCGCCAGATCAAGCAGGAGGGCTATACCGAGACGGCTACGGCCTTGGGCGCCGGGAGATGGCGGCGCGTTTCGAGGCATGTGCTGCCCACCCTCCTCCCCTACGCTTTCGCGGTGATGGCGCTCTCGGTCCCGAGTGTCATCATGTACGAGGCGAGCGTCAGCCTACTGGGGCTCGGAGACGCTTCCGTCATCACCTGGGGACAGATGATCGCCCTGATGGGCCTGACCTTCGGCCTCTAGGGCTGGAGCTTCAGCGAGGCGGGGACGCGCGCGCCTTCTCGAGTTCCTGCTTCAGACTGGCGTAGGGGTAGGCGCCGGAGAGGCGCATCAGGATCTTGCCCTTGTGGAAAAGCATGATGGTCGGGAAGCCGGTGATGTCGTATTGCCTCGCAAGGTTTTGCTTCTTTTCGGTATCGATCTTGACGGTGAGGATCCTCCCTTTATACTCGCCGGCCAGCCTCTTAATGACGGGACTGACCATCTTGCACGGTCCGCGCCGTCTTTGTCATCGATCCGAAGGGCGTCATCCGGACCATCATCTATCATCCTTTGAGCCTCGGGCGCAACTTCGACGAGATTCTCCGCGTCGTCCAGGCACTCAAGGCGGCCGACGCCTTCTCCATCGCGACGCCCGCGGATTGGCGGCCTGGCGACGACGCCATAGTCCCAACGGCGGGCTCCTGCGGCGTAGCGAAGGAGCGGATGGAAGGCAAAGGCCGAAGGCGTCACCTGCCACGACTGGTTCTTCTGCACGAGGAAGGCGCGGAGGCCCGCCTCGTCGACCGCGCCCTCGCCGCTCAAGCCGAAGGCGATAGGCCGCCCTCGCTCTCCCCATCCGGCATAGGCTGGATCGCGAAGCTTGATTTGCGCTTCGCGAGAGCCCGATTCCAGGGCCCCCCGCGGAAGGACGGCCCGGGTCGTCGTCAGTATCTCGCTTCCGGGTTTGATGGAGCGGAGGGCCTCGACCACGCGCTCCAATTCGGCATCGGAAACCAGGTCGGCCTTGTTGACGACGACGTAACGCGAGTACGCGACCTGCCCCTCGATCGCATCGACGACCGACGCCAGAAGAAAGAATCGAAAGGCATCCACGACGCAGACCATTCCCCGGAAATCGAAGGTGTCGCCGCTCCTTTTTTCGATTTCGGCCATCGTGTCGAGGAGGGGGGCAGGCTTCGCCAGACCCGAAGCTTCGACCCAGAGCGCGTCGAGGCCGCTGACCGCGAAGGAATCGACCGCGTCGATGAAGGAACCGACGAAACAGCTGCAGAACAGCTGTCCGTTGTTCAGCTCCCGTATCTCGATACGGGATGCCGGAGTTCCGTTGGATGCGGCGGCCAGCAATGCCGAGTCTACGGCGATCGGTCTGAAATCGTTCACGATTAGGCCTAGCTTTTGCCCGGACCTGCCGGCCAGCACTGCGTTGATGAGCGTCGTCTTCCCCGAGCCGAGGAAGCCGGTCACAATGCGCAGCGGTATTCCGTTATTCAACAAGCCCCCCGAAAAGTATTTCATTTTCGGGCATGGGTAACGATGCGTCCATGAAATATTTTAAGTTCCTTGCACTTTTCAAGGCTGTCGAGTCGAAGACCAAATGCCAAACGGACGAGCTCGGGCCAAAATGGATGGCCTTTTCTACCCGCGCGTGGACTCGACGATCCAGGCACCAACGCCGCCACCCAGGCCATTTACGATCGATGCTCGCTTTTTCATGTGAGACAGTCTATAACCGACATTGTTCGAGATCGAGTGAGGAATCGAGGCCTCGCCGACAGAGGAGAGCGGGACATAGCCTACAGCTTCGCGAAGGGAGTCAGGCTGTTCGTGACGGACTCGATGACCGACCTCACTATGATCTCGAATGCGGCTCCGGGCTCGAACCCTACCTCCTCTCCTTCCACCCCGGCTCGCAGCAGCGGGACGTCGGACAGTGGTCCTCGGCCCTCACGACCGCCGGCCTGCTCTTCCGTTCCATCCGCGAGGAGATCCACGTCGATCTTAAGATGATAAACATGGGCGAAGGCTTTCCCGCCAACTACCTCGAGCCCGCGGATCCCTTGGGAGACTACGCGGAGAACATCATCGAGCCCGGGCGCTCCCTGACGGCCGACGCGGGCGTCATCGCGTCGGAGATCGTGAACCTGGCCAAAAAATCGGTGCACGAGCGCTACACGTGGGTATTCCTGGATATCGGGAAATTCGGCGGGCTCATAGAGACCCAGGACGAGGCCATAAAATACCCGATCTACTTCGAGGCTTCTGGTAAGGCCCTGGATACCCTGATCGCGGGACCTACCTGCGACTCGATGGACATACTCTACGAGAACTACACCTACAAGATGCCGCAGGGGGCCAAAATCGGGGATCGCGCCTATATCCTCACGACGGGCGCCTACACTCAAAGTTGCTCCTCTATCTATTTCAACGGCTTCCCGCCACTCACAGCTTATGTCTTGAAATAGCTACATGGCCTTTCCCTATCTCTTGACAGTCGCTCGCATCGCGCTCATTATGAGCCTATGACCATAACATCGCTTATGGACGATTATTGCCCAAAGCGAGGACTTCGGGGCGAGCATGGCTTATCGCTGTATATCGAAAGCGGCGGCGCAAAGCTGTTCTTCGAGATTTTCAAGGACGATCCTCCTCAACTGTTCGTAGGGCGCGGCTTCGAGCGCCCAGGATCGCCAAAGAAGGCGACTCTTGCGAGGAAATTGGGCTTCCCAGGCCCTTCCTGCCCGAACGGCTGTCCCCTACGATGGGCGTAAGCACGACCGAGAATCTTGCGAGCGGCCTCTATATTCTGCCGAGCGCCGAGATGGTCTACGAGACGAACATCGATCCCAGATTCCGCAGGATCGATGGGGGCGAGGAGCTGCCCGATCTATTCGAAGATGAGCCGTCCCTGGTCGCCGTTGAAGAGTCGGGACTGGTCATCGTCACGGGATGCGCGCATCGGGGGATTCTGAATATTGTCGAGGCGGCGCGCCTCGTCTTCCCAGGCCGTCCGATACGGGCCATTATCGGCGGCTTCCATCTCGTCGGTATCAGCGGGCTTGAGCTTGCGAGGATCGCCCTCGCCTTGGCGGCATTCGAGGCGCAGGCCGTGCACTGCTCGCACTGCACGGGGCTGCCTGGATTCGCGGCTCTTCATGGAGCCTTGCCCGGCAAGGTCAGTTGGCTCTCTTGTGGTACGAAAATCTTTCTCTGATTGGAGTTTTCATGGAAATGGTTCCCGAAAAGAAGCATAACATGCGCATCAAACGCGTCATCGGAGTCGTCAGCGGCAAGGGCGGCGTCGGTAAATCCACCGTCGCCGTCCTCCTCGCCCAGGCCCTCGCGGCGAAGGGCAGGTCGGTCGGCGTCCTCGACGCGGACATCACCGGGCCGAGCATGCCGCGGCTCCTCGGCCTGGAGAGCTTTCGGGCGGAGTCCGATGGCGAGAAGCTCTTCCCGGTCGTCAACGAGGAAGGGATCAAGCTCCTCTCCATCAACCTATTTCACGAGGACGAGGACGCTCCGGTGATCTGGCGCGGCCCCCTTCTCGGCGGCGCGATCCAGCAGTTCTGGACGGACGTGGATTGGGGAGACCTCGACTTCCTCGTCGTCGACTTTCCCCCAGGCACATCCGATGTCGCCCTCACCGCCTTCCAGACCATCCCCTTCGCTGGAGTGATCATCGTAGCTACACCGCAGGACTACGTGTCCATGATCGTCCGCAAATCGGTGCGGATGGCGGAGATGCTCAAGACCCCGGTTCTCGGAGTAGTCGAGAACATGCGTTACCTCATTTGCCCCACGTGCGGCGAGCAGATCGTGCTCTTCGACGACGGCAATGGCCACAGTGCCGAGCGTCTCGGCTTGCCCCTCATCGTATCGATGCCATGGAGGCGCGAGGTAGCGCAGGCGAAGTCCCTGCGCTGGTCGGAGCTTCCCGAAGAGGTGAAGAAGGACGCGGCCAAGCTGGCTTTCGTGGCGGAATCGACTCAAGCGCCCATATCCGCAGCTCGTTCCCCCCAAGAGGGAGGCTGCGATTGCGGCGAGCAGACGTGCTGCGAGTCCTGCGGCTCGTCCACCGCGGACGGATGTTGAACGGGAAGGCCCTCCGGACAGAAGGGGGGTGAAATTTCGATACGGGGATAAGGAGACGCTATGATGAAGATCGCTGTTCCCTCTCGCGATGGGCTCGTGGACGAGCATTTCGGCCACTGCAAGGAATTCCTCGTGTTTAGCGTAGCGGCGGACGGCTCGCTCGCGAACCAGGCGACGATCCCCTCGGCCGAGGGTTGCGGCTGCAAGTCGGACATAGCCTCCGTGCTCGCCCGCGCCGGCGTCACCCACATGGTGGCGGGCAATATGGGAGAAGGCGCGGTGCGGGTCCTATCCTCGAACGGCATCGCCGTCGTGCGAGGCGCAACGGGCGACGCGCGCGCGGCTGCGGGGGCCTTCGCGAAAGGCACTTTGGCCGACTCGGGCATCGGTTGCGAGGGTCATGGAGAGCCCGGTCACGAGTGCGCTCACTGAACGAGTGCGCTCTGTGATCTAGGTCACAGAGCGCTTCTCGCTAAAATCATACTGTTAAAAATAGATCGAGAGGCGGCCGTAATGGCGAAGTACATCATTGTCGGAGGAGTAGCCGGCGGCACTACGACTGCAGCGCGCCTAAGGCGCCTCGACGAAAAAGCGGAGATTATCCTCCTCGAGCGCGGTGCCTATATCAGTTACGCTAATTGCGGCCTCCCGTACTACGCGGGCGGAATCACTAAAGAGCGCTCGAAGCTCTTCGTCATGACGCCCTAGAAATTCAGGGACACGCTCGCCGTCGATGTCAGGACCGGCGCCGAACCGATCAAGCCACCGATCCCCGGCATCGACGACGAACGCGATCCTCACGCTCAGGTCGGTCCCCGACATCGACGCCATCAAGGAGCATATCGACGCCAGGCGGCCCGAGCGGGCGGTCGTCATCGGCGCCGGCTTCATCGGCCTCGAGATGGCGGAGAACTTGCGGGAACGCGGGGTCTTCGTGACGATCGTCGAGGCCCTCGACCAGGTGATGAACGTCATCGATCCGGAGATGGCAGCTATCGTGCATCGGCACATCAAGGCCAAGGAGGTGGAGCTCTACCTAGCCGACTCTGTGACGGCTTTCGGGCGCAAGGACGGAAGGGTCGTATTAAGGCTGAAGTCCGGGAGGAATCTGCCGGCCGATATGGTGATCCTCTCGATCGGAGTGAGACCCGATACGAAGCTCGCGAGGGATGCCGGCCTCGCCCTCGACCCGCGCGGAGCCATCCTCGTCGATAGCCGCATGAGCCCCCTGACGCACAAGGCCGCCATGGTGCCGCTCGTGGGCCCTGCGAACAAACAGGCGCGTATAGCCGCGGATACCATAGTCAAGGGCAAGGACAATGCGGGCTATAGAGGCGCGATCGGGACTTCCATCGCGAAGGTTTTCGACCTGACCGTCGCTTGCACGGGCCTCTCCGAGAAGGCTGCCGAGCGCGAGGGCATGGCTCATGAGGCTGTCATCGTCCATCCCTCGAGCCATGCGGGCTACTATCCCGATGCCAAGCCCTTCTCGCTAAAGGTCGCCTTCGATCCCGTTACCGGCACGTTGCTCGGTGCCCAGGCGGTCGGCTACGAGGGCGTCGACAAGCGGATCGACGTAATAGCAGCCTTCCTCTCGATGGGCGCCGGGATCGATGCGCTGACCAGGTTCGAGTACGCCTACGCGCCCCCCTTCGCGAGCGCGAAGGACCCGGTGAACTACGCGGGCTTTGTCGCCGAGAACTTCCGAGCGGGCTTGACCGCGCAAGTTCGCTGGAACGAGGTCGCCGGGCGGAAGGCCGATGGCGCCTTCATTCTCGACGTACGAACTCCGGAGGAATTCGCTCTCGGTCATATCGCGGGCTCGATTAACATTTCCAACACCGCGATTCGAGATATCTTCCATCCGGGCAAGCAAGGATTCGGAAAAACGACTGCCGAGCCGGTAGCCTACGGCGAGGGTTCCGGGATGCCCGAGGCGATCGCGGCCCGATCCTCCGAGACCATCCTCATAGACGCCTGCGGTCTTCAATGTCCCGGTCCCATCATGCGCCTCAAATCTGAATTCGATAGGGTATCCGAAAGGGCGACGCTGAGAATACGAGCCACCGATGCAGGCTTTGCGCGAGACGCCAAGGCCTGGTGCCATCTCACGGGCAATTCGTTGGTTGGGATAGAGGAAGTGCGCGGAACCTTCGAAGTGAGCATCCAAAAGACCTCCGGCGCATCGGCGTCCTCGCGCGTCTTGGCGATGCCTTCGTTGCCGATGGTCGGCTCGAAGGAAGCCACTATCATCGTGTTCTCCGACGACTTCGACCGGGCCTTGGCGAGCTTCGTGATAGCCAACGGAGCCGCCGCCTCGGGGAAGAAAGTCACGATGTTTTTCACCTTCTGGGGTCTCTCGGTCGTCAAGCGCAGGGAGAGGACCAGGGCCACCAAGGACTTCATGGGAAGGATATTCGGGATGATGCTTCCGAGGAATTCCCGGAAGCTCTCGCTCTCGAGGATGAACTTCGGCGGCATCGGGGCCACGATGATGAAGGGAAGGATGGTCGCGAAGTGGATCGATCAGCTCGAGATCATGATCGAAAGCGCATTGAAGGCTGGCGTTCGGATTACCGCTTGCCAGATGTCAATGAACATTATGGGCGTCGCCCGCGAAGAGCTCATGGACGGAGTCGAGATAGGCGGGGTCGCGAGCTATCTCGAGGCAGCCGATTCCTCGAACTTGAATCTATTCGTCTAGCATCATAATTCGTCAACCGCGCAAATGGAGGGGAGACTTGAAACGGAAACATCCTCTCGATGAAGGGTCGGTCACTCGACGAGTACAGATACTCAAGGCTCTTGCCAATCCGACGCGGTTGAATATAGCAATGTCACGTAGTCGAGGCGCCGCGACCGTTTCGGCTCTGTCCCAATCCCTTGATCTCAAACCCTGCATCGTATCGCAACATCTCGGGATACTCCGCTCGACGGAAATCGTCCACGGCGCCCGGGAGGGAGGCTTCATCAGGTACGAACTCGTCGATCCCGCAGTCCAGCGATTGATTCGCGCCTTCGATGGGGCTACGATACTAGTGGAGCACCGCAAGGAGAGAAGATGCCAAGGCCTACAATCGAACGAATCGTCGCGTCCGTTCCCGCGAAGCGAGGATTCCGGCCGTCGGGCGCGAGCGTCGGAATCGGCGAGGAAGTTGTCCTCGCTTTCGACGAGGTCGAAGCGCTTAAATTAGCCGACCTGGAAGGGCTCTACCAGCAGGCGGCTGCTCAGCGGATGGGAGTATCTCGTCAGACCTTCGGCAGGATCATCGAGTCGGCCAGGAAAAAAACGGCCGACGCGTTGATCAACGGGAAAAAGCTCCGCATCGAGGGCGGAACCATCGCCGTTAAAAAGGTAGAGCCGAATCCGATTCTCGTCGCCGTTCCGACGACTTCGCGCGGACAGGTGGAAACTCACTTCGGCCGCTGCGAGCGACTATCCGTCTATTCGATCGGTGAAGACGGAGCGCTGAGCGGCACCGAAACTATCGAGGCAGCGATAGGCCCAGGCTGCAGATCGGTCGTGATGTCCCGCCTCGCCGCGCTCGGCGTCAGCGCCCTCGTCGTCGGCTGCATCGGAGAGGGCGCCATCCACGTCTGCAGGGCTAATGGTATCGCGGTCGCTCGAGGCGCTTCCGGATCAGCGCGCGCCGCCGCCCTGGCCTTCGCTCGGGGCGAGCTCGAAGACTCAGGCCTCCTCTGCGGTGGCGCATGCAAGACGCAAGCGCGAGGATGCAGTTAAGTTTCCCCCTTTAAATTACGCTGAATATGAGGCACCTTGATGAACCTATCCTATTTTCGAAAGAGCGCCTTCTCGAGGGATGAGACGGTGAGTAGGTAAAAGCGACAGGCCCAGGTCGATGGCTATTCCTTCCTTGGCGAGACGAGTCTTCCGGACTTTGGAGCCCGAATGCTCATATCTGTAAGCGACGGAGGTGGGATGCATGAGCGACTCCGCCGCGATATAGAAATTAGCCTCGTCCGCCGAGATCGGAATAAGGAAGCTTATAGACGAGGCCGCCGGAGCGGACGCTTTCCAGCCCTCGGGCATTAAGCTGAATACGACGAAGAGCTGTCCCTTGTACCGAATGGAAAAGACCTGGCTGGATTCCAAGAAACTCCGCTAAGACCTAATCTACGAGGATGAAAATCAGGCCGAGGCGGATCGACTCGTTGAGCGGACAGGGTAGCTGCTCACCTAGGCATGTTGCCGAGCCCCCCGGCGCTCACCACGTCCTGGAATCCTGCCTTCTTGAGCATCCGAGCGGCCTGGGCGCTACGCGCGCCCGAGGCGCAGTAGAGCACGATCGGCTTGTCCTTCGGCAGGTCCGCCATTCGCGAGGGCAATAAGTCTAGGGGAATATTCTTGGCCTTGGGATACGACGGGCCGGCGAATTCCTGGGGACTGCGAACGTCGATGATGCGCGCTCCCGCTTTTATCTTCTCGAGCACCACGGGGGCTGGGGCCTTCCGCGTTCGCAGTCTCTGGAAGATTACTAATGCGGCTAGCGCGGCGATCCCGAGATATAGGGATGTATTGTTATCCATGACTGCTCCTGGTAATCAAAGTTTACTGGAGCCAGCGCACCGCGTCAGTGACGTCCATCACGAAGCGCTGTCAATCCTATGCAGTCGGAACCACGTCCAATCGTTTTCGCCTGCTTTCTAGGATAGCGCCTTCGGCGCACGCTGCCATTTCCAAGATACAGGGCGCGACGAGGCGGTATTCGACGAGCGTGCCGCGCTTTTCGTCTTCGATCAAGCCCGCGCTCTTCAGTTGCGATAAATGCTTCGATGCGACCGATTTCTCGATCCCCACTTCCGCAGCAAGCTCGCAGACGCACCAGGGCCTGTCCTTGAGCTTCTCGAGCATGAAAAGTCGCATCGGATGCGATAGGGCTTTGAACAGTTCCGCCCGGAGGGCATATCGCCGAGTCTCCCGTTCATTCATACAAGTAAGTTGCAATGTTGGGCAACAATAGTCAAAAGTGTCTTGAAGATTCAAATACTCGGAACAGGCTGCCCCACGTGCAAGGCGCTAGAGCAGCACGCCCGCGAAGCGGTGGCAGAGCTCGGAATTGAAGCCGAGATCGACAAGGTCACGGAAATAGAGGCGATCATGGCGATGGGAGTCATGATGACGCCTGCCCTCGCGATAGACGGGACGGTCAAGAGCGTTGGAAGAGTCCTCACGAAGGATCAAGCCGCCCAGTATCTCAAGGGAGGCACGTGACATGGCCCGCGATTGCCGCGCGTCCCAGGCAGCGGCTTACCGAACGGCGAAGAAAGCTTAAGTCATGTGGCAGAGCGCCGTCGACTGGCTCGTCTACGATGCGGCAGGTCTCTCTCGCGGTTCGGCCCTGGGCTCGGCGCTGGATTTTTTCATCTATGACACGGCTAATATTTTCTTCCTTCTCGCAGTCATAATCTTCGCCATTTCCCTCCTGCGGAGCTTCTTCCCCCCGGAGAAGACGAAGCGCGGCCTCGAGAAGGTCCCCGTATTTATCGGCAATATCCTCGCCGCCCTCCTCGGCATCGTGACGCCCTTCTGCTCCTGCTCGGCGGTGCCGCTCTTCATCGGTTTCATCGAGGCCGGCGTACCATTAGGCGTCACCTTCTCCTTCCTCGTATCCGCGCCCATGGTGAACGAAGTGGTCCTCATCATGCTCTGGGGTCTCTTCGGCTGGAAGATCGCCCTCCTCTACCTCGCGAGCGGCATTGTCATTGCCATCGTGAGCGGCACTATAATCGGCAGGATGAAGCTCGAGAAGTGGGTCGAGGAGTACGTCTACAAGATCCATTCCGGCGAGGCGGCTGCCCCGACCCTGACCTAGAAGGATCGCGTCAGCTATGCCTTCGGCTATGTGGGCGAGATCGTCGGCAAGGTCTGGCCCTATGTGCTCGTCGGCATCGCTATCGGCAGCTTCATGCACGGCTACGCTCCCGCCGATTTCCTCGTGAGGTACGCGGGCCCCAGGGTCTGGTACGCTGTCCCCCTTTCAGTCCTCATCGGCGTGCAGCTTTACACTAACGCGGCGGGCGTCATTCCAATCGTACAGGTTCTTAAGGAGAAGGGCATGGCATTGGGCACATCGCTCTCCTTCATGATGGCGGTGACCGCGCTTTCCCTGCCCGAGGCGATCCTCCTTCGTAAGGTACTAAAGCCGCAACTCCTGGCCATCTATTTCAGCGTCGTTGCGGTCGGGATCATGCTCACCGGGTATTTGTTCAACGCGATGATCCACTGATCGAGGAGCATAAAATCAAGATCGGCAAACGATATGCGAATGTCCTCGCAGCCCTGCCCATCCTCG
Organism: Spirochaetaceae bacterium; assembly: GCA_025355995.1. GTDB lineage: Bacteria > Spirochaetota > Spirochaetia > Treponematales > Rectinemataceae > UBA1306. The sequence continues at coordinate 67,932 of JANXYQ010000071.1, read as the reverse complement.
CCTTTCAACCACCAATCAAGCGACTCGTGGGAAAACTAATCGGATGATCTCGGCGGGAGGGCCGTCAAGAAGACAGTCTTCTGTGTTCTCCGTCACTTTCAACTCGCAAAAACATGCTTATACTATAGATAAGTAAATCTCCACTCTAGGAGTTGCTATGGGCTTAAGGATCGTGATCATCGGCGCAGTGGCGGGCGGGGCGACCGCTGCCGCTCGCGCCAGGCGAATATCGGAAAAAGCGGAGATAACGCTGATCGAGCGCGGACCCTATGTCTCCTTCGCCAATTGCGGACTTCCGTACTATATCTCCGGGGCTATCGCCAAGCGCTCGAAGCTCCTCCTCCAGACTCCCGAGGGCTTCGACGCGCGCTACGGAGTCAAGGTCCTCGTCGACACCGAGGCAGTCGAGATAGATCGGACTGGCAGGCGCGTCAGGGTCAAAGGCCCCGAAGGAGAGTCCTGGCTTCCCTATGACAAGCTCATCCTCGCGCAGGGCGGCAATCCCATCGTGCCGGCCCTGCCAGGGGTCGACTCGGCCAATGTCTTCAAGCTCTGGACCGTTCCCGACGTCGACAAGATCAAGGCCTACATCGAGAAAGAGAAGCCCGAATCCGCCCTCATCGCCGGCGGCGGATTCATCGGCCTGGAGATGGCGGAGGCTTTCCGCGAGCGGGGCCTCGCGACGACCGTCGTCGAGCTCATGCCGCGGATCATGTCGACGATGGATCCCGAGTTCGGCGCTATGATCGCCGCCAAGCTCGAGGAGCAGGGCGTCCGTGTGATAACCGGCCTCGGCTTAAAATCGGTGCGCGGCGCGGAACGGAAGGCCGAGCTCTCCGACGGCTCCCTCGTCGATGCGGGCATGGTCCTGCTTTCCATAGGCGTCCGTCCCGAGCTCGCCCTCGCGAAGGCCGCGGGATTGACGATAGGCCCCTCGGGCGGCCTCGAGGTGGACGATGCGCTTCGAACCTCCGATCCCGATATCCACGCCGCGGGAGACATGGTGGAAGTCCTGCACATGGTCTCGGGACGCAGGGTGCGCATGCCGCTCGCGGGGCCGGCGAACAGGCAGGGACGCATCGCGGCTTCGAACGCCCTCGGCATGCGCATGAAATACAGCGGCGCCCTCGGCACGAGCGTCTTCAAGGCCTTCGACGGGGTGGCGGCCTCGACGGGCCTCAGCGAGAAGGCGGCACGGGAGGCGGGCTTCGACGCAGGCGCGGCCATCCTCTACAAGGACAACCATGCATCCTATTATCCCGGCGGGGAGGAGATGGCCCTCAAGCTCGTCTACGAAAGGAAGAGCGGGAAGCTCCTCGGCGCCCAGGGCTTCGGCGGCGAGGGGGTGGAGAAGCGCATCGATGTGGTCGCGACGGCTCTCCACGGAAAGATGACCGTGGACGACTTGGCCGAGATCGACCTCGCCTACGCGCCGCCCTTCTCGTCGGCCAACGATCCCATCAACATCGTCGCCTTCATCGCCCAGAACGACCTCTCCGGCTACGCGCCGATAGAGACGGCAGCCGGGCTCAAGGCCTCCCTGGCGGCGGCCAAGGCAGGAGGCGAGCCTGCCCTGGTCCTCGACGTGCGAAACGTCAACGAGTACCAGGATGGGCATGTCGCGGGATCGCTCAACGTGCCGCTCGACGAGCTGCGCTTCAGGCTGGACGAGGTGCCGAGGGGAATTCGAATTCACCTGCACTGCCGATCGGGTTTCCGGTCCCATCTGGCCACCCGCATTTTGAAGGAAAACAGCTACGAGAACGTAGTCAACGTCACGGGAGGCTACCTCGCCATCCTCGCCGACGGCGGCTTCGACCTGGAATGAGAGAAAAGGAGAGCGACATGGCTGGAAATAGCGTAAAGGACAAAATCAAGGCCGGAGCGAAGATAATCGACGTACGCACTGCCGGTGAGTTCGCGGACGAAGCCTATCCGGGGGCCGTCAATATCCCCCTGAATATCCTGCCCTCGAAGCTGGAAGAGCTCGGCCCGAAAGACAAGCCCATTATCCTCTACTGCGCCTCTGGCGCTCGCAGCGCCCAGGCGGCGAGGCTCCTCAAGCAGGCCGGCTTTACCGACGCGATGAACGCGGGCGGCATCGATGACATGCCAAGATAGTCATCGATGCCTTAGCCTGGACGACATGCCGCGCTGATCGCGGAAAACCATGCCGGACGCCATAGGCTACTTGAGTCCGCCTTCTCGAATGCCTTGGCTGCTGAAGGCCATGCTCGCGATCGTCGAGCGTCGCCTCGGCAAACCGCTCATGGCCAATCGGATCCTCGCCTGGTACCCGAAGGCCTTCTGGGGCTCGGGGCTCATGGAAGGCCTCATAGCCCACGAGGAGCCGGAAGTCCCGAAGCGCCTACTCAAGCTCATACGCGTCTACGTGTCTTTCCTGGCCTCCTGCCCCTTCTGCATCGACATGAACGCGAAGGAGTATCGGGAGAGCGGCGTCGACGACGAGGAAATCCTCGCGTTGAGGGGCATCCGGCGCTTCGATGAGGTAGCCAGCATCAGCGCAAGCGAGCGAGCGGCCCTCGAGTACGTCCGTTGCGCGACCTCGACGCCGGTAGCCTTCACTCCCGAGGTGATCGACGAACTGCGCTACAGGTTCTCCGAGCGCGCGATAGTGGTGATCGCCAGCACTTGCGCCCAGGTCAATTTTTGGACGAGGCTCATCCAGTCCTTGGGGGTCCAGCCGGCGGGCTTCTCATCGGAATGCTCGATACTCGATCTGGAGAGATACCGGACCATGAAGGAAAAATGACCGAAGTCCTCGACCGCTTCCTGCGCTATGTCCGCATGGACAGCGCCTCGGTCCTGGATGGCCCGGATCGACCTTCGTCCCAGGGCCAGCTGCGCTTCGCGGAGCTCCTAGAGGCCGAGCTCTCCGGCATGGGCGGAGCCTGGACGAATTCGCGCCTAGCGGACGGATCGCTCCTCCTGCGACTGCCGGCCTCTCCAGGATACGAGGGCGCCGCGCATTCGGCCTTCCTCGCCCACCTCGACACCTACTACGGCCTGCCCGGAGCCGCGAATCCGCGCGTCGTCGATGATGAGATTCGCCGATGATGCCGAATTCAACGCGGCCCTCGCAGCGGTGGGCCCGCTGATCAAATCGAGGCTCGGGAACCGCTACGTCGTCCTCGCCCTCTCGTAGGACGGTTGGATACGATATTTCTCCAGGTCTCCCATCGAGAATTCCTCGGACCTCGCGAGGTTCCTCCTCTCCGAAAATCCTGGCGATGACAAGGTCGTAGAGCTCATGCAGAGCGCGGGGGGCGCGAGTGCTCCCTTTCATCGGCGCGATAGTCCTCAACAAGTCGAGTTGGGAAAAGGGCCCGCCGCGCTTAGGCCCGAGCTTGAGGAAGTGGTCGAGAGAATGGCCGGGGAAATCAGCATCGATAGCGCCAAACTGGAGACGGACGCCATCGCGTCCTTGGATGGGATAAAGATATCGCCGGAGCCGGCCGGCGCCGCGGCGAAGTGGGAGGAATTCATCGCCCAAAGGCGAAATGGCCTCATCGCGAAAATATTCTCGACGGACATCCTCGACGCGATGGACGCGGCCCTGGCCAGGGCCAGGCGAACCGAATAAGCCCGAAGACGACGCTCGAGCGGATTGCGCATTGAGCCCTTCATCTATTATCGTATTCCATCCGCCATCGCCACCCGAGGACAAATCGTGAACGCTAAACCAGCCTGGCCCCTAGGCACCCTGATGACCATCGCGCTCGCCATCCCGGCCTGGTACCTCGGGAAGCTGGTCCCCATAGTCGGCGCGCCTATTTTCGCGATCCTACTCGGGATGATCCTCTCCTTTATCAAGCGCCCGCTATATCTGGATCGAGGGATACGATTCTCGAGCAAGAAGATCCTTCAATACTCGATCGTCTTCCTGGGCTTCGGGCTGGACCTCGGCGTGATAGCGCGGGTAGGCCTGCAATCCCTGTCCGTCATGCTATTCACGCTCACTGCAGCCTTCATCACGGCCTATCTTGTCGGGAAAGCCCTCGGCCTCGACGCGAACACGAAGATACTGATCGGCGTCGGGACCTCGATCTGCGGAGGCTCCGCTATAGCGGCGACCGCCCCGGTGATCGAGGCCGACGATACGGAAGTCGCCTTTGCGATCTCTACTATTTTCCTCTTCAACATTATCGCCGTATTCGTCTTTCCCGCCCTCGGCCACCTGTTCAAGATGTCCGATAGCCAATTCGGGCTTTGGGCCGGGACGGCGATCAACGACACGTCATCAGTGGTGGCTGCTGCCTTCTCTTATAGCGACCAGGCGGGTCGCTACGCCACCGTCGTCAAGCTAACCCGCACCCTCATGATAATCCCGGTAACCCTGATACTCGCGCTTTACCGGAAGCGCGGCTCAGCGAAAAAAGGCGGGAACGTCGACCTCGCGAAGATCTTCCCCTGGTTCGTCCTGGGCTTCCTCGCGGCATCCCTCGTCCGGACGATCGGGATACTCCCGGCAGAATCGTTCCCGACGCTGAACGACGTCGGCAAGTTCGGCATCTGCGCAGCGATGGCCGCAATCGGCCTCAACACGAAGCCGAGGGAGCTGATCGAGAACGGCCTGCGGCCGATACTCCTCGGGCTGGCCTGCTGGGCGGCTGTAGCCCTGGTTTCGCTGGCCGTTCAGGGCATACGGATCTAGGAACGTCGTAATTCCCCCAGAGGCTTCGACATTTCGATCCGGATTATCGAAGATTGAGCCCTCGATATGTAGCTTTGGTCACAGAGCGATTCCGGTTCGTCGACTAGACTTTTCTCAAAATAGAATTACCCTCACAGAATTTCGAGATCCTTCAGGGGGAAAACCGTGTCGAAGCTTAGGGATCTGGGTACCGAGGCCCTCGCCTCGCTGGAACGCATCGACGGCCTGCGAATCAACGTGAGCGAGCGCGAGCGCCACCTCTACGAGAGCGACATCGGAGAGCTGCCCTCCATGCCCAAGCTCCTCGTCGGCCGCACGGTTCCCTCGGCCATAGTCCAACCCAGGAGCGAGGCCGAGGTAGCCGCAGTAGTAGAATGGGCCGCGAAAAACAAGGTCCAGGTCGTGCCGCGCGCGGCCGCGACCTCCGGCTACGGCGGCGTCGTGCCCCCCGACGGCGCGGTGGTCGTGGAGCTGATTCACCTCGACAAGGTCATTTCGGTCGACGCGGAGAAAATGACCGCCACCGTCGAGCCCGGCATAGTATGGAAGCAGCTGATATTCCAGCTCGCCTTCCGCGGCCTCGCTCCGCGCATGATGCCGACGAGCACCCCCGGCGCCACAGTCGGCGGCTGGCTGGCCCAGGGCGGCGGGGGCTTCGGCAGCTACCAGTACGGCTGGTTCGAGCAGAACGTCGAATCGGCGACCCTGATCAACCCCGATGGCTCGCGCCGGCTGCTGACCGGCCGCGATCTCGCCCTCGTGGGCGGGGCTATGGGCACGACGGGCATTATCACGAGCCTCACCATCCGCCTGCGCAGGAGCGAGGCCGATAGAGTCTTCGCGATCGAAGCCCTAACCATATCCAAGGTGCAGGAGATCATCGTCCAGGCGCAGAGGCAGGGACTGCCGCTCTGGCACGTCGGCTTCATGAACCCGACGGCCGCCCGGCTCAAGAACCTGGTTCCGCCCAAGACGCACAACGGCGAGCCCCACCCTCGGCCGATTCTCCCGGAATCCTACATCATGATGCTCGCCTGCCCCGAATCGAGGGCGGCCGAAGCCGAGCCCAAGTTAAGGGCGATAGTGGCGGCCGCGGGCGCCTCCTGGCTGCCTGATTGGATGAGGGACCACGAGTGGGCGGATCGCTTCAATCCGATGAAGGCCAAGCGCATCGGCCCCTCGATGGTTCCCGCCGAGGTGATCATCCCCCTCTCGGCCCTCTCGACTTTCTACAACCGCCTCGAGGCGATGATCAAGCCGCCCGTCGTCGTCGAGGCCACGGCGGTGAAGGGCGAGGAGGTCATCCTCCTCTGCCTCATCCCGCACGACTCGAGGAAGTTCAGCTTCAACCTCGCCTTCACTCTCTCCTTGAGCATCCTGAGGCTCGCCAAGCGCCTGGGCGGCCGCGCCTACGCCTCCGGCCTCTTCCTCGCCCAGGAGGCCCGCGCCGTCCACGGCATGAGGCTCAAGCTCTGGCAGGGCCACAAGCGGGACAAGGACGACCGCGATCTCTTCAACTCGCGCAAGCTCTCCGGCATACCCCTCATGAAGCTCGTCATCACCCTCGCGCTCTGGTTCGAGCCCATAGTGAGGATCATGGGCAACACGGTGAAGCCGCGGCTCAAAGAGGTCTGGCAGGCCAAGCGCGGCGTGCCCGGCGACATCGTCTGGTACGCCTACGCCTGCGCGGGCTGCGGCTATTGCAGGCAGGTCTGCACCCTCTATGACGGCAAGGGCTGGGAGTCGTCGAGCCCCCGGGGCAAGTGGGCCTTCATCCGCCGTGTTGCCGAGGGCAAGGACAAATTCGATCAGGAGGTCACCGACTCCTTTTTAATGTGCACGACCTGCGAGCGCTGCGACTTCGAGTGCCAGCTGGACCTGCCCATAGAGAACTCCTGGGCGGTGATGCGCGGAGAGCTCGTGAACACGGGCAAGCAGATGACCTTCCCGGCCTTCGAGCTCATGGCGGCGAGCGCGCGCAAGGAGAAGAACATCTGGGCCAGCTTCGCCGCGGACCGCGACAAGTGGATCCCGGAGGACCTTAGGGCCAAGATCAAGGACAGGGCCGAGGTCGCCTACTTCGCGGGCTGTACCGCCTCCTTCGTCGAGCCCGACATCGCGGTTGGCTCGGCGCGCCTCCTCGAAGCGGCGGGGATCGAGTTCACCACCCTCGGCAAGGACGAAGCTTGCTGCGGCATACCGATGCTCGTCTCGGGGCGCTGGGACGTCTTCGAGGAGATAATGAGGCACAACATCTCCAAGATGCGGGAGAAGGGGGTGAAGACGGTAGTCGCCTCCTGCCCCGCCTGCTGGCTCACCTGGCACACCTACTACCCGCAATGGGCCAAGAAGCTCGGGATCGAGTACGGCATCGAGGCCAAGCACTACTCCGAGATAGTCGCCGAGAAGATAGCGTCGGGCGAGATGAAGTTCACCCATAGCGTGGACCTGAAGGTGACCTTCCACGATTCCTGCCACATCGGGCGCGCCGGAGGGATATACGAGCCTCCGCGCACGATGCTCGAGGCCATACCCGGGGTCACTCTGGTCGAGATGGCGCACAACCGCGAGGACGCGCTGTGCTGCGGCTCGGTCCTGACCCGCATCAGCGAGCCCGAGCCCACCGCCAACGTGCTCGGCAAGCGCAAGATAGACGAGGCCATCGCGACCGGGGCCGACGCCGTCGTGGCACTCTGCCCCTGCTGCCAGTTCCAGATGCGGGTATCTGCCGACGTGAATCACCAGGACATGCCGGTAAAGGACCTCGCGTCGCTCGCCGCCAAGGGCCTCGGCATTGACCTGCCGGACCCGACGGGCTACGCGCTCGAGATGTGGGGCGTCTTCGACAAAGTCATTACCCTCATGCAGACGGAGAACATGGCCAAGCTCATGACCATGCTCATACCGGATATGATCGCGGCCCTTCCCCTGCCCCTGCGCGGCATGATGCGGCTGGCGAAGGTTCCCGGCCTCGACAGGCTCATGGCCGCGATGATGCCGGGCATGATGCCCCTGCTCATGCCCATACTCATGCCGAAGGTGATGCCAGCCATGCTCGCGATAATCGAGGGGATGATCGCCATGCCCGAGCACATGCGGAAGCAGATGCCCGACCTCATGCCCAAGACGATGGACCACATGATGCCCCACGTCCTGCCGGCGATCGCGAAAATAGTGACTCCCTCGATGATCGGCTATATCAAGACCAAGAAGCTGCCGGCGACGGCGATCTTCTAGAAGGGGCGGAGGCGCATATGTCTACGGGATACCTGCCCCTCGTCATCTTCGCCGCGGGGGGAATGCTCTTCGCACTCGTGGTCCTCGCGACCAACTGGCTCTTCCGCCCCCGCCACGGCGGGAGGGAGAAGGAGCGCACCTACGAGTGCGGACTCGACACCGAGGGACAGACCTGGATCCAGTTCAAGATCGGTTACTACCTATACGCGCTGGTCTTCGTCGTCTTCGACGTCGAGACCGTCTTCCTCTTTCCCTGGGCGCTGACCTTCAAGGCCTCGGGGATGGTCTCCTTCGCCGAGATGGCGATATTCATCGCGGTGCTCGCGATGGGGATTTGGTACGCCTGGCGCAAGGGAGCCTTCGAATGGAACTAGCCGAGAGGGACGTAGAGGAACTCAAGAACAACGCCATTTATATCGCCTTCTCCTCGGTGGAGAAGGGCCTCGATTTCTGCAGGTCGAACTCCATCTGGCCGGTCGCCTTCGGCCTCGCCTGCTGCGCCATCGAGATGATGGCCGCGGGCGGGGCGCGCTACGACCTCTCGCGCTTCGGCTTCGAGGTATTCCGCCCTTCGCCGCGGCAGGCCGACCTCATGATCGTCGCGGGGACCGTGACGGACAAGATGGCCCCCCTGCTTCGGCGCCTGTACGACCAGATGCCCGAGCCCAAGTACGTGATGGCGATGGGCAGCTGCGCCATCTGCGGCGGGCCTTTCGCCGATTCGTACTCCGTGGTCGAGGGCGTTGACAAGATCGTGCCCGTCGATGTCTACGTGCCTGGCTGTCCGCCGCGGCCCGAAGCCCTCATCGACGCCTTCCTCAAGCTCCGAGCGAAGCTGCGGAGCCCGGCCATAGCGAAGGCGAAGCTCCATGCGTGAGGGCGCGAGGGAGATAGCCGTATCGGCAGCCGAGCTCGTCGCGACCATGGCCGCGCTCAAGGCTCTCGGCGATTTCATCCTCTTCGACATAGTCGCGGTAGACCGGCCGGAGCGCTACGAACTGACCTATCGCCTCCTGGACAGGGGCGGGGAAGGACGCGTCGGCTTTTTCACGGTCAGGGTGAGCGCCGAAAAATCCGGCGCCGACGAGCCGAGCCTCCCATCCCTGGTCGGCGTGTGGAAGGCGGCGGACGTGCTCGAGCGGGAAGTGTGGGACCTCATGGGCATCCGCTTCGAGGGCCGGGCGGGACTCAAGCGCATTCTCTGCATGGACGACTTCGAGGGACACCCTCTGCGCAAGGACTTCGTCGTCAGGCGGACGCCTCGCTTCGCCGAAGCCCAGGAAGGGGGGCGGCCGTGAGCGATACGCTGGAGACCCAAGAGTATAGCCTCAACCTAGGCCCGCAGCACCCGAGCACGCACGGCGTCTACCACGCCAGGCTGCGCCTCGACGGCGAGACCATCGTGTCCTGCGAGAACGTCATCGGCTACCTGCACCGGGGGATGGAGAAGCTGGCCGAGTCCCGGACCTACGCCCAGTTCGCGCCCTTCACCTCCCGCTTCGACTATCTGTCCGGCGCCCTCAACACCTGGGGCTACGCCATGGCGCTGGAAAAGCTCGGCGGCGTCGCCGTTCCCGAGAGGGCGGAGTACCTGCGCGTCATCGTAGGCGAACTCCAGCGGATCGCGAGCCACCTCGTCATGCTCGCGAGCATGGTCATCGACCTCAACGCCGTGACCGGCTGGATGTACGCATTCACCGCCCGCGAAGGCATCCTGGACCTCCTGGAAGCGGTGACTGGCTCGCGCATGACCATCAACTACATCGTAGCCGGCGGCGTCATCGAGGACCTCCCGAGCGAGTTCGAATCGAAGGTCAAGCGCACTTTCGAGGATCTCCGCTCGCGACTCGCCGACTTCGACCGTCTCGTGTCCGGCAACGAGATATTCCAGGGACGGACCAAGGGCATCGGCGTGATCGAGTCGGGGACGGCCCTCGAGTTCGGCATGACCGGACCGAACCTGCGGGCCTCGGGCGTCGGCCTCGATTTGCGCAAGGACGCGCCCTATAGCGTCTACGACCGCATCGATTTCGAAGTGCCCATCCTGCGAGGCGGCGACACCTTCGACCGCTACTACATCCACCTCCTCGAGATCCACCAGAGCGTCAGGATAGTGGAGCAAGCCTTGGACGGCCTTCCCTCGGGACCGCTGCGCACGAAGCTGCCCAAGGCCTGGAAGCCCGCCGCGGGCGAGGCCTTCGGGACTATCGAGAGCACTCGCGGGATCCAGGGCTACCATATCGTGAGCGATGGGAGCGAGAGACCATACCGGATGCATCTCCGCTCTCCCGCCTTCGCCAACATAGCCATAGTTCCCGAGATAGCTCCGGGACTTACGATCCAGGACTTCGTCGCGACCCTCGCCTCGCTGGATATAGTCCTCGGCGAGATAGACAGGTAGGGGGAAGGATGCAGACTTTGAACGACCTCTTCCTCATCGTCTCAGGCCTCCTCCGGGGCGCCATGGGTTCCTGGGGCTTCGCGCCGGGCCTGACCGACGCGATCATGGCCCTCGTCTCCTTCGTCGCGATAGCGGCCCTCGTCACGGTGAACATCATCGTCATCCTCTGGGTGGACCGGCGCTTCGCCGCCTTCTTCCAGGAGCGCCTCGGGCCCAACCGCGTAGGCCCTTTCGGCCTCCTCCAATCTATAAACGACGCGGTCAAGCTGATCGGCAAGGAATCGATAATGCCGGCCGCGGTAGACAAGCGAGTGTACAAGTTCGCCCCGGTGCTCATCTTCACGGTGACGATAGTCCTCTACGGATTCCTGCCCTACGGGAAGGGCCTCGCGCCCATCGATATGGGCGCGGGCCTCCTCTTCTTCGTCGCCGTCTCCTCGACCTCGACCATCGCCATCCTGATGGCGGGCTGGGGCTCCAACAACAAGTACTCCCTGCTCGGCGGGATGCGGACGGTCGCCCAGGTGATCAGCTATGAGATCCCCCTCGCCTTCTCGATGATCGGCGTCGTGATGCTCTCGGGATCGATGAACCTCGGCTCGATATCGGCTGCCCAGCATACGCTCTGGAACATAATCCTCCAGCCCATAGCCTTCTTCGTGTTCATCGTCGCGTCCCTCGCGGAGCTCACGCGCTCGCCCTTCGACATGACCGAGGCCGAGCAGGAGCTCATCGCCGGCTACCATACGGAATACTCGGGCATGCGCTTCGCCCTCTTCTTCATGGCCGAGTACGCCAATCTCTTCAGCGTTGCCGCCCTCGGCGCCACCCTCTTCCTCGGCGGCTGGGAGGGACCCCTCCTCCCCGGCTACCTCTGGTTCATCGGCAAGACCTGGGCCATGGTCCTCGTGATCCTCTGGCTCCGCTGGTCCTTTCCGAGGGCCCGGGTCGACAAGATGATGAAATTCAACTGGAAGGTCCTCATCCCCCTCTCGATCGCGAACATCCTCCTCACGGGGGTCGGCATCAAGCTCTATCAATATTTCTCGACGGTCGGGAGGTAAGGCGTGTTCGGCATAGGATTGGCACAGGGTCTCTTTACGACCGCGAAGCGCTTCCTCATGAAGAAGGTCACTCAGGCCTATCCCGAGGTCCTGCCCGACCTCTCCCCGCGCAGCAAGGGCTCCTTCGGCTTCGACGCCGACGCCTGCATCTCCTGCGGCCTCTGCGCCGACGCCTGCCCGAACGGGGTCATCAAGGTCGACTATTTCGTCGGGGAGAAGAACAGGCGCCAACTCGAGCGCTATAGCATGAACCTGGGCTATTGCCTGTTCTGCGGGCTCTGCGTCGAGGCCTGCCCGAAGGACGCGATCTTTTTCAAGACTGACTTCACTCTCGCCTGCTACCGGAAGGATGATACGGTCTTCACCTGGAGGGGGAGCTCGTACCGGCCGGCGGAGGCTCGGAATTCGGGGCCTCCTCCCGGGCCTGCCGACGGAAAGGGGGCGTGACCGCCATGGAAAGCTTCCTATTCTACGCCTTCGCGGCCCTGGTCGTGATCTCCGCCCTCGCCATGATCCTGTCGCGCAATCTTGTCCATAGCGCCTTATACATGGCCGCGGCCTTCCTGGGAATGGCCTTCGTCTACCTCCTCCTGCGCGCCGACTATATCGCGGTGGTCCAGATACTGGTCTATGTCGGCGCCATATCGATCCTCTTCGTCTTCGGCATCATGCTCACCAAGCGCGACAGGATGGACGGGTCGAACGGCTTCAACCGCTATGGCATCATCGCGGGCCTGGTCGGCCTCGCGCTCTTCGCCCTCCTCGCGAGGGCGGTCACAGTCGCCGGGGCGTCGCGCGCCGCTCCCCCGGCCGATGTGCCCCAAGCGCCCGCTGGAGGCAGCGCGGTCGCGATCTCGAATCTCTTCCTTGGTCAGCTGGCCCTCCCTCTCGAAGCCTCTGCCCTCCTCCTCCTCGCCGCCCTCGCGGGCGCGGTAGTCATCGGCAAGGGAAGGGAGAAATCGAAATGTTAGGCCTGAACCACTACCTGGTCCTCGCCGCCCTCCTCTTCTGCATCGGCTTCATAGGGGCCGTCGCCAAGCGCAACGCGATCGCCGTCCTCATGGGCGTGGAACTCATGCTCAACGGCGTAAACCTGAACCTGGTCGCCTTCGACCGCTTCGGGAACCACGCGGAGCCGCTTGGGCAGGCCTTCGCCGTTTTCATCGTCGCGGTCGCGGCGGCCGAGGTGGCGGTCGCGCTCGCGATGATCCTCACGCTCTATCGCAAACGCGGGAACACGAACGTGGATGACCTGGAGGGACTCAAATGGTAAACGCCGCGATCGCCCTCGTCCTCGCGCCCCTGGCGGCCTTCATCCTCATCGCGTTCATGACGAGACGCACCGAGGCCCTGAGCGCGATGGTCGGCATCGTCGCGGCCGCGGCCTCGTTAGTTCTCTCGATAGGGCTCCTCGTCGGCGTCCTCGCCGACCCCGCCGGCGCACATGAATCGATCAAGTGGCTCTCGATCCCGGCTATCGGCCATTTCCGCGGCCTAGAGATATCCATGGGCGTTCTGGTAGATCCCCTTTCGGCCACGATGTGCGTCATCGTCAGCCTCGTAGCCTTCCTCGTGATGATCTACTCGCTCGGGTACATGAAGGGCGATCCCGGGTTCTCGAGGTATTACGCCTATCTGTCGCTCTTCGCCTTCTCGATGCTCGGCCTCGTAGTCGCAGACAACTATTTCCAGACCTTCTCGTTCTGGGAGCTCGTCGGCCTCTGCTCCTATCTCCTCATAGGCTTCTGGTTCGAGAAAAAATCGGCTGCGGACGCGAGCAGGAAGGCCTTCATCACCAACCGTTGGGCGGATTTCGGCTTCATGGTCGGCGTGCTCCTCCTCTTCCAGCTCTTCGGCAGCTTCGATTTCACCGAGCTTTCCACGGTGATACCCCTGGCCAAGGGCGGCGCGATGCTTCCCCTCATCGCCGCCCTCATCTTCATCGGCCCGCTCGGCAAGTCGGCCCAGTTCCCCTTCCACGTGTGGCTGCCCGACGCCATGGAAGGCCCGACTCCGGTGAGCGCCCTCATCCACGCCGCGACCATGGTGGCCGCCGGCGTCTACCTCATTGCGAGAGGCTTCATCCTCTTCGCGAGCGTGCCCGCGGTCATGGAGGGCATGGCCTACATCGGCGGCTTCACGGCCCTCTTCGCGGCCTCGATCGCCCTCGTGCAGAAGGATATCAAGCGCATTCTCGCCTACTCGACCCTGAGCCAGCTCGGCTACATGTTCATGGCCCTGGGCGTCGGCTCGATGAGCGCCGGCATGTTCCACCTGACGACGCACGCCTTCTTCAAGGCCCTGCTCTTCCTCGGGGCCGGCAGCGTCATCCACGCGACGGGCGAGCAGGACATCTTCAAGATGGGCGGGCTCGGGAAAAAAATGAGGATTACCGCTTGGGCTTTCACGATCGGGGCCCTCGCGCTATCCGGCATATTCCCTCTCGCGGGCTTCTGGAGCAAGGACGAGATACTCCTCGCCTCCCTGCGTTCGGGCCACGTCGGGCTCTACGTCCTCGGCCTCGGCGTCGCCTTCATGACTGCCTTCTATATGTTCCGCTTGATATTTACGGCTTTCGGCGGGGCCTCGACCGAGGGCCTTCGCGCCCACGAGTCGGGACCCGCGATGGCTATTCCCCTCCTCGTCCTGGCCGCCCTCTCGGTCGTCGCCGGGCTCATCGGCTCGCCCTGGTTCGAGAGAGCATTCGGGTTTTCCTTCGGCTCCTTCATCTTCTTCGGCGAGGGCGAGAAATCGAGACTCGACCTGACTACGGCCGCGATCTCCTCGCTCGTCGCGGTGGGCGGCATTGGCCTGGCCTGGATAATGTACGGGAAAAAGCTCATCAAGGCCGAGCGCGTCGCCGCCGCATTCGGGCCCGCCTATCGACTGCTCGACCATAAATTCTACATCGACGAGATCTACGGCTGGATCTTCGCGCGAGTCATGCTCGCCGGAGGAAGGGCCTTCGATTGGATCGATCATAAGGTCATCGACGGCCTTTTCGACGGCCTGGGCGCCGCGACGAGGGCGACGGGGCGAAAGCTTAGGCTGACTCAGTCGGGCAGGCTTCAAGGCTATGCCCTCGTCATCTTCGGCGCGGTGGCGATAGCGGCCCTCGCCCTCTCGACCGATCTGCTGGGAGGATTGCTCAAATGAGCGGCCTTCCCCTGCTCCCGGCGATCCTCCTCTCGCCCTTCGCCGGAGCCCTCCTCCTCGCGCTGATCCCCGAGGGGCGAAAGAGCGCCATACGCGCAATAGCCCTCGTCTCATCCTCCTTCGCGCTCGCGCTCTCGCTGGCCACCATGATCCTCTACGATCGCTCCCTCGCCGGCATGCAGTTCGTCGCGCGGATTCCCTGGGTAGGAAACTTCGGGATCAACCTAGACCTCGGCGTCGACGGCTTGAGCCTTCCCCTCGTGCTCCTTACGGCGATCATCCTGTTCGCCGGGGTCTTCGTGACCTGGCGCCTCGAGACGAGGTCCAAGGAGTTCTTCATCTATACGCTCCTGCTCGTCGGCGGGGTATTCGGCGTCTTCATGTCGATGGACCTCCTGGTCCTCTTCATGTTCATCGAAATCGCGGTGATACCGAAGTACGTGCTCATCAGCGTCTGGGGAAGCACGCGGAAAGAGTACGCGGCGATGAAGTACACGATGTACCTCCTCGCGGGATCGGCCATCTCCCTCGTCGCCATCATCGCCATCTTCGCCTACGCCCACGACCCGGCTCGCGGCCTGGGGGTCTGGACCTTCGACCTAGCCTCGCTCTCGACCATCCATTTCGACGCGGGCTTCCAGAAATTCGCCTTCTTCCTCATGCTCGCCGGATTCGGCGTCCTGATACCGCTTTTCCCCTTGCATCGCTGGACGCCGGACGGCCACTCGGCGGCGCCCACGGCCATCTCGATGCTCCTCGCCGGCGTCATCATGAAGCTGGGCGGCTACGCCCTGATCCGCGTCGGCGTGGGGCTCTTCCCGGAGGGAGCCGCCTTCTGGGCGCCCCTCATCGCCGTGCTCGCGGCCGTCAACGCCGTCTACATCGCCTTCGTCGCGATGGTGCAGAAGGACCTCAAGTTCGTCGTCGCCAATTCCTCGATCAGCCACATGGGCTTCGTGCTCATCGGCATAGCGTCGCTCAACGCGGCCTCGATGGATGGGGCGGTAGCGCAGATGTTCGCCCACGGAATCATGGCAGCCCTCTTCTTCGCGGTCGTCGGACTGATCTACGACAAGGCCCACACGAGGGCCATCGCCGACTTCGGCGGGCTCGCCCACCAGATGCCGCGAGTCGCCGCCGCCTTCCTCATCGCGGGGCTCGCCTCGCTCGGCCTGCCCGGCATGTTCAACTTCGTCGCGGAATTCGCGGTATTCTCCGGCGCCATGCAGGTCTACCCGGTCATCTCCGTAATAGCCATCTCCTCGGTGGTCTTGACGGCTATCTACGTGCTCCTGGTTTTCCAGCGCGTCTTCTTCGGCCCGCGCAACCCGCGCTGGGACCACTTGAGCGACGCTCGCGGAGTCGAGATGGTGCCTATCGTCCTCCTCGCGGCCGTGCTGATCGGCCTCGGCCTCTATCCGCGCCTGATCATGGACACGATAACGGGCGGCGTCCTGCCCATCGTCCAGCGCATCGCCTCGTTGCATATCGGAGGGACCTTCTGATGGACTTCTCGGCAATTCGCTTGGAGCTCGTCGCGGCCCTAATCGCCCTAAGCCTCCTGGCCGTCGGCCTTATCGCCCCGCGCGGAAAGCGCGAGATGACGGGCTACATCGCGGCCATCGCCTTCCTAGGGCTCCTGGCCCTGGCCTTCCTCGCTCCGGGGCATGGCTCTTCCTTCCTCGGAGGGCGCTTCCTAAACGACCCGCTGGCCCTCTTCTTCAAGCGGGTTTTCATCACCGCCGCCTTCCTCGTCGCGCTCATGTCGCTTCGCTTCACCGCCGGCCTGGAGGAGTCTCGGAGCGAGTTCTTCGCGCTTCTGGCCTTCTCCCTCGTCGGGATGATGGTCTTGAGCTCGGCCAACGATTTCCTCAGCCTCTACATCGGACTCGAGCTGATGACGATTCCCCTCGTCGTCCTGACCGCCTACGACAGGGCGAGCGGCAAGTCCACCGAGGCCGGAACTAAGTACGTTCTCCTGAGCGCCATCTCCTCGGCCGTGCTGCTCTTCGGCTTGAGCCTCCTCTTCGGCGCGTCGGGGAGCCTCGCCTATGGCGATGTCGCCGCCGCCCTGGCCAAACCCGCATTCGGCCCCGCCTCGGGAGATCCCCTCGCCGTCATCGGCGGGGTCATGGCCCTCGCGGGATTCGCGTTCAAGATCGCCGCCGTGCCCTTCCACATGTGGTCGCCGGACATCTACGAAGGCGCGCCGACTCCGGTGGCCGCCTTCCTCGCCGTAGGCTCGAAGACGGCGGGCTTCGCGGCCCTCGCGCGGCTGCTTTTTTTCGTCCTGCCTTCGAACGGGGGAGGATTGTCCCTCGTGGTAATCTCGCTCTCGGTCCTCTCGATGGTCGTGGGCAATCTTATAGCCCTTCCCCAGACCAACATGAAGCGGCTCCTCGCCTACTCCAGCATCGCCCACGCGGGCTATATGCTCCTGGGCCTCGTCGCCGCTTCGCGGGCGGGCCTCAGCGCCCTCCTTTACTACATCGTCCTCTACCTCTTCGCCAACGTAGGCATCTTCGCGGCCATATCCTCCTTCGGCGACGGAGGCCGCTCGGGGGAGATCGCCAGCCTCAGGGGCCTATGGAAGCGCTCGCCCTTCATGGCCGCGAGCCTGTTGGTCTGCCTTCTTTCCCTCGCGGGAATACCGCCGGCCGCGGGCTTCCTGGGCAAATTCTACCTCCTCGCCGAGGTAGCCAGGCAGGGCAAGCTATGGCTCGCCGCCCTCGCCCTTCTGATGAGCCTCGTGTCCATCTCGTACTACATCTCGGTCATCAGGGTGATAATCATGGAGAAGGCGGAGGATGAATCGAGGATTCGGGTTCCTATCGCGCAGAAAGCGATCTTGGCCCTATCGGCGCTCGCTACGGTCGGCCTGGGCGTCTTTCCGGGCCCGTTGACGGCCTGGACCCAGGCGATCGCGGCGGCGGTCCTCAGGTGAGCGCTTCGAAGGGCGAGGGCAACGAGCGACGCTTCCGCGGCGGCCCCGACCGGCTCCGCTCGCCGGAGCGGATGGCCATGATGGAAGTGCCGCGCGTCGTAGCGCTCTGCATGGAGGGCCTGGAGATCGGGAATGCTCTCGACGTGGGCACTGGCACGGGCGTATTCGCCGAAGCCTTCGCGAAAGCGGGGATCGCGGCTACCGGCATAGACTTGAACGCGGAATTGCTCGAGACGGCGAGGTCTCTCGCGCCTTCCTGCATATTCCTGGAAGGAGTCGCGGAAAAGCTTCCCTTTCCCGATCGGTCCTTCGATTTAGCCTTTCTGGGGATGGTGCTGCATGAGGCCGATGACGCCCAGGAGGCGCTCAAGGAAGCGCATCGCGTTTCCCGCAGGCGCGTCGCAGTCCTGGAGTGGCAGTATCGCACGGAGAACGGCGGGCCGCCGCTGGAGCATCGCATGAAGAGCGAGCTTATCGCGGATTTGGCGAAGAACGCAGGCTTCGCGAAAATCGAAACAACCCACCTTCAGCGTCTAGCACTGTACACGCTCGAGCGCTAGCGGCGCGCGATCCGCCTTCGGCCTCGCGCGCCGCTCATTGGCCTAAACCTTCAGCGCACTCTCGATCGCGGCCGGACTGAAGCCGACGATAATGCGGCCGTTCACGTCGAGGACGGGGACGCCCATCTGTCCTGACTTTTGAATCATCTCCTCTGCCCGGACCTGGTCGCGAGAGACGTCGTAGTCCTCATAGGGAACCGACTTCTCGTTGAGATATTTCTTGGCCAGTGTGCAATATGGGCAGGAGGGCGTCGAGTATACGACTACGCTCATGCCTTCTTCCTGGTCGAGATGCCGAAAGGCAGGTACAGGGGGCAGGTTCCCACGGCCGCGGTCGCTAGGGGCACGATGGCTATCAGCCCGAGCCAGCTCTTGAAGGCTATGCCGAGGACGGCGATGGCGACGCCGAGGACGATCCTGATAACCCTATCCGCGCTCCCGATATTCTTCAGTTTCATATGAACCTCCCGCCTAAAATCCTTTAGGCTTGAGGCAAATATGCCCACAGACAGGGTGAATGACAGTGACACCCGTCACCGATGCCGGAGAATATCGCTAGCCCTTCAGCCCCTCGCGCAGGCCCTCGAAGGCAGGGAGGAGCCGCAGGGACCCGCGAGAAATTTCCAGGGCTTTCCGCTGCTCCCAATCCTTGAGGATGCGGCTCACGACTTCGCGCGAGGTGCCGACATGGTCCGCGAGCTCCTGATGGGTCGCCACCACGAGGCCGGAGGGAGTCGCCGAGCACTGCTCCTGCAGCCATTGCGCGAGGCGCTCGTCGACCCGCCTGAAGGCGACTTCCTCGACTAGCTCCATGACTTCGGCCATCCGGCGCGAATACTGGTCGAGGACGAAATCCCGGAACGAGGCGCCTTCGGCGAAGAGCCTCTTGACGGTCTCGCTCGGCAAGAAGGCCGCGCTGGTCGCGCTCTCGGTCACGGCGCTCGCGGGGAAGGCGGCTAGGCCGCTTCCGCAGCCCGCGCTCAGGATGCAACTCTCTCCCGCCTCGATGCGATAGAGGGTGATTTCCCTGCCCGACTCGGCGGACTTGAACACTCGGATGGAGCCATCGAGGACGAAGGGAACGCTCGAGCAGACCTGCCCTTCGCGCAGTATCGTCGTCCCCAATTCCATCTCCCGGAAATTGAGGGATTCCAGCACCAGATGCCGTTTCGCTGGGGGCCATTCCCCGAGCGGGAGGAGGAAGCCGAAGACCTCGAGGAACCTATCAATCGAACCGGACCCATTCTTGGCAGGCATGCCCGTGACCTCCGTCGCCGCGGCCGTCTCGCGTCGGCGAGAGGCGGATTCAACATTATAGACTAACCGATAGAGGCCTAATTTAGAAAAAGGACGTCGGCGTATTCGGGGGTCTTGAGCATAAGCTTCCTGGCATAGGGGCAAACCGGCCTGATCATGGCTCCTTCGGCCCGAGCGAGGCCGACTACGGCCTCGACGAGCTCCGCGCCCACGCCTCGGCCCTTCAGTCCGTCCGATACGGAGGTATGGTCTATGACTATCCTGCCGCCCTCCTCCCTGCGGAAGGCGATCTCAGCCAAGCGCTCCCCGGGATCCTCCCCGACGAAAAAGGAGTCCGCGCCTTTCCTGATGTCCGCCATCGTCCGCCCTCACTTCTTGGCCAGGGGAAGGAGGCCGTCGTTCCAGGCGTCGAAGGCGGCTATCTCGACGAGGGGCTTCCTGATACGGGGTCCCCTCTCGCTCTCCTGGTGCCTCTCGCTCAGCCCCGAGCCCTCGCCGGGATAGCCTAGGACGATCAAGGTCTCGAGGACGGCGGCATCGGGAATGCCGAGCAGGCGCTTGGCGGCCGCCGCGTCGAAACCCGCGATCGGGTGGGAGATCAAGCCCTCTTCGACCGCCTGGATCTGGTAGGACATCGCGGCCATGCCGAGGGCGAAGAAGGCGTAGTCCCTGCCCCCGTCGAGGCGCTGGTCCCAGTCGAGGCTCGTCACGAAGGCGGCGATCGCGGGCGACTTCTTGGCCCAGTAATTGCCGGGGCTCAACGCGGACTTCAGGGCTTCCAGCCGCTCGGGATCCACGACGGTGATAATGCGCCACGGCTGGTTGTTGCCGGCGGAAGGGGATAGGTGGGCTGCCTGGACCAGGCGTCCCAGGGTTTCCCTATCTATGGGCCTGGAGTCCAGGGCCCGGTATGCCCTTCTCGTCTCGATCTGCTTCAGGATAGCCATGTCGCCCCTCCTCCATCGATCTTCCCCGCCCCGACTCGACAGTGATAATCGCTGGCCATTTTGCAAATATCGGATAAGATCATAGTACTCCAATTCCATGAGACAGTCAGGACGTTTTGACATATGAAGGTATGTTCGATACCGACATTGATCATAGCCTCGATATGCTTGACCATAGCCATCAGCGACTTCCTCGCCTGGTCCCGAAGAGACGAAAAAAAAAGCTGGATGGCCTTCATCCTGATCTGCCTCGGGGGATTCTCGTTTTGTCTTTTCTGTTCGGGCGAGTACAACGTGGACTTCCCCCTCCAAAGCGTCTTCTGGCTCAGGGGCGAGGTGATCGCGAGCACCATATCGGGCTTCGCCCTGCTCTGGTTCATCGCCGAGGAAACGAAGCTCATCAAGCGGCGATACGTCGCCCTCCCCTTCGGGCTGGACTTCGCCTACAAGGAGGTCGGCAGAGGGATTATCCTGATAGTCATCGATTCCCTGATCGGTATCGGCGTAATCCGCTTCGTCTTCTTGATGGAGTACGCGTGGCTGGCGACGATCCTCGTCGTGGGGCTGCGCCGATCCAACGAGCTGGGCCTGCCCGGGATATCGAAGGTCTTCTACCTGAGCGACAACCTGCTACGACGGGAGGGCAAGGTCTTCGGGCTGTCGGCGTTCGGGCAGGACCTCACCGAGCGGATAAAAACGGAGGAGCAGATCGGCCGATCGCTCGCCGAAAAAGAGATCCTGCTGCGGGAAGTCTACCATCGCACGAAGAACAACATGAGCGTGATAATCTCTATACTTCGGCTCCACGCCAACGCGATAGGGGACGACCGGCTGAAAGCGGCCTTCGCGGTATCGATCGACAGGATCCTGTCGATGTCCTTGGTCCACAACCAGCTTTATAAGACCGGCGATTTTTCGCATATCGACCTCATGAGCTACCTTCGGGGACTTGGCGAGGCAATTGGTCGCGAGCTACACCCTGATCGTGAACGAGCTCGTCACGAACGCGCTCAAATACGCATTCCCGAGCGACAGGATGGGCGAAATCCGCATCCTGCCGAGCAGGGACGATAACGGCGAGATCAGCCTGACGGTCTCCGACAACGGGATTGGCCCGGCTCCCGGCTTCGACGTCAAGCGGGGGCGGTCACCTGGGCCTGAGGCTGATCACCAGCCTGGCCCAGGGAAACCTGCGGGCCTGGCCGGATTTCCTCGAGGATCGGGAATTCTCGTGCAGGTTGCGATTCACGGACGAGGAGACCCCGACGCCCCGCGTCGGCTAAAGCGCAGAAGGCTCGATCGAGATGCCGCCCCAAACGCCGGGGTCCTCCTGGCCGAGCCGCCAGAAGGCCACGTTCCTCACGTTAGCCGCTCGGTACATGCCGAGCCTCGCGCGGGTCGACGGCAGGTCGTCGAAGTACAGCCTCACCTTCACCGTCTCGCTGTATTCCACGAAGGGGATGGCGCCGTCCCTCTGGACGGCCTCGATGCCCTTCTCGGCCCTGAGCCCCGCCAGGCTCGAGTACTTATACGCCCGCGCGAGGCTCTTGTCGGCCCAGGCGCGGCCGTAGAAGGGAAGGCCCATGACCAGCTTGCCGAGGGCTACCTTCGAGGCGGCATAGGCGGCGGCGCTCTTGCACCATTCGATCGAGGCGACGGGACCGGGCTCGCTCGCGCTCCAGTGCTCGTCGTAGGCCATGACGAGGACCCTGTCGACGACTTTTCCGATGCGCTCGACGCCGAAATAATCGGTCTTCTCGCTCATCCTCGCGGGAAGGGCTACGCTCAGGGCCTTGCCGCCCAAGCCGGCCTTGAGCTGAGCGAGGAAGCCGTAGAAATAATCGTAATCGGAGGAGCCCACGGCCTCGAAGTCGATCTGGACGCCGTCGAAGGCCTCGGCCGACTTGACGATATCGGCTACCAGGGCGTCGCGGAGGGGATAGGCCGGGTCCAGGCAAAAATGGGTCAGCGCGTAGTTGCCGATCTCCGCGACGACAAGCTGCACCCGTCCCTTGAAGGAGCCGAGCTTGGCCCGATTAGGGACGCCGACGAGCTTGCCATGCGAGTTGATGCCGGCCCCGAAGTAGCAGACATCGGTGATGGGATAGGAGGAAGACAGCGAGCTCTCCTCGCCGTCCAACAGATATGCCCATACCTCCGAGAACGCGAGCCTGTCCGGCGCGGCCTGGGAGGAGGCGCAGGCGAGCGATAGCGCGAGGAAGCATGAGGCCAGCGTGCGTTTCAAGTTTTCGGCATCCTTTCGATAGTTACCGCATTTTCTCAACGAAGCTCGAGAGTTTCGTTATATAGGCGTCCCGGTTCTCGGGGCTGAAATCGCGATCGCTGAAACCCACGATGGCGAGGGGCGCCGCTCCCGCTTCCTTGGCCATCGAGGCGGCTATCTTGTCGGGCTCGGTGTCGCCCGAGACGGTCCCGAAACCGGCGGCGGGAAGAGAGCCCTTCATGAGGCGAAGCCAGGCGCGGACCGGCGGCGAAAGGTTCCAGGACCACACGGGAGTGAGGACGAGGACCCTGCCGTAGTCCTTAGGGTCCCGGACGGGGGGCTGGATGCGGCTGGCTATCTTGAAAGTGGCCTGGTAGCCGGAGTGCATGAAACCGAAGAAGCCGGTCGACCTGGCTTTTTTTTCAGCGATGGCCTCCAGATCGGCGCCGAAGATCAGGGCCAGGTCCTCCGCCACCCGCTTGGTCGCGCTGCCCTGGGAGAAATAGACCACGAGGGTCCTGCTCCCCCCGGCGATCGGCTCGATGGAATCGGTGACGAGGGCCGCATTCCTTCCCGAGGCGCTGGCTCCCGACGAGGCGTCCGTTCCATCCTTCGGCTTGGAGGCGCAGGATAGGGCGAGGATGAAGGCCGTGGCGACGACGGCAAAAAGGGACAATTTCATGCTGCATCCTCCATTCCTCGCCTCACCCCTTCCTCTCGCCGAAAAGGGGCCTGAGACTCTCGACGGCTGCGCGCAGCTCGCCGGCGGCCTCGGCCTCGCCTCCGGCGCAGCGGTCGGCGGCCTTCCAGAGCCCTAGGATATCCTCCCTCTGGGAGAATAGCAGGATTCCGAGGTCTCGCCTCGCGCCGTCCCGGGAGCCGCGACTGGCGTTTCGCCCGATCTTGCCGGACAGCTCATCGAAAATGCTGATCATCATCAGTCATTATACATAAAAACGGCGTCTCGCGTCCCCGACCAGTTGCGCGAGGCTCGATGAAGGCTCATTATCGGCCGATGCCCCGAACGATACTTTTTTTCGCGTACTTCTGGCTGTCCCTCGTCCTCTCCCTCCTCGTTTGCCTGCCCTACGGAGCCCTCGCGCTGCTAGGGCTCTCCTCGGGGGCCCGGCCCCTCGCGCAGGCGGCGGTGCGCGCCTGGGCGCGCAGCGTCCTCGCGGCGGCGGGGGCGCGCATCCGCGTCTCCGGCCTCGAGCAGATCCCGGACGACCCTCGCATCTGCTTCGTAGCCAACCACCAGGGCGACATGGATATCCTACTCGTCCTGGCCTGCGTCGAGCGGACCGTGGGCTTCGTCGCGAAGAAAGAGGCGCTCTTCGTCCCCATACTGAACGTCTGGATCGCCGTCCTGGGCTCGGTTTTCATCGACAGGAAGTCGGCGAGGAAGGCGCTCCGCTCGATCGATCGCGGCGCGGAAAACATCCGGCGCGGGCGCGCGATGATCGTCTTCCCGGAAGGCACGCGCAGCAGGGGTCCCCGAATGGGTCCCTTCCGGAAGGGTAGCCTCAAGCTTGCCACGAAATCAGGGGCGACGATCGTTCCCGTGACCATCGACGGCACCTGGCGCGTCTGGGAGGAGGGCAGGCGGATTCGGCCCGCCGAGACCTCCTTCATCGTCCACGAGCCGATCGCCACCGAGGGCATGGGAATCGAGGATAGGAGGCAGCTGGCCGACCGAGTCCGCGCGGCGATAGCCTCGGGCTTGCCGGGTGGAGGACTCCGATGAAGGAAGGAGTCTACGGCCGCTTGGCGGGGGTCCTGGACGCCCTGCCCAACCGATTCCCGCCGACCGCCTCGGGGGCCGAGCTCCGGCTCCTCGAGGGAATGTTCGAGCCCGAGGAGGCGGAGCTGGCCTGCTCGCTGCGGCTCGAGGCGGCGAGCGCGCGGCGGAAATGCTGGAAGGCGCCCTCTCTTGGGGCGTCCGCGATTGCATATGCCGATAGCGGCAGAGGCTCCTCGGAAAGGATTGCGGGCATCCGCTCGAGTCCTGCCTGGTCTTCGCCCCGGTCGGGAACGCCTTCGACCGCAGCGCGGCGGACAGGGCCATCTCGAAGGAAGAGACGCTCCGGATACTCAGGATGACGGAAGAAGCGGGCCTGGTCCATTCCTCGGGGAACTACCGGGACGGTATCGATTACTTCTGCAACTGCTGTACCTGCTGCTGCGGCATCATGCGCGGCATCGCGGAGTACGGGATCATGAGCGCGGTAGCCCGGGCCGATTTCCAGATCGCGGTCGACGCCGGGTCTTGCGTCGGCTGCGGAGCCTGCGTCGGCCGCTGCCAATTCAAGGCCCTGTCCCTCGCCGGCCCGGCCGGCGGCGAGGCGATCGCCGTCGACCTCGCGCGCTGCATGGGCTGCGGCCTCTGCGTCCTCGCCTGCCCCCGGGGCGCCCTGCGGCTCGAGCGCAGGAAGGCCGGGGAGGCCCCCCCGCCGCCCGCGGATATCGCGGAGTGGCGGGCGCTGAGGGCATCCGGCAGAGGTTAGGCGCAAAAGGTTTCTTCTCAATAATTCTTGTATTGTTATATTTATACCGATATACAACATATGGTTACAAGACTATCGCGCATCCTAGCCCTGGCTATCGGCCTCGGCCTGTGCCGCCAGGCGAGCGCTTGGCCGGAAATCCTATTCCTGCGGGACGGCCGCCTCCTCTTCGGAACGATCGTGGGAACCTCGGGCGGCAAGATCGCCTGCGAGATCGCCGGCCAGAGCCAAAGCCTGGATATCGGTTCGATTTTGCGCAGCGAAACCGATCTATCCGCGATCGCCGATACTCGGGTGGAAGTCCTGCTCCTGGATTCCTCCGTCCTCGGGGGCAGGATCGCGGGCTATGACGACGAAGGCCTCACATTGGAGACTTCCTTCGGCACGCAGAGGCTCGCGCCTTCGCTCATCGCCTCGATCGTAGATCCGCAACTCCGCTCGGCCTACTCGGGCCCGAGATTCCTCGTGAGGGCGGGGGGCGGCGCCTACGCCCCCGTCCTCTCGGGAGCGAGCGCCTTCGGCCCGAGCTGGACCGCCTCCGCGGGCGCCGACTGGGCGCTTAGCCTGGCCCACGGCCTCTATGCGGGTTTCGACCTCGCCTATTCGGGGGCCGATTACCTGGCGGGCGGGCTATCCTACGCCTTCGCGTCGGTCCGCCCCGTGCTCAGCTATCGCTTCGACGCGGCGCGGGGCGGGGGAAAGCTCCTCGAAGGCCTGAGGCCCCTCGTGAGCCTGTCGGCCGGACCCGCCTACATCGGCCTGAGCGGGGCGCCGACGGTCCCCTCCAGCTACGGCAACCCGACCGCGGCCTTCGGCCTCGCGGCCGGCCTCGAGGCCGAGTTGGGCTCGGGGCTGATCGCCCGCCTCGAGGGCAGGGCGGACGCCTACCTCCAAAAGGCCGCGCCCTTCGTAACGATGGGCGGCTTACTATCGATATCCTACGGACGTTGAGGAGAATAGCCATGATACGTAAGAATAGGCGCATCGGACGCGCCGTCCCGCTGACCGCCGCGATGGTCCTTACCGCCGCGTTCGCCCTGTCCTGCGACAGCAGCATCCTCTCGGGGCCGCCGGCCGCGCCGACGGTGGCGCTCGTCGCCGCGCCAGCAATGACGAAGGACATCGACTCGATGAGCCTGAGCTTCTCCACGACGCGCGCGGCCAGGGAGCGGGTCGAGTACGGGACGGCCCCGGGCTCGTATACGGCCTTCGTCTCCGAGTCGGGCGACTCGACCGCCACGCACTCGCTCTCGATGGCGAGCCTCGCCGCCGGAACGACCTACTACTATCGCATCGTATCCGTCCTGGACGATTCGCGCGCCTTCTCGAGTCCCGAGTACAGCGCGGCGACCGAGCCGGCAGCGTACCTGACCGCAGCGCCCGTCGTCGTAAGCTCGCAGAGCAGCCTCACGATCGAGTTCACGACCAGCAAGGCGACGATCGCCCGGATCCAGTACGGCACCACCGAAGGCGCGTACGCCGCCCTCGCCTCCGGCTCTTCGACCGCCGAGACCAGCCACACCCTCGAGATACCCAATCTCGCTCCGGGCACGGTGTACTATTATCGCGTCGCCTCGACGGTATCGGAGTCCCGCACCTACACGAGCCCCGAATACAGCGCGGCGACGGCCTCGGAGGGAGTGCCCTCGGCGAGCAAGGCGCGGGGCATCTGGCTCGTCGGCGGCATCTCGGCGACCTCCTACTCGGACACGGTCGCGGCCGTCGACCTCTTCGACCCGGTTACGGCCGCTTGGTACCCCGCGGTCACCAGCCTCCCGACGCCCGTCAGCTTCGCGGGCTACGCCGCCTACGGAGGCAAGCTTTTCGTCGTCGGAGGCTTCGACAAGGACGGCAACGTCCGCGACCTCGTGCAGATCTACGACATTGCGGCGAACTTCTGGTCGAACGGCCAGTCGATGAACGCCGCCCGCGCGAATATCTGTGCGACTGTCCTCGGCGGCAAGATCTACGTGCTGGGCGGCAGCGGCGGGCCGACGGCCCTCTCGGCCTGGAACGGCTTCGCGACGACCTACGAATACAGCATCGCGGGCGACAGCTGGACGGTCGGCGGCAGGACTGCCTTCGGCGCCGCGGAGTCGGACCGCTTCTCGTATTCCTACGGGAACGCCGTCTACGACCTCGGAGGGCGCACCGCGGCTACGACGACCGCGGCGACCCACGACGGCTTCGTGCCCTCCCTCAACGCCCTCCTCTCGGGGACCACGGAGGTCGTCCTCCCGGCCGGGCGGGCGGGCTTCTCGGGCGCCGCCTACGCGCCCGCGGGGAGCGACGCCTTCGCGATGATCATAGGCGGGATATCGGTCTACGCGTCCGCCGCCAACTGCTTCGTGAACTCCACCACCAGCTCCGCGACTACGACGAGCTCGGCATACTGCCTCGCCGCCCCCTTCGTCGCTCCCGCCGCCTGGGTCGCCGCCGCGAACGCCTATCCCCAGGCGATCGCCTACGGCGCCGCGGCGTTATCCGCCTCGAGCTCGCCCGCCCGCATCTACCAGTTCGGCGGCACGAGCGTCCTGGGCAGCTCCGCCGCGGGCCTGGCCATGGGCTATTGGTCGGCCGTACCCGAATCGGCCTCCTCGTGGGCGGCGACCTGGACCGCGGTAGCCATGCCCCGCGGCCGCTGGGGCCACGGGGCGGTGAGCCTCAACGGCTAGGCCCGATGGGAAAGTCCGTCTTGCCCGCCGCCGGGACCAGGCCTATACTTCCCGCTGAGCCGTAATAGGCGAGGAGGAGTCGAACATGAAGGACTACGTGAGGTGCAAGGCTTGCGGCTACATAATGGAAGCGAGCAAGTTAGGCGAGCTCTGCCCGGCCTGCGGCGTCAGCGCGAAGGTCTTCGAGCCCTACAAGGAAAACATCTCCGAAAAGCGCAAGAGGATCCTCGACCTCCATATCCACCCGATCGTAGTCCACCTTCCCCAGGCGATAGTGCCCATGCTCATCGTCCTGGCTGCGGCGATGCTTTTCCTGGTCGAGGGAAGGGTCAGGACCGCCCTGCTCGACACGACGCGCGTGCTCTCGATCTTCCTTCCCTTCTCGGTCGTCCTGGCCTTCGCGGCCGGCATCTACGACGGCAAGCTGCGCTTCCGCAAGGTGACGACGCCGCTCCTCATCCGCAAGATGATAGTCGGGTCCTTGTTCCTGGTCGCCACGCTGGGCGCGGGCTTCCTGTCCCTGTACACGGACCTCGACGGCCTGGCGATGGCGGGCTTCGCGATCCTGCAGGTTTTCTCGCTCGGCGCGGCGGTCGTCCTCGGCATGGCCGGATTCGGGCTCCTCTCCTCGAGATTCCCGGGCTGATCAGACCATCTCCTCGGGCTTGACCAGGGCATCGAATTCCTCGGCGGTGAGGAGCGACAGCCTCGCCGCCGCCTCCCTCAGCGTCAGGTCCTGGTCGTGCGCGAGCTTGGCGATCCTGGCCGCGGCGTCATAGCCGATATGCGGGTTGAGGGCGGTCACCGTCATGAGGCTCCGCGCCAGGTCCCGGCGGATGCGCCCCTCGTTAGCCTTGATCCCTCTGACGCAGCGCTCGTCGAGGCTCGCCATAGCCCCCGCGAGGAGGCTTATGGACTGCAACAGGCTATAGATGATCACGGGCTTGAAGACGTTGAGCTCGAGCTGGCCGGAAGCGCCGGCGAAGGTGACGGTCGCATGGTTGCCGAAGACCCGCGCGCAGACCATCGTCATCGCCTCCACCTGGGTGGGATTCACCTTCCCCGGCATTATGGAGCTGCCCGGTTCGTTCTCCGGGAGGAGGAGCTCGCCGAGGCCGCACCTGGGACCCGAGCCCATGAGCCGGAGGTCGCTCGCGATCTTCATCAAGGCGGCGGCTAGCGCGTTGAGCGATCCCGAGAGATGGACGAGGTCGTCGTGGGCGGCCATGAAGGCAAATTTATTGTCCGCAGCCCTCAGGGGAAGCCCGCTGATCGCCGCCAGCTCCTCGCAGGCAAGCTCCCCGAAGCCCGCCGGGGCGTTCAGGCCGGTGCCCACCGCGGTCCCGCCGAGGGGAAGGGACAGGATCCCCTCGAGCGCCGGCTCGATCCTGCCTATACCCAGCCGCAGCTGCTCGGCGTAGCCCGAGAACTCCTGGCCCAGGGTGATGGGCACCGCGTCCTGGAGATGGGTCCTTCCCGTCTTGACGATCCCGCCGAACTCCGCCGTCTTGGCGCCGAGGCTCGCCTGGAGGGCCCGGGCCGCGGGCAGGAGCCTGTCCCGGACCTCGAGCGCCGCGGAGAGCCGCATCGCCGCCGGGAAGACGTCGTTGCTCGATTGGGACTTGTTGACGTCGTCGTTGGGGTGCAGGGGCTTCTTGGAGCCGAGGGGCAGACCGGCCCTCGAGCTCGCGTAGTTCGCGATTACCTCGTTGACGTTCATGTTGCTCTGCGTTCCCGATCCCGTCTGCCACACGGATAGGGGGAAATGCCCGTCGAGCTCGCGGCGCAGGATCGCGTCGCAGGCCTCGGCGATGGCCGCCGCCTTATCGGGGGGCAGCTCCCCCAGGCGGGCGTTGGCGAGGGCGGAGGCCTTCTTTATCGAGGCGAGGGCGAGTATCACCTCGATCGGCATGAGCTCGCGCCCTATGCGGAAATTCTCGAGCGAGCGCTGAGTCTGCGCCCCCCAGAGCCTATCCTCGGCCACGAGGATGTCGCCCATGCTGTCGCTTTCATTCCTGTCACTCATTCGACGACCCTCCCCGGAGCCTCAAAGGTACTTCGCCCCCGCGCCGGCGGGCAAGGCGGTCGCGATCGGGCTTTACTGCGGGCGGAAAATGCGCAAGACTCGATCGTGGGTTCCGGGCAAAACAGGAGGGCGAGCCATGGCGGATGGTAAGATGTCGGTCGAGGAAGCGCGCGAATCGGCGCGGGCCAAGCTGAAGGGCTTCTGCGCGGCCTACAAGACCTGCGACGGCCTTGATTCGAGGATCTGCCAGGGCCATTCCTACGGCTCTCCCATCGGGATGGGGGGGCCGGGCACAGGCGCCTCCTTCGCGAACAACATCAGGGCCCTCGAGGCCCTGAAGCTGAGGCCCCTGCTCATCGGTCCCGATTTCCTGAGCGACACGAGCTTCGCGTTCTTCGGAAAGGAGCTGGCGATGCCCATCATGGGCGCGAGCGTCTCCGGAGTGAACAGCTTCGGCGGGGAGTCGGTCATGGGCGAGGCAGAGTTCTGCCGCGCCGTCGTGCGCGGCTGCAAGGCCGCCGCCTCGATGGGCTGGCGAGGCGACTCCTTCAACTACTCGCCCGAGAGGCCCTTCGGGATAGAGGCGATCGCCGAGTCCGGCGGATGGGGCGTCCAGATAATCAAGCCGAGGTCCCAGGACGCGATCAAGCTGTTCATGGAGAAGGCCGAGCGAGCCGGCTGCGCGGCCGTCGGAGTCGACGTGGACGGGCAGGGCTCCTACGCGATGAATGCCCATGCCCAGCCCGTGTACCGGAAATCGATCAGCGAGCTCAGGGAGCTCGCTTCCTCCACCTCCCTGCCCTTCGTCGTCAAGGGCGTGATGTGCGCCGAGGACGCGGAGGCCGCGGTGGAGGCGGGGGCCAAGGCGGTCGTGGTCTCCAACCACGGCGGCAGGGTGCTCGACTGCACGCCCGGCACGGCGGAGGTACTCCCGGGGATCGCCCGGAGGATCCGCGGCGCCGCGCTCGTCATCGCGGACGGCGGCGTGAGAACGGGCTACGACGTCCTCAAGATGCTCGCCCTGGGGGCGGACGCCGTCCTCGTCGGGCGCGACCTGGTCAGGGCGGCCGTTGGGGGGGGCGAGGAGGGAGTGCGCGCCCAGATGGAGCTGCTGGCCTCCGACCTCGCCAAGGCGATGAAGATGACGGGCGTAGCCTCGCTCGCCGAAATCTCCGAGAGGGTGCTCTGGAAGGCGCCTGATAGGGGCTAGGTCCTCGCTTCCATCCTCTCGTAGGGCCTCTCGCCAGGGCCCGTGTAGACGCTGTCGGGCCGGAAGATCCTGTTGCCCTCGCGCTGCTCTAGGATATGGGCGAGCCAGCCGGCGATCCTCGCGACGGCGAAGATGGGCGCGAAGAGGTATTTCGGGATGTCGAGTAGGTGGTAGACCGAGCCCGAGTAGTAGTCCACGTTCGGGTAGATCTTCTTGTCCTTCGACTCGAATTTCGGCGTCGCGAGCTGCTCGATCTTCTTGAGCATGTCGAGGTGCTCGTGCCGGCCGGTCTTGGCCGACAGGGCCTTGAGGAAGTCCTCCATGACCTTCGAGCGGGGGTCCTTGGTCCTGTAGATCCGGTGTCCCATGCCCATGATCTTCTGCGCCTCCTCGAAGGCCTTGCCCACCCAGGCCTCGACCTTGTCCACCGAGCCGATCCGCTCGAGCATGTCGAAGACTTTCTCGTTCGCCCCGCCGTGCAGTGAGCCGTAAAGGGCGCCAATCGCGGCCGCGATGCTGCAGTAGCAGGTCGACAGCGTCGAGGCGACGACGCGCGCGGTGAAGGTCGACGCGTTGAAGCCGTGCTCCGCGTGCAGCACGAGGCAGGCGTCCATTATCCTCCCCTCGTCCGGGTCGGGCTCGCGCCCGCGCAGCATGTACAGGAAGTTAGCGCCGTGGGACAGGTCCATCCTCGGCTCGAGGTAGTCCTGCCCGTTCTTGAGGCGGTAATAGGTCGCGGCCACCGTCGCGAGCTGCGAGACCTGGTGGAGGGTCTGCCTGCAGTTGCACTCGGACGAATGCTCGATCCGGTGCTCGACGTAGCCCGAGAGGTAGGCCATCACGGATTGGAGCAGCTCCATGGGCTTCCCCCCCTCGGGGAAATTCCGGATCATCTGCACCACCTTCGGGTGCAGGGCCCGCGCCGAGCGCATCCTCTGGGAGAATTCGTCGAAGACGTACCTGGTCGGGAGCTTCCCGTAGAGCAGGAGGTAGACTACCTCCTCGAAGCTCGACTCGGAGGAGAGCTCCTCGATCGAGTAGCCTCGATAGAAGAGCCTGCCCCCTTCTCCGTCGATCCTGCAGATCGAGCTCTCGCCGGCCACGACGCCCTCGAGCCCCTTCGCGTAGGCCATCTCGCCCATACCATCCTCCCTCGGCGCTACAGGCCGAAAACCAGTCTCTGCGGATTCTCGATGCACTCCTTGACCTTGGCTAGGAAGAGCACCGCGTCCCTGCCGTCGATGAGCCTATGATCGTAGGTCAAGGCTAGGTACATCATCGGCCGGATCGCCACTTCGTCGCCGACCGCAATCGGCCTGCGCTGGATGGCGTGGAGGCCGAGCACGGCGGATTGCGGGTAGTTGGGGATGGGCGTCGAGAGGAGGGAGCCGAAGACCCCGCCGTTCGTGATGGTGAAGGTGCCTCCCTGGAGCTCCGAGAGCTCGATCCTCCTGTCCCTCGCCCTCTCGGCGAGCTCGCTTATCTTGAGCTCGATCTCGCCGAAGCCGAGGGCGTCCGCGTCGCGCAGCACGGGCACGAGGAGACCCCTGTCGGTGGACACGGCTACCCCGATGTCGTAGAAGTCGGGGCTCAGCAGCTCATCCCCCTCGATCCGGCCGTTGACGACCGGATATTCCTGGAGGGCGCGGACCGCGGCCTTGACGAAGAAGGACATAAAGCCCAGCTTCACCTTGTATCGCTCGCCGAAATCCGCCCCATCGGCCTCCCGCATCCTGATCACCTCGCTCATGTCGACCTCGTTGAAGGTCGTGAGGTGGGCGGCTTCCTGGCGGGCCTGGACGAGGCGTCGTGCGATCGTCTTCCTGATCATCGAGAGGGGGCTTCGCTTTATCCCCCCGCGCGATGGGGGCCTCTCCTCGACTGGGGCGGGCGAGGCCGATTCGGGCGCGGGCATGGCCGGGCTCGCCGGCGGCCTCGCCTCGGCTGGCGCGGCCGTTTTTATAGGGGCCCTAGTTTCGGCCGCGCTAGGCGCGGCGCCCTCGGCTATGCGCGGCGCGGGGCCCTCGGCTGCGGTGTCGATCAAGCCCACTACCTGCCCTATCCCGACCTCGACTCCCGCCTGAACCAGAATCTCCAGTCGGCCGCCCGCGGGGGAAGGCACGCTCATGCTCGCCTTCTCGGTCTCGAGCTCGAAGAGGCTTTCGCCCTTCGAGACGAACTCGCCTCCCCTCCTGAGCCAGCTCGCCAGCTGGCCCCGCGCGATCGATTCCCCGACGGGCGGTACCCTGATTTCCTCTTTCATGGCTATGCCTCCGAGGCTCCGCCGAAGGCGGCGGCCAGGAGGGCGGCCTCCTCGCTCGCGTGCCTTTCGTGCGATCCCGTAGCGGGGCTCGCGCTCGCCTTCCTGCCGACATAGCCGAGGGCCAAGGAGGGGAAGGCCTCCTCGAAGCGGTCGCGGGCGTAGCCCCAAGCGCCCCTGTTCCTCGACTCCTCCTGCACCCAGGCGAAGGAGCGCGCCTTCGGGTAGGAGGCCAGGAGCTCGCGCAATTCGCCCGCGGGGAAGGGATAGAGCCGCTCTATCCTGACTATCGCGATATCTTCGCGTTTCCCGGCTTCCTTCATCCTCGCGAGCTCGTAGTAGATCCTTCCCGAGCAGAGGAGCAGCCTCGACACCCCTCGCCTGGCCGCCGGCTCCTTAGCGACGGCGGGATCGTCGATAGCGGGAAGGAAGCCCGGGCCCAGGAAGGCGGAGACGGGCGACACGGCCGCGGGGTTCCTGAGCAGGCTCTTGGGCGTCATGACTATCAGCGGCTTCTTGGAGGGATCCTTGGCCTGGGCGCGCAGGAGGTGGAAATACTGGGCGGGCGTGCTCGGATTCGCGACGCGGAGATTGCCGTCGGCGCAGAGGAGGAGGAAGCGCTCCAGGTGGGCGCTCGAGTGCTCGGGCCCCTGGCCCTCGTAGCCGTGGGGCAGGAGGAGTACGAGGCCGTTCCTCGAGCCCCACTTGGCCTCGGCCGCGGCGACGTAGTTGTCGATGACGACCTGGCCCCCGTTGCAGAAATCGCCGAACTGCGCTTCCCACATCACCAGGGCATCCTTCTGCTCCGAGGCGTAGCCGTACTCGAAGCCCAGCACGCCGAACTCGGAGAGGGGACTGTCGTATACTTCCATCTTCCTCTGGCCCGGGGAAAGGTGATCGAGGGGAAGGTAGGAGGAGGCGCCGGCCCTCGCGCCCGTTTCCCACCACTCGAGATGCCGCTGCGAGAAGGTCCCGCGGGCCGCGTCCTCTCCGGAGAGCCTCACGCGGAGGCCCTCGAGGAGGAGGCTGCCGAAGGCCGCGGTCTCGGCCGTAGCCCAATCCAGGAGCCCCTTCTCCTTGAAGGCCGCGAGCTTGCCCGCCGCTATGCTCCTAAGCTTGTCGTGGATTTCGAATCCCGGAGGAGGCGCGTAGAGTCCCTCCACGATGCGCGAGAGCTCCGGCAGGCCGATGCGCGTCTCCGCCGAGGGTCCGGCCGCCGAGGGTCCGGCCGCCGCGGCCCGGACCGCCTCGCGCTCCCTGCTCAGCGCCGCCTCGAGCGCGGCCCTGTAGTCGCGCCTCATGCCCTCCAGCTCCCCCGGGGCGAAGAGGCCGGAGGCGGCGCACGCGTCGCCGTAGAGCGCGGCGACGCTGGGATGGGACTTGATGAGCTCGTACATGCGCGGATGGGTGAAGGAGGGCTCGTCGCCCTCGTTGTGCCCATGCCTGCGGTAGCAGAGGATGTCGACGACGACGTCGCTCCCGAAAGCTTGGCGGAAGTCGAGGGCGGCCTCCATGACTCGGACGACGGCCTCGGGCCTGTCGCCGTTGACGTGGAAGACGGGAACGGGATTCATCTTGGCGATGTCGGTGGGGTTGAGGTTCGAGTGCGCGTTGCGCGAGGGCGTCGTGAAGCCGATCTGGTTGTCGATCACCACGTGGATGGTGCCGCCGGCCGAGTAGCCCTCGAGCTGGGACAGGTTGAAGACCTCGGTTACGACGCCCTGCCCGGAGAAGGCCGCCTCGCCGTGGAGGATCACGGGCAGGACCCTCTTCCTGCCCTCGTCGCCGAGGAGGTCCTGGAGGCCGCGGGCGCGGCCCTCGACGATGGGACCCGCCGACTCGAGGTGGCTGGCGTTGGGCGTAAGCGAAATCTCCAGGGAGGAGCCGTCCTCGCGCCGAAGGGTGGAGGAATGGCCGATATGGTATTTGACGTCGTCGCTGCCGCCGTATACGCCGGGCGTGAAACCCTCCTCGAACAGATAGAAGAGCTCCTCCAGTGGCTTGCCCACTATGAGCGCGAGGATGGTCAGCCTGCCGCGGTGCGCGGCGCCCATCACGACGCGCTCGATCCCCCGGGCGAGCGTGCCGTCCGTCAGGGCGCGCAGGGCGGGTATGACCGCCTCGGAGCCCTCGAGCGAGAAGCGCCGCTGGCCTACGAAGGTCCCGTGGAGGAAGCGCTCGAGCTCCTCGGCCTCGACGAGGTCCTCGAGCAGCCTCCTGCGCCGCGTATCGCCGAGCGCGGGCGGCCCGGACGGAGCCTCCATGCGATCGATGAGCCACTCCCTCATCTCCTTGTTCTGGATATGGAGGAACTCGAGCCCGACCTCGCCGCAGTAGGCGGCCCTGAAGACCTCTACGATTTCCCGGAGCCGCATCCTCCGGCGCATTCCCCCGCCGACGTAGAACTCCCGTTCCGCGTCCGACTCCGACAGGCCGAAATCCTCGAGCCCCAGGCGGTGGTAGCTGCTCTCCTTGACGCGCGCGAGGGAGGTGAATATCTCCGAGTAGCTCTCGCCGAGGGGGTTCAGGTCCGCATAGAGGTAGCCCACGTCGCGGTAGGCCCAGACCAGGCTGTCCACCCTGGCCTGCTCGTAGCCTGCGAGGCTCCCAGGATGGAAATCCTCGGCTCGGTTGTCGAGCGCCCGCCCGACGCTCGCGGGCGAGAGGAGCTCCTCCAGCAAGCCGAAGTCGTTGTTGAGCATCCTAGCCCCTGAGCGCCTCGGGAACCTGGTCGGGCCGATCGACGACGGTCACGCCCGCCTCGCGGAAGGCCTTGATCTTCGACTCCGCCGTGCCTCGCGAACCCGAAATTATCGCTCCCGCGTGGCCCATCTTTTTCTCGGCCGGCGCGGTCCTGCCGGCGATGAAGGCGACTACCCTCTTCGAGAGGCTCTTCCTTACGTACTCGGCCGCCTCCTCCTCCGCCTCGCCCCCGATCTCGCCGATCAGGACGACGGCGTCGGTGCCGGGGTCGCGCTCGAACATCTCGAGGACCTCGACGAAGCTCAGTCCAGTAATCGGGTCGCCCCCGATGCCGATGCAGGTGGATTGGCCGATCCCGGCCGCGGTCAGGGCATGCACGATCTCGTAGGTGAGGGTACCCGAGCGCGAGATCACGCCGACGCGACCGGCCGCGTGTATCTGGCCCGGCATGATGCCGATCTTGCAGTGCCCCGGCGTGATCAGGCCCGGGCAATTGGGGCCGACGAGGACCTTCCCCCGGTCCTTGGCGTAGCGATAATTGCGCGCCGCCTCCATCAGGGGAATGCCCTCGGTAATGCAGACGATCAGGCTCAGGTCGCTATCGGCCGCCTCGCGTATCGCCGCGGAGGCGAAGGCCGCCGGCACGAAGATGACGGTCGCGGTCGCCCCGGTGGCCTTCACCGCCTCGCCGACGCCGTCGAACACCGGCAGCTCGTCGAGACGCTGGCCGCCCTTGCCCGGAGTTACCCCGCCCACGACCTTGGTCCCGTAGGCGAGCATGCTCCTCGCGTGGAAGGAGCCGTCCCTGCCGGTGATTCCCTGAACGATGACCTTCGTATCCCCGTCGACCAGGATGCTCATGCGCTTACCCCGCCCGCGAAGGCCACGACCCGCCGTATCGCCTCGCCGAGGTCGCTGTAGGCCTCGATGCCCGCCCCCGCCAGTATCTCCCTGGCCTTCCCGTCGTTGGTGCCGATCAGGCGGATCACCGTAGGCACCTTGATCTCGATCATGGACCTCGCCTTGACTATGCCGTTCGCGACGTCGTCGCAGCGGGTGATTCCCCCGAATATATTCACCAGTATCGCCTTGACGCCCGGGTTCCTGGTCAGGATGGAGAAGGCCTTGACGACCTTCTCCGGATTCGAGCTCCCCCCGATATCCAGGAAATTCGCCGGCGAGGCGCCGTAATGCTTGATGAGGTCCATCGTAGCCATGGAGAGCCCGGCGCCGTTGACCATGCAGCCGATGTTCCCGTCCAGGCCGACATAGCTCAAGCTCGCCTCGCGCGCCTCGTTCTCGTCGCTTCCGTACTCCTCGGGATTGCGGAAGGAGGCGAGCTCGGGATGCATCGGGACGGCGTTGTCGTCGAGCACGAGCTTGGCGTCCAGCGCGACGAGGGTCCCTCCCTCCTCGAGCGACAGCGGGTTGATCTCGGCGAGCACACAGCCCCTCTCGGAGCAGAGGCGGAACAGGGAGGAGGCGATCCCGAGCACGCGCCGCGCGATGTCCTCTCCGATGGCGCCCGCGTCTATTCCCGCGAGGAAGGATGCCGCCTCGGGGCCGCCGAAGGGATCCAGGCTCAGGTGCCGGATCCTGCCCGGATGGTCCGCGGCGGCCTCCTCGATGGTGATCCCGCCTTTGTCGCTGAAGACCAGCTCGAGTCCCCTCGAGTTGCGGTCGACGGAAACGCTCAGATAGTATTCCTTGACGCTCTTCACGGCCCGCGACACGAGCAGCCTGCGGACCTTCTGGCCGCCTATCTCCAGGCCGAGGATCCGGCTCGCCACCGTCCTGGCCTCCTCGGGAGTCCTGGCGATCCTGACCCCGCCCGCCTTGCCCCTGCCGCCAGAAAGCACCTGGGCCTTGATGACGACCATGCCCCCGAGGCGGGACTGGATAGCCGCAGCCTCGTCTCCCGTATCGCAGACCTCGGCCTCCGGTATCGGAATCCCGAACTCCGAGAGCAGTTGCCTGGACTGGTATTCCATCAGTTTCATCAGAGATCCCCCATGGCCTTCTTCTTGATGCTCCTGAGCGTCTCGATCCTAGCTTTAGTTAAGTTAATGCTTTTTGTCACCTTTATGCCCCTCGGGCAGACCTGCGTGCAGCGAAATTTGCTCTCGCAGGCCCAGATCCCGTCGGGCCTGTCCAAGGCCGGCAGGCGCTCGGGCAACCCCCTGTCGCGGCTGTCGAAGACGAAGCGCGAGGCGTTCAGGACGGCCGCGGGGCCGAGGAACTCGGGATTCTTCTCGCGGATCACGGGGCAGGCCGAATAGCAGGAGCCGCAGAGGATGCACTTGGTGGGCTCGTCGATCGCCTCCCTCTCGGCCGGGCTCTGGATCCGCTCCTTCGGGCCGGGGGGCTCGTCGTTGATCAGGTAGGGCTTGACGGAGCGGTAGGCGTCGAAGAACTTCTCCTGGTCGACCATGAGGTCCCGCTGGAGGGGCAGGCCCTTGAGCGGCTCGATGCGTATCCTGCCGCCGGGCTTTGCCCCGAGGTCCCGCAGGAGGGTCTTGCAGGCGAGCCTCTCCTCGCCGTCGATGAGCATGGCGTCCGAGCCGCAGATGCCGTGGGCGCAGCTCTTGCGGAAGGCGAGGCTGCCGTCGACGTAGGTCTTGATGCGGACCAGGCCGTCGAGCACCCTGCTCTCGGGCTCGAGCTCGATCTCGTAATCCTCGAAATGAGGGGAGGCGTCCTTCTCCGGATCGTAGCGCTGGATTTGGAAGGTTATCAGCACGGCCGCATCCTCCTAGTAGACCCTTGGCTTGGGCGGGTAGAGGCTCGTATCGACGTCTTTGTACGAGAACTCCGGGACGCCGGAAACGAGCCTGACGAGGGAGTGCTTGAGCCAGCGCGCGTCGTCGCGCTCCGGGAAGTCGTCTCGCGTGTGGCCGCCCCTCGACTCCTCCCGCCTGGCCGCTGCGTGGGCGGTGACCAAGGCGAGGTCGAGGAGGTTCTCGAGCTCGAGAAGCTCGAGGAGGTCGGTGTTGAAGGCCGCGCCGGCGTCGTCGACGCGGGCGCCGCGGTACTCGTCGCGCAAGGCTTCGATCTCGGCTACCGCGCTCCGCCCCTCCTCCCCCTCGCGTATGATCCCGACCTTCTCCATCATGGTCTTCTGCATGGCCTCGCGGATCGCCCCTCCGTGGGCCCCCCTGCCGGTCTTGAGCCGCTTCACCTTGTCCCGGGCTCCGTCCTCGCTCCCGGCGGCGAGGGGCCTTAGGCTCGCGCCGGCGATATAGTCCGCGATGTGCCTCCCGGCCCTGCGGCCGAAGACGACGAGATCCACGAGGCTGTTGGTGCCGAGCCTGTTCGCGCCGTGCACGGAGACGCAGGCGCATTCCCCCGCGGCATACAGCCCGGGACAGGCCCCGCCGCCGGCGCCCAGGACCCGTCCGTGGACGTCGGTCGGGATGCCCCCCATGGCGTAGTGGGCGGTGGGCTGGACGGGGATCGGGTCGGTCGCGGGATCGATCCCCAGGTAGGTCCGGCAGAAGTCGGCTATGTCGGGGATCTTCTCCTCGACGACCTTCTTCCCGAGCGCGGTCGCATCGAGGAGGACGTAGTCGTCGATCTGCCTGTCTCCCCTCATGCCGTTGCCGGCCTTGAGCTCGCTCAGGATGGCCTTGCTGATGAGGTCGCGCGGCGCCAGGTCCAGCAGCTTGGGCGCGTACATCTCCATGAATCGCTCGCCCCTCCTGTTCCTCAGGATCCCGCCCTCGCCCCTCACCGCCTCGGTGATGAGGATTCCCATGCCGGCGATGCCGGTGGGATGGAACTGGTAGAATTCCATGTCCTCGAGGGGGATGCCGGCTCGGAGCGCGAGGGCAGGGCCGTCCCCCGTGTTCGCGTAGGCGTTGGAGGTGGTCTTGAACATCCGCCCGAAGCCGCCGGTGGCGAGCATGACGGCCTTGGACCTGATCGTATGCAGCTCGCCGGTCTTCAGCTCGAGGACGACGAGGCCCACGCAGGAAGAGCCATCCAGGAGGAGGTCCACGACGAAGTACTCGTTGTAGAAATCCACCTCATGCTTGATGCATTGCTGGTAGAGGGTCTGCAGGATCATGTGGCCCGTCCTGTCGGCCGCGTAGCAGGCCCTGCGCACGGGGGCCTCGCCGAAATTCCTGGTGTGGCCGCCGAACCTGCGCTGGTCGATGAGGCCCTCCGGCGTCCTCGAGAAGGGCAGGCCCATGTTCTCGAGGTCGTAGACCGCCTGCACCGCCTCGTCGGCGAGTATGCGCGCCGCCATCTGGTCCACCATATAGTCGCCGCCCTTGATCGTGTCGAAGGCGTGCCACTCGGGGTGGTCCTCCTCGAGGTTGCCCAGGGCCGCGCCGATGCCGCCCTGGGCGCAGCCCGTGTGGCTTCGGACCGGGTAGAGCTTGGAGACGACCGCGACCCTGCCCGCGCTCGAGGCCTCGAGGGCCGCGTACAGCCCGGCGCCGCCCGCGCCGACGATCACCGCATCGTATTCCCGCCGCATTCGACCTCCCTCAATCGCGAACCAGGTTGAGCACGCCGCCGGCGAGGAGTATCCTCCTGTGCCGGGGCGAGACGTCGAGGACCGCCTTCACTTCCGAGCCCCCCACGCGGATCGCGAGCTCCGAGCGATCCGAGGCTACGAAGGCCCGCAGCCCGCCGATCTCCACGAGGTCGCCCTGGGCTATGTTGTCGTAGTCCGCGGGGTCGGCGAAGACGAGGGGGAGGATGCCGAAATCGATGAGGTTCTCCTTATGTATCCTCGCGAAGCTCTTCGCGATCTTGGCCCGCACGCCGAGGTAGCGCGGCGCCAGGGCGGCGTGCTCCCTCGAGGAGCCCTGGCCGTAGTTGTCGCCCCCGACGACCACGCCGCCGCCCTTGGCGGCCGCGCGCGCGGCGA
Organism: Spirochaetaceae bacterium; assembly: GCA_025355995.1. Taxonomy (GTDB): domain Bacteria; phylum Spirochaetota; class Spirochaetia; order Treponematales; family Rectinemataceae; genus UBA1306. The sequence continues at coordinate 27,210 of JANXYQ010000071.1, read as the reverse complement.
AGTCCTTGTCGATGACGTAGAAGACGTACTTGCTGATCTCCGGGATGTTGCTGCGCAGGGGCAGGACCTGGGTGCCCGCGGGCATGATGATGTCGGTGCTGACGTCGTCCTTCACCTTGATGAGGACCTCCCCGCGCACGGCGTCCTCGAGCGCTGGGAAGCGGGGGAAGGGCTTGATGTTCGGTCCCTTGATCAGCTCGACCTCGCCGCCCGAGCCCGGCGGCAGGATGAACCAGCCCGGATTGAAGCTGTAGGTATCGGGGTACTCTACGGCCGGGCAGTCGCCGAGGGTCCTCGGATCGGTGATCGAGCCGGCGAGGGCAGAGGCGGCGGCGGTCTCCGGGGAGCAGAGGTACACCGCGTCGTCGAGGGTCCCGCTCCGGCCCTTGAAGTTGCGCGGGAAGGTCCGCAGGGAATTGGTGCCCGTGGCCGGCGCCTGCCCCATGCCGATGCAGCCGAGGCAGCCGGGCTCGTGCACCCGCGCGCCGGCGTCGATGAGGGCGCGCAGGCCGCCCGCGGCGAGGATGTTCTCCAGGGTCTGCCTGCTCCCCGTGTTTATCTCGAAGCTCAGCTCGGGATGGCGCAGTTTTCCCTCGACGATCTTCGCGGCGATCATGAAGTCCCTGTAGTCGCCGTTGCAGGAGGAACCGATGATGACCTGGTGCACCCGGACTCCGGCGAGCTCCCTCGCCGGCTTGACGTTGTCGGGATTGCTCGGGCATGCGACCATGGGCTCTATGTCGCCGAGGTCCAATTCGGTGGTCCGCTCGTACTCTGCGCCCGGGTCCGCCGCGAGGGCTCGGAAGTCGCCCGCGCGGGTGTTGCGCGCGAGGAAGTCGCGGGTGACTTCGTCCGAGGGGAAGACGCAGGCGGTGAAGCCCATGTCCACCGACATGTTCGCGACGGTCGCGCGGGCGGCCATATCCATGGTGCGCAGCCCGGGGCCGTCGAACTCCATGATCCTGCCGATGCCAGCCGAGCAGGAATGGTCCTTGAGCAGGCTCAGGATGAGGTCCTTCCCCGAGACGAAGGGCTGGAAGGAGCCCGACACCCTGATCCGCCAGATCTCCGGCACGTTGATGTAGTACGGCAGGCCGGCCATGGCCATGGCCACGCTTATCCCCCCGGCGCCCATGGCCAGCATGCCGAGGCATCCGCCCGTCGTCGTATGGCTGTCCGAGCCCAGGAGGGTCTTGCCGGGGATGCCGAACCTTTGGCGGTGGATGTGGTGCGATACCCCGTTGCCCGGCTGGGATAGAATAACGCCGTATTTTTTCGCTGCGGATTGCAGGAACCTATGGTCGTCGGCGTTCCGGTAGTCCGTTTGGATCACATTGTGATCGATGTAGCTGACCGCGAGCTCGTTCTTGATCCTGTCGAGGCCCATGGACTCGAACTCGAGATAGACCATCGTGCCCGTGGCGTCCTGGGTCAGGGTCTGGTCGATCCTGAGCCCTATCTCCCTTCCTGCGAGCAACTCGCCCTCGACGAGGTGGCCCCTCAGGATTTTCTCGGCAATCGTACCCTTCATGGCATTCCCTCCCGTGGCGGAGCAGATCCCATATTCGCGACGTCGCCAAACCACCGTAAGCATAACTCCGACTCGCCAAAATACAAGCGCGGGTTTGCACCGCCGCGATTGAGGTGGTGTTCTCGAGCCCTCGATGCTATAACTGGAATTAGAACGGGAGGAGTAGCAGTATGATCGACGCGCTCTATCGATTCCTCGCGAAACTGGGTTTTTCCGATCCCCTGCATGCCCCGATAGTCCATATCCCGATAGGACTGGTCATCGGAGCCCTCGTCTTCTTCGTCGTCGCCCTGATCTTCAAGCGGAAGCAGCTCATCCTCACCGCCCGACACGCTTCGATCCTCGGCCTCGTCTTCGCCTTCCCATCGATCCTGTTCGGGGTCCTCGACTGGATCCACTTCTATCACGCCAAAATGATTCCGGCTATCCAGATAAAGATAGCGCTCGCGGCCATCCTCCTCGTCCTCCTGAGCCTGGGCATATTCCTCGGGGGGAAGGCCAAAATACACAATGCCGTCATGGTCGCGATCTACAGCCTCTCCTTCGTCGCCGTAGTCGCCCTGGGTTATTTCGGGGCCACCTTGGTCTACGGAGGCTTCTCCCAGACCTCCTCCAAAGTCTCGTCCTCGTCCGCTTCGGCGCCGGCCGGCTACGCCCAGGGGCAGGCCCTCTTCGCGGCCAACTGCCAGGCCTGCCACCAGGGCGGAGGCAACTCGAACGTCGCCTCCCTCCCGGTCAAGGGCTCCAAGCGGCTGGCGAGCCTGGAGACCTTCGACCGCTTCCTCCGCGCGCCGGCCATGCCCGACGGGAAGGGCGGGGACATGCCCGCCTACGGGACGGATGCCCTGTCCGCGGCTCAGGTCAAGGACCTCTACGCGTTCGCGAGCGCCGACTTCAAATGAGACCGATGGCGAGGGCCGCGAACAGCGCGAGGGGATAGAAGCAGGCCTTGTTGAAGTAGGCCATCGCCGCCTCGGTGGTCTGATCGCGGAGCCAGCGCAATGCCGGACCGGCTAGGAGCACGAAATCCGCGGCGAGGGCCAGGCCGAGGTAGAGCTCCTGGTTCCTGACGGGGACGGCGAAGGGAAAGGCGAGGCTGCAGAGGATCGTCGCCGTGGCAAAAGCCGCCGCGATCCTCGACGAGGCGATCCGCCCGAAGCGGATGGGCAGGGTCCTGACCCCGAGGTTGATGTCCTCTTCGATATCGCTCCAATCGTTGGGGATATTGCGCCCGCCGATCTCCCAGGACGCGGCCCAGAGGGCGAAGAGGACCACGGCGAGGGGAGCCGGGCTCGAGCTCACCGCGAAGACCCCGGCGAGCCCGCCGGTGGCCACCATGAGCCCCGACAGGAGGGCCTTCCAATGCGTGACGCGCAGGAGCCTGCAATAGAGGACCTCGAGGGCTATGGCCGCGACGAGGAGGGCCGCGCAGAGCGGCTTCAACAGGAAGGCGGTGACGAGGGAGACGAGGCCCCAGGCGGCCACCCAGACCCAGCCCGCGCGCCGGCTCAAGGATCCTTGGGCTATCGGATGCCTCGCGCCGACGGAGTCGAGGTCGAAGGCCTCGGAGTCCTTCGCGTACTTGGCCATTTTTTCCGCGTCCACCTTCGCGTCCATGACGTCGTTGAGGGCGAATACGGCGGTGAAGCCCGAGAAGGCCGAGAGCAGGCCTAAGGCCGCGATCCCGAGCGGGGGCGCCGAACCCAGGACCAGTATGGCGCCGGCCGCCGGATGGGCCACGTCCAGGACCGAGTGGGTCATCCTCGAGAGCCCGATGAATTTCCTCGCCGCTCCTGTCTTGGGCATGCCCTACCTCCTCGATTCCCCGCCGATCGCCTCTATCGCCCTCTCGCCCCGACCGGCGTCCCGAAGGGCGCCTCGTGGGGGATAATAGGCCCCGCCGTCGGCCTGCGCAAGCGGCGCGGCCGCCGCTGGCGATTCGGCCGACTCCAGGCTATGGTATGTGGGCGCTTGGGAGGCAGAGTGGGATCCAGACGGTACCGGAGCGTGGCTGATATGGACGAGGAGGAGAGAAAACTCGTCGTCCGCGACATATTCTCGACGTATCACAAGACCTACGACCTCGCGAACCGCGTCCTGAGCCTTCGGCGCGACTTGGCGTGGAGGAGGGCGGCGGTCCGCCAGATGCGCTTCCGGGCCGACGGCCGACTGTTGGACGTGGCTACTGGCACGGCCGATCTCGCGATCATGGCGGCCCTCGCCTTTCCGGATATCGAGGTCGAGGGCGTCGACATCGCCCTGCCCATGCTGGAGATCGGCCGGGCCAAGGTATCGAGGCGGGGCCTGGGCGACAGGATCGCCCTCGCGCCGGCGGACGCGCTCGAGCTGCCCTACCCCGATGGCTGCTTCGACGTCGCGGCGATAGCCTTCGGGATGCGCAACATCCCCGACAAGGCCAGGGCCCTCGCCGAGATGGCCCGCGTGACGGTCGCGGGGGGCCAGGTCATGGTCCTCGAGATGAGCACCGAGCTCGCTCGCCCGATTAGGACTCCCTATCTCTTCTACCTGAGAAGGATACTCCCCGCCGCGGGGAAGCTCGTGGCCGGCGACGACGCCGCCTATGTCTACCTCGCCGAATCCATCGCGAGGCATCCCGGGCCCGAGGCCTTCGCCGAGATCATGAGGGCGGCGGGCCTCGCGGAGATAGCGGTGCGCCGCCTCACCTGGGGCGCGGCTTACCTGCATATCGGCACCGTCATCCGCCCCGCCCCGGCGGCGAGGGCGGCGCCGTAAATGGAACTCTCGAGCGTGCTCGCGCCCATCCGCGGCGAGATGGCGGCCGTCGAGGAGGAGCTGGGCGCCGTGGCGGCGAGGATAGCCTCCTCCCGCGGCGAGGGCTCTGCCATCCTCGACCAGATCGCGCGTCACCCCTTCTCGGTGCCCGGCAAGAGGCTGAGGCCGGCCCTGGTGCTCCTCTCGGCCCTCGCCGGGCGCGGCGGCGCGCGCGGGCGCGGCGACGCGATCCCTCGAGAGGCGGCGGTCGGCCTCGCCACCGCGGTGGAGGTCCTCCACGCCGCCTCCCTCGTCCACGACGACATCATCGACGGCGCGGAGGAGCGCCGGCATCAGGTCAGCCTGAACAAGCGTTACGGCAACCGCGTCGCGGTCCTGGCCGGGGACATTCTCTACACCGAGTTCTTCGGCCTCCTCTCCCAGCTGGCGGTCGAGCCCGCGCTCCGGGCCCGCCTCTTCTCCCTATTCCTGGGAACTACGAGGAAGATGTGCGTCGGCGAGATACTGGCGCAGGAAGCCCCGGGGAGGAGCCTCGGCTTCAAGGAGTATCTCGAGATCAACGAGGACAAGACCGCCTCGCTCTTCTCGTCCTGCTGCGTGGGAGGGGCCCTGGTCGCCGGCGCCTCGGAGGAGGAAGCCCGGAACCTGGGGGAATTCGGCCTCCTCTTCGGCCTCACATTCCAGATGCTGGACGACCTCGCGGACCGCGACCACGGCCTGGATCCCGCGGTCGACCTCCGCGCCAGGACCGAGGAATACGCCCGCAGGACGAGGAAGGCCGCCTCAGTCCTGGAGTCCGCCTCGGCCGGGGTCTCCGCACTCCTCGATTACGTGCTCGGCCAAGCCCTTTCCGCTTGACAGCGGGATGGAGCTCGCCTAAGGTCGACTGATGGGTGGAATGGCGGCGCTGGCTAGCTATCTTCTCCTGGTGATCGCGCTGGTGGCCTTCCTTCTCGGGGTCACCCACCTGCTGGGCGAGCGCCATGCCCAACGCGGCACGGGCGCTCCCTACGAATCGGGCGTCCTTCCCACCGGTAGCGCGCGAGTGCCCTTCCCCGCCGACTTCTACCTCATCGCGATGTTCTTCGTGGTCTTCGACGCCTCCTCGGTCTTCCTCTTCGCCTGGGCCGTCGCCGCGCGCGAGCTCGGCTGGCCGGGTTTCGCGGCCATGCTGGCCTTCCTCATCGAGACGGTCCTCGGCCTCGCCTACCTCTGGAAGTCCGGGGCCTTCGACTGGGGCAGGTTGCGCGCCGCCGAGCACCTGAAGAGGCACGGACTGTCCAAATGAAGGCGCCCGACCCTTCCGCCCACCCCTTCGCGGACATCCAGCTCGCGCGCAGGGCTGACCTCCTGGCCTGGGGCCGTTCGCGCTCACTCTGGCCCTTCAACTTCGGCCTCTCCTGCTGCTACGTGGAGCTGGCGACCGCCCTCACGAGCAAGTACGACCTGGCGCGCTTCGGCTCGGAGATCATCCGCGGCTCGCCGCGCGAGGCGGACGTCATGGTAGTCGCCGGCACGGTGTTCAAGAAGATGGCGCCCATCGTGCGGCACATGTGGGAGCAGATGATGGAGCCGCGTTGGGTGATATCGATGGGCTCCTGCGCGGGCTCGGGCGGGATGTACGACATCTACAGCGTCGTCCAGGGAGTGGACTCCTTCCTCCCCGTCGATATTTACATCCAGGGCTGCCCCCCGAGCCCCGACTCCTTCATGCGCGGGCTGACCCTCCTGCAGGAATCGATCGAGCAGGAGAAGCGGCCCCTATCCTGGGTGGTGGGGCCCCAGGGCGTGGTCAAGCCCGCGAGGCCCTCGATGCGCGACATCATGCGCGACGAGCGGCGCGTCCGCGGCGGCCTCGAGCCGCCGGACGGGATATAGGAAAGGCCGATGGAGAGGGACGCCATCCTGAGGGAGCTCGCCGAGACCTTCGGCGCCGAGCGAATCCACGCGCAGGAGACCGCGGACGGCCTGCCCACCGCCTGGGTGGAGCCCGGCCTCCTCCTCGATCTCCTCTCCTACCTCAAGACGGCGCGGTCCGGAGCCTACCCGATGCTCTACGACCTGACCGCCATCGACGAGCGCGAGCGCTCCCACCGGGAGGGGCAGCCGCCCTCGGACTTCACCATGGTCTACCAGCTCCTCTCCTTCGAGAGGAACGAGGATCTCCGCATCAAGGTGGCCCTCGAGGGCCAGGCGCCCTCGGTCCCGAGCGCGACCTGCCTCTGGCCGAGCGCCGACTTCTACGAGCGCGAGGTCTGGGACATGTTCGGCATCGCCTTCGAGGGGCGTCCGGCCTTAAGGCGCATCCTCATGCCGCCGTGGTGGGAGGGCCACCCCCTGCGCAAGGAGCATCCCGCCCGCGCCACCGACATGGGGCGCTTCGGCATGAGCGAGGACGAGCAGGCAGCGATGCTCGAGGAGCTGAAATTCGATCCGGTCAAATGGCAGGTCGACGGGCCGGGGCCGGAAGCCGGGGCCGGCACCTTCTATATCAACATCGGCCCCCAGCATCCCAGCGCTCACGGGGTCCTGCGGCTCGTCGCCAAGCTCGAGGGCGAGGTCGTCGTCGACCTCTACCCCGACATCGGCTACCACCACCGCGGCGCCGAGAAGATGGGCGAGCGGCAGTCCTGGCACACCTACATCCCCTACACCGACCGGATCGACTACCTGGCCGGCTCGATGAACGAGCTGCCCTACCTGCTCGCGGTCGAGAAGCTGGCGGGCATCGAGGTGCCCGAGCGCGCCCTGGTGATCCGCGTCATGATGGCCGAGCTCTTCCGCATCATCAGCCACCTCGTCTTCTACGGCACCTTCAGCCAGGACGTCGGCCAGATGTCCCCGGTCTTCTACATGTTCAACGACCGCGAGCGCGCCTTCGACATCGTCGAGGCGGTGACCGGCGGCCGCATGCACCCGGGCTGGTTCAGGATAGGCGGCGTGGCGATGGACCTGCCACGGGGCTGGGACGAGATGGTCCTCGCCTTCGTCAAGCACATGAGGGGGACACTGAAGGACTACGACGCGGCCATAATGCGCTCGAGCCTCTTCAAGGCCCGCACCGTCGGCGTCGGCGCGCTCAGCCTGGGCGAGGCCGTCGAGTGGGGCGCCACGGGCCCCTTCCTGCGCGCCTGCGGACTCGACTGGGACCTGCGCAAGAAGCGGCCCTACGGCGGCTACGAGCGCTTCGACTTCGACGTCCCGACGGCGACGGGCGGGGACTCCTACGACCGCCTCGCCATCCACGTCGAGGAGATGAGGCAGAGCCTGCGCATCATCGAGCAGTGCGTCGCGGGGATGCCGGCGGGGCCCTACAAGGCCGACCACCCCCTCGCGGTCCCGCCGCCGAAGGACCGCACGATGCGCGACATCGAAACGCTGATCGACCACTTCCTCGCGGTGAGCTGGGGCCCGAACCTCCCGCCGGGCGAAGCCTGCGCGACCGTCGAGGCCGCGAAGGGGCAGAACTCCTATTACCTAGTGAGCGACGGCGGCGGCATGTCCTACCGCACCCGGATACGGACCCCCTCCTTCGCCCACATCCAGATGGCGCCCATGATGGCGAGGGGGCTCACCATATCGGACCTGGTCGTGATCCTGGGCAGCGTCGACTACGTGCTGGCGGACGTGGACAGATGAGGAAGGCAGCATGCTGAGCCGCGACGAGAAGGAACGCATCGAGGCCGAGGCGGGCCGCTACCCTTCCAGGCGGGCCGCCCTTTCCGAGGCCCTCATGATCGCCCAGGAGGCCCGGGGCTGGCTCGGAGACGAGGCCCTCGCCGACGCCGCTCGGGAGCTGGGGATCTCATCCGCCTCGGCGGAGAGCGTCGCCACCTTCTACGAGCTCGTCTACCGCCTCCCCGTCGGGGAGCACGTCATCCAGATCTGCGACTCGGTCAGCTGCTGGATCAGGGACGGCGAGAGCATCCTCGATCACCTGCGGGAGCGCCTGGGCGTCGAGCTCGGGGGAACGACGGCCGACGGGCTCTTCACCCTCGTCCCGGCGGGCTGCCTCGGGCTCTGCGAAGCCGCTCCCGCCGCGATGATCGACGGCGAGGCCTACGGCGGCCTGACGACCGAAAAACTGGACGCCATACTGGACGGCATCCGCGGGAGGAAGCGTGGCGACGCCGCTCAGCGCTAGGATGCCCGCGGGTGGAGGGGCAGCCTCCTTCGCCGGATACAGGGCGGCCGGAGGCTATCTCGGCCTGGCGCGCGCCCGCGAGCTGGGCGCTCCCGCCGTCCAGGAGGCCGTGAAGGCCTCGGGCCTCAGGGGCAGGGGCGGGGCGGGCTTCCCCACCGCGATGAAGTGGGCGGCTGTCCCTCCGCCGGACGGCGGCGAGCGCTACCTCGTCGTCAACGCGGACGAGAAGGAGCCCGGCACGATGAAGGACCGCTACCTCATGGAGGGCGATCCGCACCAGCTGATCGAGGGGCTGGCGATAGCCGCCACCGCGATAGGCGCCGGCACCGCGTTCATCTATCTCAGGCGCGAGTATACTCGTTGCGCACTCGAGCTCGAGAAGGCCGTCGGCGAGGCGAGGGTCGCCGGGCTGCTCGAGGGCTTGAGGCTCCACCTCCACCTGGGCGCGGGCCGCTATCTATGCGGCGAGGAGACCGGCCTGCTCAACGCCATAGAAGGCAAGCGCGCGGTGCCCAGGAACAAGCCCCCCTTCCCGCAGGTCTCCGGCCTCTGGGGCAGGCCCACGGTGGTCAACAACGTCGAGACCCTCTGCAACCTCCCCCACATAATGAGGGAAGGCCCCGAGTGGTTCAAGGCGCTATCGGCCTCCTCCGACGGAGGGACCAAGATCTACGGCGCGAGCGGCTGGGTCGCCTCGCCCGGCCTCTGGGAGCTCCCCCTGGGCGTCAGCGCGGGCGAGGTCCTCGAACGCGCCGGGGGAATGCATCCGGGCCGGGCCTTGCGCGCTTTCCTCCCCGGCGGCGCCTCCACCGACTTCCTCCCCGCCTCCAAGCTGGACGTCAAGATGGATTTCGACTCGGTGGCGGCCGCCGGCTCGCGGCTGGGCACGGGCACCATGGTCGTCCTGGACGACCGGACCTGCCCGGTCGGGATGGTGCTCTCGCTGGAGCGCTTCTTCGCGCGGGAGTCCTGCGGCTGGTGCACGCCCTGCAGGGAGGGCCTGCCCTGGGTGCGGCGCAGCCTCGAGGCCCTCGAGTCCGGGGAGGGCGAGATGGGCGACATCGAAATCCTGGAGCATCACGCGCGGTCCCTTGTTCCGGGCCGCACCTTCTGCGCTCTCGCCCCCGGGGCCATGGAGCCGCTCGCGAGCGCGCTCAAGCTCTTCCGCGAGGACTTCGAGGATCACGTCGCACGCAAAGGCTGCAGGTACAAATGAGCGTCGCCAACATAATCGTGGACGGGAAGCCCTACTCCATCGAGGGCGCCGAGAGCAAGAACCTCCTCGAAGCCTGCCTCTCATTGGGCCTGGACCTGCCCTACTTCTGCTGGCACCCGGCCATGCACTCGGTGGGCGCCTGCAGGCAGTGCGGGGTCAAGCTCTACAAGGACGAGGCCGACGCGAGGGGCAGGATCGCGATGGCCTGCATGACACCCGTGGTCAACGGCCTTCGGGCGTCCATCGAGGACCCCGAGGCGCGGGCCTTCCGCGCGGGCATCATCGAATGGCTCATGGTCAACCATCCCCACGATTGCCCGATTTGCGACGAGGGCGGCGAGTGCCACCTCCAGGACATGACCGTGATGACCGGGCACGTCAGGCGACGCTACCGCTTCGAGAAGAGGACGCACCGCAGCCAGGACCTGGGGCCTTTCGTCGCGCACGAGATGAACCGCTGCATCCAATGCTATCGCTGCGTCCGCTTCTACCGCGACTACGCCGGAGGCAAGGACCTCGACGTTCAGGGGTGGCACGACTCCGTGTTCTTCGGAAGGACGGAAGACGGCGCGCTCGAGAGCCAGTTCAGCGGCAACCTCTGCGAGGTCTGCCCCACGGGTGTCTTCACGGACAAGGTCCAGGCCTCGCGCCCCACCCGCAAGTGGGACCTCCGCACGAGCCCCTCGGTTTGCCCCCACTGCGCGGTGGGCTGCTCCACCCTCCCCGGGGAGCGCTATGGCGAGCTCCGCCGCGTGAGGCCTCGCTACAACGCCGACGTCAACGGCTGCTTCCTCTGCGATCGCGGCCGCTTCGGCCAGGCCTTCGCCGACTCGGGCGACAGGCTGAGGCATTGCCTCGTCAAGGAGGCGGGCGGGCAGGTCCCCGCGCCACGGGAGGCCGCGATCGCCGCCGCGCGGGCCGCCTTGTCCAAGCCGGGCGCGATCGGCATCGGCTCGCCCCGCGCCTCGCTCGAGACCAACTTCGCGCTCAGGTCGCTCGTCGGGGCGGATCGCTTCTTCGTCGCCATCAGCGACGGGGAACTCGCCCTCCACCGCCTGATGCGCGACGTCCTCCGCGCCGCGGGTCGGAGGGTCGCGTCGCCCCGCGAGGCCGAGCTCTCCGACGCCGTCCTCGTCCTCGGCGAGGACGTCTGGAACGGCGCGCCCATCCTGGCGCTCCGTCTGAGGCAGGCGTCGCGCAACGCGCCGAACGAAACCGCGATGCGGGAGAAGAGGATTCCCGCCTGGGACGACGCGGCCCTGCGCGAGGCCGTCCAGGACAGGCCCGGACCCTTCTTCGTGGCGAGCCCGGGGCCGGGCCCCCTGGACGAATGCGCCGAGGCCAGCTACCGCGCGGCTCCCGACGACATCGCGAGGCTCGGCTACGCGGTCGCCGCCTTCATCGACCCGACCTGTCCCGCGCCCGAGGGCATGGGCGAGGAACGGGAGGCGCTTGCGCGGCGGATAGCCTCCGCCCTGATGCGCGCCAAGCGGCCCCTCGTCGTATCGGGCTCGGGCCTCGCCAGCGCCGCCCTCGTCGGCGCCGCGGCCGCGGTCCTGTCGGCCCTCGTCGCGGCTGGGCAGGACGCGAGGATCTGCCTCGTCTTCCCGGAGGCGAACAGCCTCGGCGCGGCCATGCTCGCGGCGGGCGGCCTCGAGTCGGCGGCCCGCCTCCTGGCCGGCGCTCCGGAGCCGGCCGCCCTGGTCGTCGCGGAGGCCGACCTGTCGCGGGCGGCCGTGCGCGGCGACGGTCCCTCCCTCATGGCCTTGGCCGTGGCGACCATCGTCCTCGACCACTCGCCCAGCGCCACCTCGAGGGAGGCGGACCTCGTCCTTCCAGCCGCCACCCTCCTCGAGGGCTCGGGAACTTTCCTCTCGTTCGAGGGCCGCGCCCAGCGCTTCATCGCCCTGCGCCCCTGCGAGTTCCCCGTCCAGGACGGATGGAGAACCCTGGACGAGCTCGCGGCGCCGGGAAGGGAGCCGAGAAGCCTCGACGGCATCCTGGCGGCCATAGCCTCGGAGCTTCCCGAGCTCGCCGCGATCGTGGACGCGGCCCCGCCCTCGACGTTCAGAATGCTCGGAAAGAAGATACCCCGCGGAGCCCGGCGCGAGAGCGGCCGAACCTCGATGCACGCCAACCTCGACCCTCGCGATCCGGATCCCCGCCTCGATCCCGATTCCGGCCTGGCCTATTCGATGGAAGGGGCGATCGCGGCTCCGCCGTCCCTGCTCTCCCGCTATTGGGCACCGGGCTGGAATTCCGACCAGTCGCTACACAAATTCCAGTCCGAGGTCGGAGGCGCCCTGCGCCCCTCGGCCGCGGGCGAGGGGGCCGAGATCGGCGCGCGGATCTTCGGCGGGGAGACTGGCAGGGCTGCCCTGCGGGAGCTCGCCTTCGGGGGCGCGGGGGCCGGCGCGCCGGGGATTCCCGCCGCCTTCGCCAGGCGGGGCGATGCCCTGTTGGTGCTGCCGCGCCGTTTCGCCTTCGGCTCCGAGGAGCTCTCCGCCAAGTCGCCCGCCCTCGCCACCCGCATCCCGGAGCCCCGGCTCTTCATCTGCCCGCCGGACGCGGCTCGCCTGGGCCTGACCGAGGGGGCCAGCGCCGAGATCCGGTTCGAGGGAGCGGATTCCGTCCCCCAGGTCCTGCGCGTCGCGATTTCGGACCTGCCGGAGGGCGTCGCCGAGCTGCCCTGGGGCCTGCCCGCGCTGCCGGGGGCTCCCCTCGCGTCCTGGGCGGCGGTGCGGCCCTCGAAGGAGGCGGCGCGATGAGCGAAACCGCCGGTTTCCCCATCGTCGCGGGCATCCTCTCCGTCCTCTTCGGCGTCCTCATCGTCGCGGCGCTCAGCATCTGGCTCGAGCGCAGGCTCCTCGGCCTGCTGCAACAGCGCTCCGGCCCGAACAGGGTCGGTCCCCTCGGGCTCCTCCAGGTGGTCGCCGATACGGTCAAGATATTCGCGAAGGAGAACTGGGTCCCGCCCTTCGCGGACAAGGTCGTCTTCGTGCTCGCCCCGCCGATCGTGATCGCGACCGCCCTCGCCTCCTTCGCGGTAGTGCCCCTCGCGCCGGGCTTCGTCGTGGCCGATTTCAACGTCGGGCTCCTCTTCTTCCTGGGCATGTCCTCGCTGGCCGTCTACGGTGTTGCCCTGTCGGGCTGGGCCTCGAACAGCAAGTTCTCCCTCCTGGGCAGCGTGCGCGCCGTGGGACAGATGGTGAGCTACGAGGTCTTCATGGGGCTCTCCCTCCTGGGCGTCGTCGCGCAGGCGGGATCCTTCAGCCTCGTGGATATCGTGAACGCGCAGAAGGGCCTGTGGAACTGCGTCCCGCAGGCGCTGGGCTTCGCGGTGTTCTTCGTCGCCTCGCTCGCCGAGACCAGGCGCGTTCCCTTCGACCTCCCCGAGGCCGAGAACGAGCTCGTCGCCGGCTATCACACCGAGTACTCGGGCTTCAAATTCGCGATGTTCTACCTGGGCGAGTACGTCGGCGTGACCCTGAACTCCGCGATTATCGTCACGCTCTTCTTCGGCGGCTGGTCGGGCCCCTTCCTCCCGCCGATTGCCTGGTTCCTCGTCAAGACCGTATTCTTCATCGCCGTCTTCATCCTCGTGCGCGGCTCGCTGCCGCGCCCCCGATACGACCAGCTCATCTCCTTCGGATGGAAGCTGATGCTGCCGCTAGCCCTGGTCAACCTCGTGGCCACTGGCGCGATCGTCCTGGCGACGGCCGGGCCGAGATAGCGGGCAGAGGAGCACAGCATGTGGAGCGCCCTGCGTTCGATCTGGATAGTATTCAAGCACCTCTTCATGCCGCGGGTCACCGTGCAGTATCCCGAGGAGAAGCGCCGACTGCCTCCCCGATGGCGCGGGAGGATCGTGCTGACGCGGGACGCCGCCGGCGAGGAGCGCTGCGTAGCATGCAACCTCTGCGCCGCCGCCTGCCCTCCCTCCTGCATCTCCCTGCAGGCCGCGACGAGGCCGGACGGCCGCCGCTACCCCGCCTTCTTCCGCATCAATTTCTCCCGGTGCATCTTCTGCGGCTTCTGCGAGGAAGCCTGCCCCACTTACGCGATCCAGCTCACGCCGGACTACGAGATGAGCGAGTTCGAGCGCAAAAACCTCGTCTACGAGAAGGAGGACCTCCTCGTCGAGGGCGAGGGCAAGTATCCCGGGTATGACTATTACGCGGTCGCGGGGGTCAGGCCGAAGAAGCCCGTCGACCCGAGGAGCCTGCTGCCATGACGAGGCACGAGACATGAACGCCCTACTCGCCGTCGCCTCCGCCGTAGCCGTCGCGTCGACGCTGGCGGTGATCCTCCAGAGGAGGGCCGTGCACGCCCTGCTCTACCTGATCGTCTCCTTCTTCGCCCTGGCCGTGGCCATGCTCGCGCTCGGGGCGGCCTTCGCGGCCGCCCTCGAGGTGATCGTCTACGCAGGCGCCATCCTCGTCCTCTTCGTCTTCGTCGTGATGATGCTCGGCTCCGAGGACGCGCGGCCCAGGGGAGCGGGATGGATCGGCCCCTCCCTCCTCGCCCTCGTCCTGCTCGGCGAGCTCCTGTACGCCTTCCTCGCCGAGCCCGGGCTCCTGGCTCCGGGGGCGGCCTCCCTCCCCGCGGCCGTCCCGCCGCAGACGGTGGAACCCAAGGCCGTGGGAATCGCCCTCTTCGGCGAGTACGCGATCTGCGGCGAGATAGCCGCCTTCCTCCTCCTGTCCGGCCTCGTCGGCGCCTTCCACCTCGGCAGGCGCGACTCGCCCGCGAGACCCGAAGGAGGCGAGCGATGAGCGGACAAGGTCTCGAGGCCGCGCTCGCCCTCGCGGCGGCGCTCTTCGCCATCGGCCTCGCGGGCATCGTCGCGCGGAGGAGCCTCGTCTTCATGCTCCTCTGCGCCGAGATCATGCTCAACGCGGCGGGCTTCGCCTTCATAATCGCGGGCGCCCGCTGGAGCCAGCCAGCGGGGCAGGTCATGTTCATCTTCCTCCTGGTCACGGCGGCGGCGGAGGTGGCGGTAGGTTTGGCCCTCATCCTCACCCTCACGGGCACCCTCACGGACACCCTCACGGGCACCCTTACCGGCGCTCTTTCCGGCCGACCATCGAAGGGGGACAGGTAGCTATGGAACTCATCTGGCTCGTCCCGGCCTTTCCCCTCGCGGGTTTCATCGTGCTCGCCCTCGGCCGCTCGCTGCCGGGCAAGGCGGCCGGCGCCATCGGCAGCGCCGCGGCGGGGCTCTCGGCGGCCTCGGCTTGCGCGGTCGCCTGGCTCTTCGCCTCCGGCGGGAAGGCCCCGTATTCGACGAGCCTGTGGCCCTGGCTCGACCTGGGCGCCGCCTCGCCGGCGTTAGCGCTCTCGGTCGACGCCCTCTCGATCGTGATGATCCTCGTGGTGACTATCGTCGGCTTCCTGATCCATCTCTTCTCCATCGAGCACATGGAGGGCGAGGAAGGCTATCACAGATTCTTCGCCTACATGAATCTCTTCGTGGCCTTCATGCTGATCCTCGTGCTGGCGGACAACTTCCTCCTGCTCTACCTGGGCTGGGAAGGCGTAGGGCTCTGCAGCTTCCTCCTCATAGGCTTCTGGTACGGGGACAGGGCCAACGGCGACGCGGCGCGCAAGGCCTTCATCGTTACCCGGGTCGGCGACGTCGCCCTCCTCCTCGGGATCATCCTGATAGCCGCCAACCTGGGCAGCCTGAGCTTGAGCGAGTCGCCTCGCCTCGCCTCGGCCGCGTGGGGCCGCGGATCGGGGATTGCCGTCCTCGCGGCGGCCCTCATCCTCGGCGGCGCCCTGGGCAAGTCGGCGCAGGTCCCCCTGCACACCTGGCTGCCGGACGCGATGGCCGGCCCCTCCCCGGTGAGCGCCCTCATCCACGCCGCCACGATGGTGACCGCCGGCGTCTACCTGGTCGCGCGGACGAACGCCTTCTTCTCGCTAGCGCCGCAGGTAATGACGGCGGTAGCGGTCGCCGGCGCGGTCACCCTCCTCGTCGCGGGAGCGAGCGCCCTGGCGCAGCGCGACCTCAAGCGGATCCTCGCCTACTCGACGATGAGCCAGATAGGCTACATGTTCCTCGCCCTCGGCGCGGCGGCCTGGACCGGCGCTATCTTCCACCTCGCCACCCACGCCCTCTTCAAGTCCCTCCTCTTCCTCGCCGCGGGCGCCATCATCAACGCCCTCGGCCACGAGAGGGACGTCCTCGCCATGGGCGGAGTCGCGAAGAAAATGCCCCTGCTGTTCTGGACCTTCCTGGCTGGGGCCTTCGGGCTCACGGCCCTGCCGCCGGTCACCGCGGGCCTGGCGAGCAAGGACGCCATCATCGCGCGGCTCTGGTACGCAGGGGGCGACGCCCGCCTCCTGTGGTGGGCCGCGATGGCGGGAGTCCTGCTGACTTCCCTCTACACCTTCCGCATGCTCTTCCTGGTATTCGCCGGCGCCAGTCGCGGGCCCCGCGCATCCGGGCATTCCGCGATGGGAGCCTCCACGGCCCTTCCCCTCGTCGTCCTCGCCGCCCTCTGCCTCGTCGGAGGGCTCGTCGACTTCCCTCGCGTCCTCGGCGGCGAACCCTACTTCGGCGCCTTCCTCGGCGGCGCCCTGCCTGCCTCAGCCGATACCGGAGCGACCGCCGGACAGGAGCTCCTGCTCTCGCTGGCCCCCCTCCTCCTCTCCCTCGCCGGGATCCCCCTCGCCTGGCTGCTCGCCAAGAGGGAGCTCGCGACGGAGGCCGGCCCCGCCCTCCGCGCTCGGGGCTCGAGGCTGGCCGCCTTCGTCCGCGGCGGTTTCGGGTTCGATAGGCTCTACGATTTCGCATTCGCGAGGCCGCTCTCCCGCCTCGCGGGAAAAGGCGTCGATCCGGTCAATCTCGCATCGGAGGGCCTGCGCTCGATGACGCTGCGCGCCTCGCGGCGCCTCGCCTCGACGCAGAAAGGCCCGCCGGGGCGGTACCTGGCGGCCCTGGCCGTAGGCGCCGTCCTCCTCCTCGCGGCGGCCCTCATATGAACCTTCAGGCAATTCCTTTAGGCCTGGCCCTATTCATCGTCATCCCCCTGGCCTGCGGCCTCGCGAGCCTCGTCCTCGGAGGGCGCTCGAGCGCGCCGGGGCGGCTCGCGGCGGCTCGGGCGGCGACCCTCGCCGGCAGCCTCGCCTGCCTCCTCCTCGCCGCCGCCGCCTGGCTAGGAGGAGCGGTACCGGCGCGGCTCGAGCTCGCCTGGATTCCCTCGATGGGCTCCTCCTTCTCGCTCAGCCTCGACGGCCTCTCCCTTCCCTTCCTCGCCCTGTCGGGCCTCCTGGGCGCGGCGGCCGTCCTCGCCTCGTGGAAGGGCATCGGCGAGAGGGTTCCCTCCTTCCACTTCTGCCTCTCGCTCACCCTCGCGGGCATCAACGGCGTCTTCCTCGCGAGCGATCTCTTCCTCTTCGCCTTCATGTGGGAGCTCATGCTCGTGCCCATGTTCTTCGTGATCGACATCTGGGGACACGAGGGCAGGCATCGGGCGGCCGTCAAATTCTTCATCTTCACCCAGGCCGGCGGACTCCTCATGATCGCGGCCATAGCGGGCCTCTACGCCGCCCACGGCGCCGCGACGGGCGAGTACACCTTCGCCTACGACCGGCTGCTGGGGACCGCTGGCGGCCTCGGGCAGACTCTCCAGTTCCTCCTCATGTTGGGCTTCTTCGCCGGCTTCGCGGTCAAGCTCCCGGCCTTCGGCTTGCACGCCTGGCTGCCCGACGCCCATACCGAGGCCCCGACGGCGGGCTCCATCCTCCTCGCGGGCCTCCTCCTCAAGACCGGAGGCTACGGCCTCCTCCGCTTCGCCATCCCCCTCTTCCCCGACGCGGCGCGGGCCTTCGCTCCCGTCGCGATGTGGATCGGCGCGGCGGGCATCCTCTACGGCGGGCTCATGGCCCTCGGGCAGTCGGACATGAAGCGCCTCGTCGCCTATTCGAGCGTGAGCCACCTCGGCTTCGTCCTCGTCGGCGCCTACTCGCTGAACGAGGCCGGACGGAACGGGGTGGTGATCCAGATGCTGAGCCACGGACTCTCCACGGGCGCCCTCTTCATGCTGATCGGGTCCCTGCAAGACAGGATCGGTACGAGGGAGCTCGGCCGCATGGGCGGACTCGCGCGAGCCGCGCCGAGGATGGGTGCATTCGGCCTGGCACTGACCCTCGCCCTCCTGGGCTTGCCGGGAATGGGCAACTTCGTGGGAGAGCTCCTGGTCCTCTTCGGGGCCTTCAAGGCCGAGGCGGCGGTCGCCGTCGCGGCGGGGCTCGGCCTGATCCTCGCCATGGCCTACGCGCTGCGGATGTTCCAGCTCGCCTTCCATGGCGAGGCCAAGGAGAAGCGCTCGGTAGCCGACCTCTCGGCCATCGAGACGGGAACGCTCGCCCTGCTCCTGGCCGCGCTCCTGTGGATAGGCCTCTATCCCCGCCCGGTGCTCGCCCTCCTCTCCCTCGCCCTGCCCGGCATAGCCGGAGGGACGGCGCCATGAACTTTTACCTCAGCCTCGCCTCGGGCCTCGACGACGCCTTCGCCGCGGCTCCGCTGATCGTGCTCGCCGCCTCGGCCCTCGCGACCTTGGCCGCCGTCTCCTTCGCGAAACGGAAGGTCGCGGCAGCCTACGCCCTGTGCGCGATCGGCCTCGCGGCCGCGCTCGTTTCGTCCTTCGCGCTATCCCTGAAGATGCTGCCCAGGCAGGTCGGAGGCGCGCTCTCGATGGACGGCCTCTCCTTCATCGGCACGGCGATCGTCCTCGTCTCGGCACTCGCGATAGCCCTGGCCTCCGGGCCCTATCTTTCGCGGCGAGAGGGAGAGCGGGGAGAGTACTACGTACTCCTCCTCTTCGCGACCCTCGGGGCCTCCGTCCTCGCCGCGAGCTCGAGCCTCGCCAGCCTCTTCCTGGGGCTGGAACTCCTCTCGGTTTCCCTCTACGCCCTCGTCGGCTACCGGCGCGAACGGCCCGAGGGGAGCAAGGCCGCCTTCACCTACCTCATCCTCGCCTCGGTGGCTTCGGCCTTCCTCCTCTTCGGCATGGCCCTCGCGTACTACCAGACCGGAAGCCTCGAGCTGTCGAGCATCGCGCGGGCGGCGGCCGAGGGATCGGGCGGTCCCCTCTTCGCGGCGGGCCTCGCGATGATGGGCGTCGGCTTCGCCTTCAAGCTCGCCGTCGCGCCCTTCCACATGTGGGCGCCGGAGGTCTACGAGGGGGCCAGCGCGCCCGTGGCGGCCCTCATCGCGACGGCATCCAAGGCGGCGATGGCCATTCCCCTCGTCAGGGTCCTCGCCCCGCATATCCTCGCGGCTCCCGCGATATGGGCGATCGCGGCCCTCTCCGGCGCCTCGATGATAGCGGGAAATCTCCTGGCCCTCCGCGAGGAGCGCGTGAAGAGGATGCTCGCCGGCTCGTCGATAGCCCAGCTCGGCTATCTGCTCGTAGCCTTGGCGGCCGGCGGCTCCAACGGCGCGACGGCGGCGCTCTTCTACCTGGCAGCCTATTCGCTCTCGACCCTGGGCGCCTTCGCCTGCATCGCCGCGATCTCGTCCGCGCAGGCAGACGCCGGTCGCGAGAATTTCCGGGGACTGGCCTCGCGTCGGCCCCTCGTCGCCGCCGTCATGACGGCCTCCCTCCTCTCCCTCGCGGGCATGCCGCTCACGGCGGGCTTCATCGGGAAGTTCATGCTCATCTCCTCGGGAATGGGCTCCGGCGTCCCGTCGGCGGCGAGCATCCTACCGATGCGGATTCTCGTCGTCCTCCTCGCCCTGAACAGCGCCGCCTCGCTCTTCTATTACCTGCGCCTGCTGTCCCTCATGTACCGGGGCCGCGAGCCCGAAGCCCAGGGCGAGCCGCGGGCCGCCGTGCTGGCCGGCGCCGCCCTGGCCCTCATAGGCCTGGGCATACTGGCCATAGGCATCGTCCCGGGTCCGCTGATGGAGGCGATCTCCTCGCTCGCGGGGAGGTAGGCGCCTCAGCGCAGCCTCCCGACGAGATCCCCCGGGAGGAAGGGGCCGCCCTCCGACACGAGGGCGCGGGCCCTCTCGGTCCTCCGCCGGAGGTTCCAGAGCAGGACCCCCCTAACTCGCCCCTCCCCGAGATAGTAGATCGCGCCCTTCTCGAAGGGCAGCTCCCAGTCGACGAAGGCCTCGAGCCGGGAATCCGGCGCGCCGACCGCCTCGAGGCCGAGGTCGAAGATATCCGAGTAGAAGTAGGGGATCCTGTCATAGGGCTCGGCCGCTCCGGCCATGCTTCGGCCCGCCGCGAGGCCCATCGCGAGGGCGTTGTCCTCATGCTCGACGCGGATCCTGCGGCCGAGGGCGCCGCAGTAGAAAGAGGCGACGTCGCCCGCCGCGAAGACCGCCGGGTCGCCGGCGCGAAGATCGGGGCCCGCCGCTATCCCCTCGTCGAGGGGTAGTCCGGCCGCCTCGGCCAGCTCCAGGTTCGGCTCGAGGCCGAGGCAGGCGACTATCGCATCGGCCTCGACCTCCTGCCCCGAATCCATCCGCGCGAGGCCGCCCGTCCCCCGGGGCTCGATCGCGGCGACGCTCTCCCCGGCCAGCAGCTCGACGCCTTTCTCGCGCAGGTAGTCGCCGAGAAAGAGGGAGAGGAAGGGGGGCAGGATCCGCTCGAGGGGACCCGCACCGCGGAGTGCTAGGACTACCTTCTTGCCGCTCGCCGCGAGAGCCGCCGCGATCTCGCCTCCCAGGAAGCCCCCCCCCAGCACGAGGAAGCGCGAGGCCGGGTCCGCTGCGGCTCGCAGCGACCTGTAGTCGCCGAGGCTCCTGAGGTAGAAGGGAACCTGGCCTCCTCTGGCCAGCCGCCTGGGCCTGCCCCCCGTGGCCAGGAGGAGCTTGCCGTACTCGAGGGAGCGCCCGTCCTCCAGAAGGACACTGTGGGCCGGGGCGTCCAGGCTCGCGACCGCCGCTCCCAGGAGGAGCTCGGCGTCGCCGGTATCCATGCGGATGCCCTCGATCGTCGCGTCCTTCCAGAGTCCCTTCGAGAGCGGGGGGCGGGCATAGGGGGCCTCGGTCTCGGCTCCCGCGATGCCGATGGAACCCGATGCGTCGAGCTGCCTGATCCCAGCTACCGCCGCGGCCGAGGCCATGCCCGCGCCGATGAGTAAGTAATCGTAGCCCTTCATCATAGGCCTCTCCTCCTTCGCCTCCCGGGCCCTTCCGGCATCATATTCTAGGCTTGGAGGTAACCTTGGCGAACTCAAGCGCGAGAAGCCCCCTCACCCCACCGGGGCTTGGTATGTCGACGGCGCCTGCGTGGACTGCGGACTGTGCGCGAGCCTCGCGCCCTCGAGCTTTAAAATGGCGGACGACGGATGGACCGCCTTCGTATACAAGCAGCCCGCGAGCGGGGCGGAGGCCATAGGCAAGGACGGCTAGGCACCGGCGGGGAAGGTCTCGGCGAGCCTCCGCTCGAGGCTCGCCATCCATTCGACCCTCTGCCCGGCACGCCCTCCCCTCATATCCATGAGCACCTCGCACCCGCAGATCATCCCGCATTTCCCGAGTACCTGCCTCGACCAGAACAGCTCGAGGCGCGAGGCGTCGCCGGGGTCCGGCGAATCGGTAGTGACGAAGACCAGGGCCTTTTTCCCGCCCAGCAGGGGCCTCCACTCCTTCTCGACATGGTCCGCTCCTTCCAGATCGTAGCCGACCCCCTGCCTCAGTACCCGGTCTATCCAGCCCTTCAATTGGGCGGGAGGCCCGCCCCACCAGTCGGGATGGAACACGAGGAGCCCGCCGGCAGAACCGAGCTGGGCGCAGTGGGTCTGGACCAGGGGGTTCAGGCTGAAGCCCCGGGCGAGCTCGGACTCGTCCATGACCGGATCGAAGCCCTCCGCGCAGAGATCGTGGAACCTGACCGCGTGCCCTGCCGAGGAGAGCAGCTCGGACGCGCGCAGAGCCAGGGACCGATTGAAGGATCGCTCCCGTGGGCTGCAAAGCAGTAGTATTATTTCCATATATATGTCTTGACTTATATAACAGAGTTTATATAGTACTCATATGCCCGTTTCGACGACTTTTTCCAAGGAATCGGCGCTTTCGGCGTTGAGGGGGGTATTCGATCCCGAGCTCGATTGGAACATCGTGGACCTAGGGCTGGTTTACCGGATCGAAAGCCGCGAGGGCCGGATCGAGGTGGATTTCACCCTGACCTACCCCGGTTGCCCCGCGGAGGCCTATCTGCGCGAGGAGATAACCGCAGCCCTGAAAGCGACTTTCGCGACGGAGCCGAAAGTCGAGGTCGTGTGGTCCCCTTTATGGGGCCCCGAGAGGATGAGCGAGGAGGCGAGAGTGAGCCTAGGTTATCCGATATGAGGGAGGCTTCATGGCCGGGCACCTGATCATAAAGGGCCTGGAGGCGGGAATCGCCGGCAAGGACATACTCGCGGGAGTCGACCTCGAAGTGAGGGCCGGGGAGATACACGCGCTGATGGGCCCCAACGGGTCGGGGAAGAGTACCCTCGCCAACGTGCTGATGGGCAACCCCGCCTATGAGGTGCGGGGCGGAGAAGTCCTCCTCGAGGGCGAGGATTTCCTCGCCCTCGACCCCAGCGAGAGGGCCCTTCGGGGGCTCTTCCTCGCCTTCCAATACCCGGTCGAGATTCCCGGGGTGACCGTGGGGAAATTCCTGAAGCGCGCCATCGAGCTGCGCTCGCCCCCGGGGGGGATGAGCGTATCGGCCTACATCAAGGACCTGCGCGCGGCGATGGACTTCATGGAGATGGACCAGGCCTTCATCAACCGCTACCTGAACCAGGGTTTCTCCGGCGGCGAGAAGAAGCGCATGGAGGTGCTCCAGATGATCATGCTGAAGCCCTCGCTGGCGATACTCGACGAGACGGACTCGGGCCTCGACATCGACGCACTGAGGCTGGTGGCCGACGGGGTCAACCGGCTCCGAGGCCCCGGATTCGGGGCCCTGGTCATCACCCATTACCGCAGGATCCTCGAGCGGATCGTCCCCGACTTCGTCCACGTTATGTACAAGGGGCGCATAGCCGTCTCCGGCGGGAAGGAGCTGGTCGAGACCCTGGAGGCCAAGGGCTACGACTGGATCCGAGAGCGCTACGGCATCGAGGAGGAAGCGAATGAGGGCAGCCTCGTCAGTACTTGAGCTGGGGGATTACTCGCACGGCTACCATTTCCCCGACGAGTCCGTGTACAGGACGCGCGCCGGGCTCGACGAGGGGGTCGTGAGCGCGATCTCCGAGCGGAAGGGCGAGCCAGAATGGATGCGCCAGTACCGGCTCAGGGCTCTCGGCGCCTTCCGCAAGAAGTCGATGCCCTCCTGGGGCGCGGACCTCTCGGGCATCGACTTCGACACGCTCTGCTATTACGCGAGCCCGATGGACGCCCAGGGCCGGAGCTGGGACGACGTCCCGGCCTCGATCAAGGAGACCTTCGAGCGGATCGGCATCCCCGAGGCCGAGCGGAAATTCCTCGCGGGCGTCGGGGCGCAGTACGACTCGGAGATGGTCTATCACAGCATCAAGGAGGACCTGAGCCGCCAAGGCGTCGTCTTCACCGACCCCGAGACCGCCGTCCGAGAGCATCCGGACCTCGTGCGCAAGTACTTCGGCACGGTGATCCCCTACCTCGACAATAAATTCGCCGCGCTCAACAGCGCGGTCTGGTCCGGCGGCAGCTTCGTGTACGTCCCCAAGGGCGTGCGCGTCGACGTGCCCCTGCAAGCCTACTTCAGGATAAACGCGAGGAGCTTCGGCCAATTCGAGAGGACCCTCATCATCGCGGACGAGGGGAGCTTCGTCCACTATATCGAGGGCTGCACGGCCCCGGTCTACGCGACCGAGTCCCTACACAGCGCCGTCGTGGAGATCATCGCGCTCCCGGGGTCCCGGGTGCGCTATACCACGATCCAGAACTGGTCCGGCGACGTCTACAACCTGGTCACCAAGCGGGCGGCGGTCCACCGCGACGCCGTCGTCGAATGGGTCGACGGCAACATCGGCTCCAAGCGGACCATGAAGTACCCCTCGGTCTATCTCGTCGGGGAAGGCGCGAGGGGGGAGATCCTGTCGATCGCCTTCGCAGGCAAGGGCCAGGAGCAGGATACCGGGGGCAAGGCGGTCCACGCGGCGAGCCACACCTCCTCCGTCATCACCGCGAAGTCCATCAGCAAGGGGGGCGGGATCGCGACCTACCGCGGTCTCGTCAAGGTCGAGGCGGGCCTGCGCGACGTGCGCTCGCGGGTCGTCTGCGACGCCCTCCTACTCGACTCGGCCTCCAGCACGAACACCTACCCGACCATGGAGATCGAGTCCGACGAGGTCTCGATCGAGCACGAGGCGCGGGTGAGCAGGATAGGCGAGGACCAGCTCTTCTACCTCCGGAGCAGGGGGATGAGCGAGGCCGAGGCTTCCTTCATGATAGTCTCCGGCTTCCTGGATCCCCTCGTGAAGCAGTTGCCGATGGAGTACGCGGTCGAGCTGAACAGGCTCATCGAGCTCGAGATGGAAGGATCGGTGGGATGATGGGCGCCTCGCCCGGCGCCTGGCTGCGGGACCTGCGCTCGGAGGCCCGCTCCCGATTCGACGCGATGGAGTGGCCTACCGCCGAGCTCGAGGACTGGCGCAGGACGCGGCTCGGAGGGATCGACCTCAGCTCCTTCGTCCCGGAGGCGCCTGGCGACGAAGAGGCCCGCTGCGCCGGGGGCGGAGAGCCGGCGGCCTCGGCGGGCTTCATCCGCTTCTCGGAGGGGCGCTGCGCCGAGGTCTCGATCGCGGCGCGCTGGGCCGAGCTCGGGGTATGCCTGAGCGGCCTCGCCTCGGTCCCCGCCGAGCGCCGCGGCGCCGTCGAGAGCCTGCTCAGAGCCGCGCTGGCGGGATCGGGGGACCGGGTCGCGGTCTGGCATTTCGCCGAGCTCTTCCAGGGAGCCTTCCTCTTCGTCCCGCCGGGGCTCAGGATAGAGGAACCCTTCTATGCGGATTTCGAGGAGGGCGGGCGCTTCGCCGCCTCCCAGGTCGCGGTCATCCTGGGCGAGGGGGCGCGCGCGACCCTGATCTCGCACAGGTCGGGGCCCGGCGGAAAGGCCATCCTGAGCGACGCGAGGAGCGATTTCCTCCTCGAGGCCGGATCCTCCCTGCGCCTGTTCGAGCTGCAGTCCCTCGAGGCGGATTCGCTCGGCTTCCACTCCGTCGGGGCGAGGCTTGGCGAGGGCAGCTCCTTCGACCGCCTCGGCGTCGACCTGGGCGGCGGCGTCTCGAGGACCCGCGTGGAATGCGCCCTCGCCGGGCGCGGCTCGGACGCGCGCCTCGACGGCGTCTACTACTGCGGCTCCGGGCAGAGCGTCGACGCCGGTGCAGCCCTGCGCCACCTGGCGCCCGGCGCCACGAGCAGGGCCACGTACAAGGGCGCCGCGGCAGGGGGCGGCAACGCGGTCTTCCAGGGCCTGATCGAGGTCGCCGAAGGCGCCTCCGGGACCGACGCCTTCCTCTCCAACAGGAACCTCCTGCTCGGCCCCGGCGCCCGGATCGACTCGCTCCCGACGCTCAAGATAGGCAACGACGACGTGAGGTGCAGCCACGGCTCCGCGACCGGCCGCCTGGGCGAGGAGGAGCTCTTCTACCTCCGGAGCCGCGGCTTCTCTGCGGCCGAGGCGAAGGAGACGCTCGTCCTAGGCTTCTTCGAGGACATCCTCGGCCGCGCCCCGGATGCCTTCCGCGAAGCCGCCCTCGAGGGCATCCGCCGCCGGCTCGCAGAGGCCGCGTAAGGGGAAGCCATGGAGTGGGAGCGAATCGCGGCCGAGTCCGAGCTCGGCGCCGGCGTGAACGGGGCCTTGAGCACGGCGGTCGGACACGACCGCGTGGCCGTATTCCGGACAGACGAAGGCCTCTTCGCGCTGGACGACGTCTGCTCCCACGAGTACTCCAGGCTTTCCGAGGGCGAGGTGGCCGAGGGCCAGGTCGCCTGCGCGAAGCACGGCTCGCGGTTCGACCTGCGCACGGGGGCGGTCACGGGCTTCCCCGCGACCAGGCCGGTGAGGGCCTGGGCGGCAAAGGCGGAGGGCGGATGGATATGGGTGTCGCGGCTGCCCGGGTAAGACGCGCCGCCGGCGGTCCCTCCGAGGCCGAGGTCAGGGCCGATTTCCCCATCCTCTCGCGGGAGCTGGGCGGACGCCCCCTAGCCTACTTGGACAACGCGGCCACGTCCCAGAAGCCGAGGCAGGTGCTGGAGGCGATGAGGCGCTTCTACGAGAGGAGCAACGCCAACGTGCACCGCGCGATCCACGCCCTCGGCGAGGAGGCGACCGCTGCCTACGAGGAGGCCCGCGGGAAGCTGCGGCGCTTCATCGGGGCGGCGAGCGACGGCGAGATCGTCTTCACGCGAGGGACCACCGAATCGATCAACCTGGTGGCGTCCTCCTGGGGCGGCGAGAGGCTCGGCCCGGGGGACGTCGTCCTCTTGACCGAGATGGAGCACCACAGCGACATCGTGCCCTGGCAGCTGCTCCGCGCCCGTCGCGGATTCCGCCTGGCCGCGGCCCGCGTCGAGGACGACGGGACCCTCGACCTGGACTCGATCCGGAGGAACTGGGACCCGGGGACCAAGCTGGTCGCCGTCGCCCATGCGTCGAACGTCCTCGGCACGGTGAACGACGTCAAGGCCCTCGCCGCCCTCGCCCACGAGCGAGGCGCCCTCATCCTCGTCGACGCCGCCCAGTCGGTCCCCCACATGCGCATCGACGTACGCGACCTCGACTGCGACTTCCTCGCGCTCTCGGGCCACAAGGCCTACGGGCCCATGGGGATAGGGGCGCTCTACGGAAAGGAGGCCCTCCTCGAGGCCATGCCCCCGTGGATGGGGGGCGGCGACATGATCCGCTCCGTGAGCTTCGAGGAGTCCGCCTGGAACGACCTGCCCTGGAAATTCGAGGCCGGCACGCCCAACGTCGGCGGCGCCGTCGGGCTCGGGGCCGCCCTCGACTACGCGGATTCGCTCGGCCTCGACTGGATCGCCGAGCGCGAGCTCGCGCTCTCGGCCTACGCCCTGGCGCGGCTCGGAGCGATGGAGGGGCTCGCGCTCTACGGCACCGCCCCTGACCGCTGCCCGGTCTTCTCCTTCAACCTCGGCGCGGTGCACGCCCACGACGTGGCCCAGTACCTCGATCGCGAGGGCATCGCCGTGCGCGCCGGCCACCACTGCGCCCAGCCCCTGATGAGGCGGCTCGGGATCCCGGCGGCCGCCCGCGCGAGCCTCGCCTTCTACAATACCGAGGAGGAGATAGACCGCCTCGCCCTCGCCCTCGAAGGCGCCTCGAGGTTCTACGCATGAGCGATTTCGACGAGCTCTACCAGGAGATCATCCTCGACCATTACCGCTCGCCGAGGGGGGCGGCTAGGCTGGACCACATCCCCGAATCGGCGGTCCACGAGAACCCCACCTGCGGGGACTCGATCAAGGTCGAGGTCACGGCCGACCCCGGAGGCGGGCTCGGCCTCCGCTTCGAGGCCAAGGGCTGCGCTATCAGCACGGCCTCGGCCTCGCTCATGACGCTGGCGGTGCGAGGCCGCTCGGACGAGGAGGCCAGGGAGGCCTGCGGGGCC
>JANXYQ010000061.1 GCA_025355995.1 Spirochaetaceae bacterium | reverse complement strand
CAATTGGTTCTGGTCCATCCAGGAGGCTCAGATTATCATCGAGAGATGGCGCAAGGAGTACAATGAGGAACGTCCTCATGGATCCTTGGGCGGCTTGACGCCTAGCCAATACAAGCGGAAACTAAGGGCGGATTTCACAATAGGGGTTGGATGATTCTGGGGGGCAGGTCACTCGATTCATCAATAGATTTTTGGTTTGTTCCTTTTCATTGACCGCCAACAAGACGACTGAACAAAATCTGCGTTGCCATTAGGCCATGTATACCGTTTTCCATAATGATTGAAGCATATTTGACTTTGGCGCTGTAATGCGATTCACGGGTCATCCCGAGGTCTTCATGGCACATTGCCCAGCGCGCGGGAGAATATGATAATCTCACGATCAACGAGATCGCTGAGCTTGCTGGAGTCTCAAAAGGAACCATCCCCAAGGTTCTCAATGATTACCCTGGCATAAACGACAAGACTCGCTAGCGGGCTCTGCGGATCCGGAGCCGAATTCATGTTCTATTGCTTGAGGGCATTGAAGCTGTTCGGCATATCGCTTCCAGCGGTCGGCTTCGCGCCCTTCGATGACTACCAGTACCTTGATTTCATCAATCTGCCGAATACCTCCGTCAGCCAACCCCTCGCCGACATCGGCTCGGCGGCGGTACGGATGCTCGATGCTGTAATCAAAAGGTTCTAGCCAAAGCCTCATGCCCTCACGTTCAGGGCGAAGATCATAGCGTGAAAATCCTACGGCGAAAGAGATCGAGGCGCTGCTAAACAAAAACCCTTAAGTTCCCAACCTCCGCGCCTTTTGCCATATCGCCGCGCCCCGGCAAGGCGCGGGACTTTGCCTCGCGCGAAACTCGACCGACCCGAAGCGATCCGCCTCATTCACCCAGGGCTATAGCTACCACTTCCTCCATCCTCTCCACGGGGTGGAAGACGAGGCCCTTCTTCACGTTCTCCGGGATATCGTCGAGGTCCTTCTCGTTCCCCTTCGGGATGATTATCTCCTTGATGTGGTTGCGCTTGGCGGCGACCGTCTTCTCGCGCAGGCCGCCGATGGGCAACACCTGCCCCGTCAGGGACAGCTCACCGGTCATGGCCAGCCTCTCCTTGATCTTCTTGTTTAGAACGAGAGATAGGAGGGCGGTGGCCATCGTGACCCCGGCGGAGGGCCCGTCCTTCGGGGTGGCGCCCTCGGGAATGTGGAGGTGGATCTGCCTGCCCTCAAAGTACTCGGGCCCGATCGTGTACTTCTCGGAGGCCATGTGCCGCACGAAGGTATAGGCGATGCCCGCCGACTCCTGCATGACGTTCCCCATCTGGCCGGTCAGCTTGAAGCCCTCCTTGCCGGGATTGGCCACCGCCTCGATGATCAGGGTGTCCCCGCCCATGCTCGTCCAGGCGAGGCCCACTGACATGCCCGGCCTCGTCGCCTGCTTGATGTCGTCCTCGCTGAAGACCGGCTTGCCCAGGTATTTCTGCACGGCCGCCTTGTCTATCTGGAATTTCTGCGTTCCCTTGTCGTCGAGCACGACGATCTTGGCGAGCTTGCGATGGATCTTGTCGAGGTACTTCTCGAAGTTCCGCACCCCCGCCTCGCGGGCGTAGCACTCGGCGATGAACAGCAGGGCGTCCCGCGTGTAGCGCACCGAGCTCCGCTTGAAGCCGTTCTTCTCGAGGCTCTTGGGAATGAGGTAGTGCTTCGCGATCTCGATCTTCTCGGAATCGATGTAGCCCGGCAGCTGGATTATCTCCATCCGGTCGATGAGGGGTCCGGGTATCGTATCGAGGGTGTTCGCGGTGCAGATGAAGAACACGTTGGACATGTCGAAGGGCAGGTCCAGGTAATGGTCGCGGAAGCTGAAGTTCTGCTCGGGGTCGAGGGTCTCGAGCAGGGCGCTCGAGGGATCGCCCTGGTAGGAGACGCCCATCTTGTCGATCTCGTCGATCATGAACACCGGGTCGCGGCTCTTGGTGATCTTCAGGCCCTGGACTATCTTGCCCGGCAGCGCGCCGACGTAGGTGCGACGGTGGCCCTTGATCTCGGCCTCGTCGCGCATGCCGCCCACCGAGAAGCGGAAGAATTCCTTGCCGAGGGCCCGCGCTATCGAGCGGCCGACGCTCGTCTTGCCGACCCCGGGGGGCCCGACCAGGCAGACGATGGAGCCCTTGGCGTCCTTCTTGAGCTTGCGGACGGCCAGGTACTCGACTATGCGGTCCTTCACGTCCTTGAGCCCGTAGTGGTCGTTCTCGAGTATCTCCTGGGCCTTCGCCAGGTCGAAGTCGCCCGAGACCGAGGCCTTCCAGGGCAGGGAGCAGACGAGGTCCAGCCAGTTGCGCGTCACGATGAATTCGGATGAGTTGGGGTCCATCAGGTTGAATTTCTCGAGCTCCTGCTCGACCTGCTCCTTGATCTCCCCCTCAAAAGCGAAGCCGTCGATCTTCTCCTTGAAGCGCTGGAAGTCGGTGCCCTTCGCGTCGGTGGGCATGCCAAGCTCGCCCTTGATCGCCTTGAGCTCCTCCTTCAGGAAATACTCGCGCTGGCTCTTCTCGATCTTCTCGTTTATCTCGGTCTGGACCCGCTTCTGTATCTTGAGGAGCTCCTGCTCCTTCTTGATGAATATCAGGACCTTCTCCATGCGCTCGCGCACGTCGGTCATCTCGAGGATCTTCTGCTGGTCGTTCTTGTCGATGTTCAGGATCGAGGCTATGAAGTCGGCTATCTTGCCCGGATGGTCGATGTTGATCATGTTGAGGCGCATCTCCTCGGAGAACAGCGGGTTGTTCTCCGAGATCTGCTTCATCTCGCCGAGCAGGGCCCGCGTGAGCGCCTTGATCTCGTCGGTATCGTCCCCGGCGTCGTCGAGGTAGCCGACCGCCGCGACTATCGGCGTCTCCTTGGAGAGGAACTTCTTGATCTTGAAGCGCTTCAGGGTGGAGATGAATATATTCGCCCCGCCGTCGGGCAGGTTGATGCGCTTGACTATCTTCGCCGCCGTGCCCACCGCGTGGAGATCCTCGGCCTTCGGGCGCTCGAACTCGTTCTTGATCATGACGAGCCCGACCATGCCGTCCGTGACGATGGCCTCCTCGATGACTTTCACGTCCTCGGGGTTGCCGATCATGATGGGCGTGAAGATCCCGGGGAAAATGGGTCGTCCGGATAGGGGGATTATGGGTAACTTGTTCGGAAGTATCTGATCGATTGGAATTATCTCGTTCTCAGCCATGCTGCTATCCCTCCAAGCGTCGCTCCCATAAAAATACGGCTTCTGGGTGGCATCGGCAAGGTTCTGCGGGGTGAATCCCGGGCTATCGCCGGCGTTGGCAGGCTTTCGAGCGTCGTTTGGGCGTTTTTGACTAGGAGGCGAAGCCCGAGGACAAACGCCGAATGCGCTCGGGATCGACGCCGAAGCCGGGAACGCCGAGTATTTCCTCCGCGACCCTGTTCCCCAGCCTGAGGGAGCGCTCGGGCGCCAGGCCGAGCGAGCGGCCGTAGAGAAAGCCCGCGGCGAAGGCGTCCCCCGCCCCGGTCTCGTCGACGGGCCTCATCTCGCGCACGGGACTGCTGACGATGCGCCCCCCGGCAGCCCAGACGGCGCCCATCTCGGCCCGCTTGACGACTATCTCCATCTCGCCCGCGGAGCCGAGCAACTCCAGGCCCTCCCGCAGGGGAAGGCCGGCGAGGGCGACGAACTCGTCCTCGTTCGCGAAGAGGATATCGCAGAAATCGCCGAGCGCGGCCAGGAGGAAATCGCGGTTCCTCGCGGTCATCTCGCGGCTCGCTAGATCCAGGGCTATCGTCATCCCGGCGTCTCGCGCCCTGCGCAGGCACTCCATGAAGAAGGCCCTGTCGCGCAGGAGGAAGCATTCGACGAAGAGCACCGCTCCTCGCTTGAACAGGGCGTCCCGCGGGGGCTCGAGGCAGAGATCGAGGGCCGCCCCGGGGGCGACGAGAAGGGTCCTCCCTCCGTCCGGCCTGATCAGCGCGCAATAGACGCCGGTCTCGGCGTCGGAGAAGGAGAGGAGGGGCTCGATGCCCGAGGCCTCCAGCTCCTCGGCGTACGTGGCGCCGAGCGCGTCCTCGCCCACCATCCCGGCATAGGACGAAACCGCGCCGAGGTAGGCCGCGGCCCGCGCCGCGTTCGCCGCCCCGCCCCCGGCCGAGACGGTCGCCTCGGGCAGGTCGGCGAGCATCGCGCCGAGCTTGGACCTATCGAGGTGGGCTATGGCGTTGTTGTGGAATCCGAGACTGGGGGCATAGGCCTCGTCGACGAAGGCTATGACGTCCATGAGCGCGTTGCCGATGCCGACGAACTCCATTGGCCCTCCACCAATCAGGCCCGAATAGGAAACTAATATTATCATTTATGAGGACGCCGAACAAGCCGACCCTTGACCCTCGCGCCTCACCGTGCTAGTTTTTCAGCCCCTAGGGGCGCTTAGCTCAGTTGGTTAGAGCGCCTGCTTTACACGCAGGATGTCGGGGGTTCGAATCCCTCAGCGCCCACATTGCAGGCCGCCGTTGGGCGGCCTGTTTCATTGGGGCGCTGAGGGATTCGAACCGTAGGCGCTGATCCGAGCAGTAGCGAGGACGAGCCGACAAGTTCGGGGCCTTATTCCCGAAG
>JANXYQ010000049.1 GCA_025355995.1 Spirochaetaceae bacterium | reverse complement strand
GGCCTGAGTCCTAGAGAAAAGGGCAAGGAGGAACGATGGCTACAACAAAGGCGGAGGAGCAGGCACGGCTCTGGACCCGCGAGAACATCATGTCCGTGGAGAACCGAATTCTCCAGCAGGTCATGTCGTCACGGACGCTGGAGGCCGTCGAGTCGGCGATCGCCTACACGAGGTTCCTGAGGCTATCAGGGCTCACTTCCGACAATTATCCCCTCTTCCTCAAGATGCTGGAGATCGAGAACCACTGGGTGCTCGACGCCCTCATCGGGGACGAGGATCCTTTCCTGTTCCTGTCCACGATCCAGCCCAACCGCTACGTGATCTCGAAGTGCTTCACGCTGCTGACGCGCTGGCACCCGAGCGGGATCTACCCGAAGACCCTGTCGATCGCCCTCGGCGTCCTGCAGAACGCGTTCAGCTCGCCCAAGGACGGCTACAAGATCTACCCGCTCACGATCGCCGATGTCGACAACCTCGGCAAGCACCTCGAGAAGGAGAAGGGGCAGAACTTCCCCCTCAATCGCTGCATCCTCGACATCCTCGACCGCATCGGGTCCTTGCAGGGCCTCGGCTGGGACGAGAGCATGGAAGAGGTCTCCAGGCAGTCCGTACGCATCCGCAGCTTCTTCTTCGACACGGCGAAGAAGCTCGAGGACTGCATCCCCCAGGTCCTCATGGTTCGCGGCGACTACCTCAAGGACGAGATCACGCCGAGGACCCTCTTCGCCGAGGACATCGACATGGCCCTGCGCCACGACTAGCGGCGAAAGGTCAGGAAAGGAGCAACCATGGACGAAGTCATAGTCAACGATAGCTGGTCCGAGGACCAGATCAACACGATCGAGAATCGGCTCCTGCAGGGCATCATCGGCTGCAGGACCTACGAGGCCGTCGAGGCCGCGATCACCTATTCGGCCTTCCTCAACACGGTCGGCCTCACGCCCGAGAACTACCCGGTATTCTTGCGCATGCTCGAGATCGAGAACCACTGGGTCATCGACAGCCTCATCGGCGACACCGACCCCTTCCTCCTCCTCTCCCCCGTGCAGCCCAACAGGTACATCATCGG
This sequence comes from Spirochaetaceae bacterium, assembly GCA_025355995.1. Classification (GTDB taxonomy): domain Bacteria; phylum Spirochaetota; class Spirochaetia; order Treponematales; family Rectinemataceae; genus UBA1306. Next base: position 14,864 of record JANXYQ010000049.1, on the reverse strand, counting down.
GAAGATCTTCGCGATGATGACCAAGTGGCACAAGGGCGGCATCTACCCCAAGAACCTCTCGGTGATCCTCGGCGTCCTGCAGTCCAACTACAGCTCGCCCCGCGACGGCTACAGGATCTACCCCCTATCCATCGCCGACCTCAACGGCCTCGCCAAGCACCTCGACAAGGAGAAGGGCCAGGAGGATCCCCTCAACAGGACCATCCTGAACATCCTCGACCGCGTCGGCCAGCTCGAGGGCGTCGGGACCGACGTCGACATGGAGGAGACCGCCATCCACTCGTCGGCCGTGCGCAACGCCTTCTTCGACGACCGCAAGCGCATGGAGGACGTGATCCCGCCGGTGCTCCTCGTCAAGGCGAGCTACCACGAGAAGGAAGTCGCCCCCCGCAAGCGCGTTCCCCTCAAGGAGCTCGAGAAGAAAGAGAAGGAGAAGGGGAAATAAGTGGAAAAGCTTGAGCGCATCGCGGAGGCACTGCGCTCGCTCGACCTCGGCGCCGGCGTGGCGGTCGAGGGGCGCACCTTCGTGGGCCCCGAGGACGCGATCGCGCGCCTGCGCGACCTCGAGGGAATCGCCGCGGGGCTGGCCTCGCGCGATCTCTTCGAGCTCTACGACAGGAGCGTGGCCCACGACGGCGTATTCGACGCGGACATCCACGGGTCGGGCCGCTATTACGCCTACCTCCTCTACGAGCTCAAGGGCGCCACGCCCGAGGATCGCGAGGAGAAGCTCGCCGCCGCCCTCGCGGACCTCGTATCCCAATACGGCAAGGACGCGGCGCTCGGCCGCATACCGGCGAGGATCCCCGGTCGCCAGGTCTCGGAGGCGCTCACCCTGCGTCCCGAGAGCGAGGACTTCCCCGCGTACTACTCCAAGGCGCGCATGGCCTACGCGGAGAAGATGGCCCTCATCGAGCTGCCCAAGGCCGTCCTGGCCGGCATACGGGCCGACCAGGAGCGCATACTCGACTCCTTCGGCTGGACGACCGTGCGCGTGCAGGACTCCGGCGGCGAAGTCGTCGACGTCTGCGGCGACGCCTACCTGCTCTCGCTCGAGGGCATGGCCAAGGCGGACCCCTATCGCGGCATATGGGACTGCCTCGTCGCGGAGGGCTGCGACCATATCTACGACTTCGAGGTCAGGACCGACGGCGAGTACCCCGTCGACCAGGACGAGGCGCTCGGCCGCTATTACGCGTACGTGCGCGCCACCCTCAAGGGGCAGGCGCCGGACGAGAGAAAGGCGCGGCTCCTGGCCGCGCTACCGAGCGCGGCGGTCGAGGCGATCGGCGGCGACGCGGCGGCGGCCCTCTTCAAGGAGAGCATCGACGGCGACCAAGTCACCGCCTCGCTCACCATAAGGCCGGACGCCGAGGAGTTCGCCTCGTACTTCAACGCGAAGAAGATCGAGTCGGGAACCGAGCGCCTGCGCCGGCAGATATTGATAAACGTCCAGGCCGAGGTCATCGGAGCCGTCGAGCTCGCCCTCGGCGGAGCGCAGAAGTACATCATCCTGGAATGAATCGGAGGGGCTATGGATATCGAGCTGGACAAGAAGGGCGACACGCTCAAGATCATCATCGACGGCAACATCGACACCGACGGCGGGCACAAGCTCGCGGTATCGCTGCAGGAGGCGATGGAGATCGACGGGATCAAATCCGTCGTGCTGGACCTCACTACCGTCCGCACCATCACCTCGTCGGGGATAGGCAAGATCATGAACTTCTTCAAGTTCATCGACGGCAAGAAGGGCACCTTGTCGGTCAAGGGCATCTCCGACCAGCTGTATAAGCAATTCATGGAGATCCACCTCGACCGGATTTTCCCCGTCAGCAAGTGACGAGAGCCGTTTAAAAGGGGTTTCGCGCCGTGAATCACCTAAGTTCCTTCTTTCCCGATCCCAAGGGCGCCCGCCTCCATTACCAGTATTGGGAGGATTCGTCCAAGGGATACGACAGGGTTGTCCTCGTCCTCCACGGGCTGGGGTACCACTCGGGCGCCTATCCCGCCCTGGTGCCGCCCTTCGTGGCGGCCCGCTACAAGGTCGTGGCCCTGGACTTCGCCGGCTTCGGCGCGAGCCCGGGCGAGCGCGGCGCGGGAGGGGCCCTCGCCATGGCCGACGCCATCGAGGCGCTCTGCCGCCGCATCGAGGCGGCCGAGGGCGCGCGGGAGATCGAGATAGTCGCCCATTCCATGGGCGCCGTAGCCGCCCTGCTCTTCCTCAAGCGCTATCCCGCCAGGCGGATCCGCCTCGCGGTGGTGTCGCCGCTGATCTTCGGCATCCCGGTCGACGCGACGCCGGAGACCCTCGCCGAGGACGAGGCGCACAAGAAGCGCATCGTCGAGGACCCGAGCTACGCGGCCTCCATGCCCAACGCCCTCGCGGCCGACCTCGACCGCGTCGCGAAGGAGCTCCTCGCCGACCCTTCCTTCCTGGAAGGCAGGAAGGCGGGCTTCTTCGTCGGCGAGGACGATCCGCTCGTCCCCTTTGCCCGGCTGAAAGAGGCGGTGGCGAAGCTCCCGCTGGCCTCGCCCCGCATAGCCAGCTTCCCCCGCGAGCGCCACGACCCGATCGGCGGCAAGCGCGGCGACCAAGTGGTCGCGGCCATCCTGTCCTGGTTCGACGAGACCAGGTTCGAATACCGCTCTTAGCCAAAGGAGGAGAGTAGCATGGACCTCGACATCATCATCGAGCAGGACAAGGTGCGCATCACGATAATGGGACCGATAGACACGACTGGCGGCGCCGAGCTCAGCACTAAATTCGCCGAGCTCGCCAAGGACCCCAACCTCCGCCACGCCGAGTTCGACCTAGGCGAGGTGCCCTCGATCACCAGCGCGGGCATAGGCAAGCTCCTAGCCTTCTACAAGCACTTCGACCAAGCCGGCGGCGGAATGAAGATCACCGAGCTCTCGCCCCAGCTCACCAAGCAGTTCAAGGAAATTCACCTGGACCAGATCATCCCCATTGGGAAATGATCTAGGCTAAATCAGGGCCAGTAAAGAAAGGGCCGCCCGGGGAATCCCCGGGCGGCCCTTCTATTCGTCCTCTCGGGTTCGGCTTAGATATTGCCGACGCCCGCTACGGAAGTGAAGAAATACGGGATCGCGGTGATCGCGTTCCAGCTGCCCATGGTGAGGTCGTCGGCGCTCGCCGTCGTAGGGCCGAGGTCCTTCGCCCCGGGGCCCATGAGGACGTTGTAGCCGTGCGTAATCTTCTTATATGTGGCTGCAAGATAGGCGCGTACCACTGCTCCGGCTCCGTTGGTCCCGACGAGTGCAAAGGAGCTGACGGGGACGTAGGCGTTGATCGAGGTGTCGTAGATCTTGACATTGGCGCTAGTTAGCGAAGTCATATCGATGCCCTGGGCTCCCAGGCCGGCGAAGGTGATGGTCACGAAGCCGTTGAAGCTCTGGGTATCGAAGGTGGAGGCCGCGGAATACGTGGCCGCGCTCTGGGTCGCGGGGGCCGTCGTGGCGGCGGTCGCGAGCACCACGGTCTTAAGGCTGTTGTTCAGGCTCAAGCGGCGAGTGTAGCCCCGCACCGTTGCGGTCTCCTTGACGTTGCTCGGGTTGGTCTCCACGACGCGGTAGAGCTCCGCGTTCGCCATGGCGGCGCCTAGGGTCAGGGTCGTGACGCCGTTGACCGCGTTGTAGGTGGGCGTAGTGGTGACCGCGTCCCAGGCGAAGGTGGTAGCGTTGAACTTCTGGAGGACGAAGGCAGCCCCGAGGGTGGCCGCGTTCAGCTGGGCGAAGGCGCCGCCCACGGTCGTGATGGGCGCTAAGGTCACCGCGGTTGAGGCGGTGGCTACGCCGCCGTAGGTGCCGGCGAAGGCGAGGCCGGTCTGGGGAGCCCGCTGATTGCCGGTAGTCGCCGCGCCGCCCGTGACCGTCACGTAGCTGATGAAGTCGTCGTCGCCCGCTTCGCCTACTACAGTGTCACCATCGGTATCGAGAGCCTTGGCGCCGCCGAGGGTGACCTTGTCGCCCGCGACTACCAGCTCGAGGAGGTTGGACATCCCCGCGGCCGAGAGGTCGATGGTGTAGGTCATCGTCGTCGTGGTGCCCGAAATCAGGTAGTCGGGCGTGCCAAGCGTGATCGCCGTGCCCCGGGTGTAGGCTCCGTCGGCCGCAGCCGTGTTGGTGAGCGGGTACAGGGCTATGGCGCTCGCGAAAGCGGTCCTGTCGGCGGTCGAGAGGAGGGCGGCGTTGGTGACCTGGAGCACGAGGCTCCGGGCCGTCTGGGGCAAGAGGGCGCCGGAGATGACGGAGAGAACGGGACTCGTGCCCGGGGTCGCCGCCGCGGCACCGACGATCGCGCTAGTCTGGGCGCCGCTGACCGAAGCGTCGATGGCCGCCGGTGTGAACGAGTTCTTGCACGAGCCCAGGGCCAGGGCGGCGCAGAGGGCTGCGATAATTATCGTAGTTCGTTTCATCTATCTCTCCTTTCCTTATTTCTTGATGCTGAGTTGCAGTGAGAAGTAATAGGTTTGGAATATAGCGGAAGAGCTATTGGTTCCGAAGAGAGTATCCAGGGCGACTCCATCGGCCAGGACCCAGTTGAAGCCCCAGTTGATCCCCGTGCTCAGGTTGTTGAGGCTGAAGGAGCTGTTGCGGGACTCGGGGCGCGCGCTCCCTAGAGTCGAGGTGTAGGTGTCCGTAGCCACCGTCCCGTCATAATTGGTGACGACCGTGTGCAGGGAGTCGTAGCCGGGGCGCGTGGTAGTCGTGGTGGAGCTGGTCATGTTCTCCAGGGTCAGCGTAGTCCCGAGGTTCATCGTGAGGACCTTGGGTACAATGGAGTACTGCATCGCCCCGGAGAACTGGGGAGTGAGGCCGAAGGACGTGTTCGCGACGGTGGGGCCGACATGGTCCTTTGTATAGACGGTCGTCGACCCGGAGGTCGGAGTCGCGTAGTTGGTGACTACCGAGGTGGTGACCTGGGCTCCGGTCTCGACGTTCTTGGTGGAGTTGAAGTAGAGGTAGGGATTTATGCCCAGGGCGAAGTTAATCCTGTCGTTGAAGGCTAGGGTGTACTGCGCGGTGCCCTGAAGGTTGTTGTAGATATTGGTCTCGGCATTAGCCTGGTAGCCGAAGCCGGTCGTCGTCGTATTGCCGGCGAGCGTCGCAGTGTAGTTCGTATAGGCTAGCTGGATCGCCGGTCCCTTGGCGTTGGTTTTGGTCGACCCGTCAGTGCCGATGTATGAGGCGGTGAAGAGGGGCATGTCGAACGTATATTTCAAGTCGAATTTCCAGGCGCCCTTCTCCATGCGGGAGCCTAGTTTCGCGTTCAGGTCGATGTAGCTGTTCTTGTTCGAGTAATCGTAGCTCGTATAGGCGCCGATATCGGACAGGCCCTTGAAGGCAGCGAGGCCCGATCCGGTATCCTGGGTATAGCTAGCCCTATTCGCGGCCTGCGTGTTGTCGTAGATGGTGGCGGTTATCTTCGCGTAAGGCTTGAGCGTCATGTCGCCGTTCACGATCGTCGTGCCGACCGAGACGCTGGGCTGCACGTTGATCGACCCGTTCGTCGCCGGGGTGTAATTGACGATGGCGACCGCGGTTCCCGTAGCCGCCGGCGTCGTGGTATTGGACTGACCCGAGGTCGTCCCGCCGCCATTCAAGCTCCAGGCGAGAAGGTTGTAATCGGTCACCGACCCGCCGAACGAGTAATTGTCGACGGTGGTGTTCACGTTCTCGTAGACTCCGACCCCGATGCCCAGCTTGCCGAGCCCGATCAGGGCTCCGATGGAATTACTGCTCCCGTTGCTCTGGGGCAGGGTCTCGGTGACCGTCTGCCTGGTGCCGATCACGCTATTGTCGGCCGCCAGGAGTTCGGTGGTGTTGAAGCTCTTGTTGTCGTTCGAAGTGAACCCGACGAGCGTGCCCGCGTAATTCAACAAGAGATACATGGAACCGTAGTTCCGGGCGTAGGCCAAATCCAATTGGCCGCTAGATCCCAAATCCGCGAAAAACAGCGAACGGCCGCCCAGCATGGAGTAGTCGCTGAGGTCGAAGGCGTTGTCCACGTCGGTCAGGAACAAGCCCTGAGTTGCCGTGTAAGTGTACGAAAGCTGGGCGCTCAGGGCCAGCGGCACGCCGGCCAACAGGACCAGCGAGCACAGCAGTGCTGCGATTCGATTGCGCATTAGAAACCCTCCTTAAATAATTAGCTCTTCCGCACGCGATGGAACGAAAGAGTCATTCGCATGGATGTTGGAGAAAAAATAAACGTAACTTGATTAGTATAGCTTGGTTCTTTTACAAATCCTAAGCAAGGGCCTTGGTTTTTTATTCCAGTCTAGCGATTCCGCAAACATCTCCATTTTATCTAAACGAGGTAGTGCCAAAGGATAGCTCCTGCACGCGAGAGAGCCTACTACTTCAGCATCTCCATCCCCTCGAACTTCCGATAAGGCGTTAGCTGCTCGAAGATGAAGCCGTAGGCTCCTGACTTAGCGGCGCCGCCCCCGGCTATCACTTCCGCGAGTATGCTTCCCAGGCCGGGGCCGAGCATGAAGCCCTGTCCGCACATGCCAACCGCGAGGAGGAGGTTCTCGGCCTCGCGGGCGTAGCCGACGATGGGCTGGCCGTCGGGGGTCATGGGGTACATGCCTCGCCAGGTTCGCCTAACCTTCAAATTGGCGAGCCTTGGATAGAGCTCGAGCATGCGCCTGGCGCAGAGGGGGAGGAAGCTCGAAGTGCTGTCGATGTCCGTGCCCCATATCTGGGGCCTGGGTGTTATGCAGAACACCACCTGTCCCGTGACGGTCTGATAGAAGTAGTAGTTGCCCGACCTTTCGTCGGGACGGATGTCGACGAGCATGGGCTCCATGAAGCGTTCCACCGGCTCGGTGACCCCGCCCTCGTGGCAATCGGGATGGACCGGTATCTCCGCGCCGGCCATCGCCGCTATCTCGGCGCCCTGGGCTCCGGCCGCGTCCACGTAGAGACCGGCGTCGTAGCTTCCCTTGTTGGTCATAAGTCGCCTAACGCGTCTTTTCTGCGTCTCAAGGCCCGTCACGCTTTCGCCGAAGCGGAATTCGACGCCCGCATCCGAGGCCAGCTTATGAAAGGCCACGGCCGTCTTCAAGGGCGAGGCGTAACCGTCGCCCGGGCTAAAGGTCCCGCCGCGCAGGCCCTCGAGTTCGATGCCGGGGCAGAGCTCGGCCACCCTGTCCCGCCCTATCCAGCCTATGTCGAGGCCGGCAGCCCGCTGGATCGCGAGGAGGTCGCGGAAGGCCCTCTCGCGCTCCTCCTCGTAGGCCACGAAGAGATAGCCGCCCTGCCGCCACTCGATGTCGATGCCGTGCGCCTGCTCGAAGCGTGAGGCAATGGCGAGGGACTCGGTGCAGATGCGGATCTTGGCGGGATCCGAGAAGGTGGCCCTGATGCCGCCTATCGCGGCGCGGTTCTGCCCGCGGCCCCAGGAAGCCTCTTTGTCCAGCACGAGGACCTTCAAGCCCCGCTTCGCGCAATAGTACGAGAGGGGCAGGCCCACCGAGCCCGCGCCGACGATGACGAGGTCGTAGGCGCTCATCGCACGGCCCCCGCGGCCGAGCGTCGCTCGGCGGCCGAACTACGTTCGGCAAGGGCCCCGAGGGGCACTTCCATGACGAGGGGCCGCAGCCGTCCCTCCTGGACTGCCTTCGGGTCGACGCCTGCGGCGCGGAAGGCCGCCGCGTACAGCGGGGTACAGGTCTTGGATCCGCAGGCGCCCATGCCCGCCCGTATGGCCTTGAGCTGGTTCACGTCGGTCGCGCCGTTCTCCTTGATGAAGCGGACGATCTCGCCGAAGCTCACGCGCTCGCAACGGCAGACGATCGCGTCGTCGGGGGCGAAAGCGAAGCGAGGCTCGCCCAGGGCGGCGGTGGCCTCGGGCGCCTGCGCGCGGAGGCCGATCGCCTTGGTCGCGTTGGCGGAGCTCGCCTTGAAGTGCAGGGCCCAGCAGCGGTATTTGCGATTGAAGACCATCTTGAGAAGCTCCGCCGACTCGAGGGTGCCGCCCTCCTTGTCCAGGAGCTCCCTGCGCTCGCCAGGCTCGAAATCGACGGGAAACTCGTAGGGAATGACGACTTCGCACCAGTCGGCGTCGATGGAGCGCACCAGGGATATCGCGAGCCCGGGGCAGGCCGAGACGCAGGCCGAGCAGCCCTTGCAGTCCGAGCCGCGGAAATAGGGCAGGTCGAGCATGTTTCCCTTGCGCTCGCTCAGGGCGATCGAGCCCGTCGGGCAGACGGTCGTGCAGGGGTTGCAGGGTATCTCCTCGTCGCAGAAGAAGACCGGCTTCCAGCTTTTGGACGGCTGGACCTCCTCCCGGGGAATTCGGTCGCCGGGCTTGGATTTCAGGATCTCGCGCTTGGCTATCCAGGACTCGTCGACCTCCACCCTGAGGTCCATCATCTTAGCGAGGGCGAGGGCGGCGATGCGCCCGCCGAAGAGGGCGCTGGAAGCCTCCGCGATCTCGTCGGCGTCGCCGGCTTTCACGGCGAGGATGCCGAAGGAGCGCGCCTGGGCGTAGAGCTCGTCGCAGGGAGAGAGCCCCGCGGCTACCAGGACGGTGTCGACCTCGTAGGTGCGCGCGGTGTCGAGGAGGGGCTTCCAGTCCGCGCCTACGCGGGCGACCGTCGCTCGCTCGACCCGGCCCTCCCCTTCCGCCGACACGACGGTCGTGGACAGGTAGAGCGGCACTCCCATGCGGATGATCTTGTCGGAGTGGACCTTGTAGCCGTTGATCCTGTCGGCGATCTCGACTATGCCCGCCACCTCGATCCCGGCCTGGAGGGCGTGATAGGCGCCGATGAGGCCCACGTTGCCCGATCCCACGATGAGGACGCGGTCGGCCGCCTTCACCCGGTCGCGGTTCACGAGGGTCTGGAAGGCGCCGGCGCCGTACACGCCGGGAAGATCGTTGCCGGGGAAGGCTATCGACCTCTCGCGCGCGCCCGCGGCGACGACGAGGGCCTCGAAGTCCACTATCACGTAGGAGGAGCAGTCCTCGTACACGCCCGCCTTGCCGTCCTTGAAGATCCCGACGACGGGCGAGTTGGTCATGATCCTCACGCGCGAGTCCGCGCGGAGCTCGTCCTCGAGCTTTCGAGCGATGTCGAAGCCCCTCGTGCCGGCGTAGCAGTCGGCCTCCGAGCCGAAGAACTTGTGAGTCTGCAGGAGCAGCTTGCCGCCCAGGCTCTCCTTGTCGTCGGCGATCGCGACGGAGAGGCCGAGGCCGGCGAGCTCCTTCGCGGCTCCGAGCCCGGCGGGTCCGCCGCCCACGACGAGTACGTCGACTTCGAGGCGCCGCGCGCCCTGTGTCGCGGCGGATCCGCCCAGCGCGGGGAGGCTTGGCAGGCCGACGAGGGTCCGCGCGACCATCCCCGCGCGCAGGGGGGTCACGCAGGATTTGCGGGGAAGCCCGTCGACGATGACGCTGCACTGGCTGCACTGGCCGTTGGCGCAGAATATGCCCTGAGGCGAGTCGCCCTTCCGGTGCACTGAAAAACGCGTGATATCGTTCGCGAACAGGGCCGAGGAGAGCATCTCGCCTTCGTAGCCTCTCATCGCGACGCCATCGAAGCTGAAGCCCACCTCGGGTCTCGCTACGGGAGAATTCAGTACAGGATGAGCGGTAATACGTCGCATCGGGTCACTCCGCATCGAGGTGAAATACATCTCATATATCAGGCTCGATAAGAATGCCATTCCAGCGCGGACCTGTCAAGGAAGAAGGCTCTTGACTCCGCAATATACCGTTCGGTATATTGCGGGAATGGATGACGAAGGCGGCAACAAGCGTATCATTCTCGCGACGGCGCTTCGGCTATTCTCGCAGCGCGGCTACGAGTCCGTCGGCGTCGCCGAGCTCTGCGAGGCCTCGCTCGTCACCAAGCCGACCCTCTATCACTACTACGGCTCCAAGCGGGGCCTCCTCGACGCGATCCTCGGCGAAAAGGGGGGCGTACTCCTCGCTCGGGTCAAGGCTTGCTCGGCCTACGCTCACGACGTGAAGACCGGCCTCGAAGCCCTGGCCTTCGCCTTCGCGAGGACTGCCCAGGAAGAGCCCGACTTCGCCAGGCTACGTTTGAGCCTGTCCTTCGCTCCTCCGGGAAGCGAGGGGGGGCAGGCCGCGACTGCCCTCAACTACTCCATTTACGCGGAGATCGAGGCCTTCTTCCGCGATGCCGCGGGCGATCACGGCAATATGAGGGGCCGATCCCGTCCCTACGCGGCGGCCTTTATCGGGACCGTGGACACCTACGTCGGCCTCTATCTCGCGGGGCGCGGTTCTATAGGCGAGGATGCCTTGCGCGGAGCCGTCCGCCAGTTCATGCATGGAATTTTTTCTTGATTTTTATTCATCTATATACCTACCGGTATGTATAAATGCTTCCAAGGAGTCGATATGAGCAATTGGGCAGAGGACGCGATCTTCTATCATGTGTACCCCCTGGGCTACTGCGGCGCGCCGCGCGGGAACGACCTGGTATCCGCACCCGTGCCGCGGCTCGGGCGGCTCACCGCCGACCTCGGGCGTATCGCTGCCCTGGGCTTCGACGCGCTCTACCTTGGGCCGGTCTTCGAGTCGGTTGCCCACGGCTACGACACCGTGGACTGGAGGACGGTGGACCGGCGCCTCGGCGGCCGAGCCGACCTGATGCGGCTCTGCGGCGAGGCGCGGCGCCTGGGAATGCGCGTCGTCTTCGACGGCGTCTTCAACCACGTCGGCCGGGCCCATCCCTGGTTTCGCGCGTTGTGCGAAACAGGAATCGACGGGCCCGGCGCCGCCCGATTCGCCTCGCTGCGCCCGGGCAGGAGCCCCTACGGCGAGCTCTTCGAGTACGAGGGCTGGGCGGGCAACTACGACCTGGTCAAGCTGAATCTCCGCGACGCCGACGCGAAGGCCGAGACCATCGGGGCGGCCCTCTCGTGGATCGAGGACTACGGGGTCGACGGCATCCGCCTGGATACGGCCGATTGCTTGGACCTGGCCTTCATGACGGAACTCGGCGCCGCCTGCCGCGCGAAAAAGAGCGGCTTCTGGCTCATGGGCGAGATAGTCGGCGGCGACTACCGAAAATGGGCGTCGAACGATCCCGGGCGCCCAGGCGGGCCGCCCCTCGATTCGGTGACGAATTACGAGTGCTACAAGGGCCTGTGGTCGAGCCACGTCGACGCCAACTACTTCGAGATAGCCTGGTCGCTGAAGCGGCAGTTCGGCGAGGGAGGGATCTACGAGGGCATCCCCCTGTACTCCTTCGCGGACAACCACGACGTGGACAGGGTCGCGAGCAAGCTGGATAGGATAGAGCACCTGTACCCGCTGTACTGCCTCCTCTTCACGATGCCGGGCATCCCCTCCGTGTACTACGGCTCGGAGCGCGGCGCGGTCGGGAGGAAGAAAGACGGATCGGATTGGCCGCTCAGGCCGGGCATCGACGAGGCCCTCGCCTCGGGGAGGCAGGTCGACCTCGAGGCGGCCATACGCGCTCTCGCGGCGCTCCGCAAGGCCTCCCGCGCCCTCCGCAGGGGCGGCTACCGCGAGCTGGCCGTCGCGAGCGAGAGCCTGGCCTTCGAGCGGGGGATCGAGGGGGAGCGCGCCGTCGTCGCCGTCAACGCCGCGTCGAAGCCGGCCGCCCTGGAGCTGCGCGTCGGGGGCGGAGCCTCGGTATGGAAGGACGCGCTGAACGACGGCGCCGCTTTTCGCGCGGTCGATGGGACGCTGCGCATCGAGGTGCCGCCGACGTGGGCACGCGTGTTGCTACCTGCCTGAGGCCTCTATATATTCCATGCTCTGGTGGCGGAAATAGGTCTCGTAGAGCCCGGAGTAATCGCCCCCGCGGGCGAGGAGGGCCTCGTGGCTGCCCTCCTCCAGGATGCGCCCCTTATCGAGGACGACGATCCGGTCGGCCGACCTGACAGTGGAGAGGCGGTGCGCGATGACGATCGCGGTGCGCCCGGCCATGACCGCCTCGAGACCCTCCTGGATCTGGGCCTCGGTGAAGGGATCCACGCTGGAGGTCGCCTCGTCGAGGATGAAGATGCGCGGATCGCGCAGGAGGACGCGAGCCAGGACGACCAGCTGGCGCTGCCCCATCGAGAGCGAGGATCCGCGATGGCCGGTCTCGGTGGCGAGGCCCGCGGGCAGGTCGTCCACCCAGTCGCCGCGGCCGAGCGACCTGGCCGCCGCCTCGACGCGCGCGTCGGAGGCCTCGGGGGCGCCGTAGCGGACGTTGTCTGCGACGGTGCCGGGGAAGAGGAAGGGATCCTGGGAAACGAGGCCGATGGCGCCCCGCAGCGCGTCGAGGGAGTACTTCCGGACGTCGACTCCGTCCACCAGGAGCTCCCCCGATTGGAACTCGTAGGAGCGGCAGACGAGCTTGGCGATCGTGGATTTTCCCGCCCCGGTCCTGCCCACGATCGCGAGCCTCTCGCCGGCCGCCACCCTCAGCGAGAAGCCTTCCAGCACGGTCTCCTTGTCCGAGTAGGAGAAGCCCAAGCGCAGGAACTCGATCTCGCCCTCGATCCTCCCGGGCGCGAGGTCGCCGGCCTGCTTCACACGGCTCTCGCGGTCGATGAGGGAGAAGACGCGCTCCGCCGCCGCGAGGCCGTCCTGGAGCTGGCTCCAGAACGAGGCGATGTTGAGCATCGGCCACCAGAAGAAGCCGACGGCCTGCATGAAGATGAACCACTCGCCCATGGACAGGCCGCCGGAGCGCGCGGCCATGCCTCCGGCGAAGGCGACGATGCCGTTGCCCACCCCCGCGGCCAGGGACACGATCGGGAAGATGAGCTGCATCACCACCCCGCGGCGCAGGCCGAACCGGTAGGCGAGGGCGTTCTCGGACTTGAAGGAGCCCCAGAGCGAGCGCTCGCGGCGGAAGCCCTTGGCGACGCCGATGCCGGCGACGGATTCCTGGATCTCGGCGTTGACCTGGGCGGTCACGCGCTTGGCGTTGCTCGTCACGAAGCGGGCGATGCGCCTGAAGCCCAGGGCGACGCCGACCGCGACGGGGGCCATCGCCACGAGGAGGAGGGCGAGGCGCGGGCTCAAATGCGCGAGATAGGCGAGGAAAACCCCGATGAGGACTACCTGGGAGAGGAAGTCCACGACGAGGCCGATGACGTTGGCGAAATCCTCGGTATCGGTGGTGATCCTCGAGACTACCCTGCCCGAGGAGTGCTCGTCGTAGAAGGAGAGGTCGTGGCGCACCGATTTGGAGAAGGCCTCGGAGCGGAGGCGGAAGATGGTTTCGCCGACCACCTTGCTCGAGAGGAAGAGCCGAAGGTAATTGAAGAGCCACTCGATGACGCCGAAGCCGACGACGGCGACCGCGATGAGGGCGATGATCCCCCCGCCCTGCCCTCCCGTCGATTTCGCCGCCGATGCGGCGTCGAGGGACTTCGAGACCACTACCTGGGCGCCGAATTCGGACAGCGAGGCCAGGGCGAGGATCCCGCCCACTGCCGCCATCCTCCAGCGCCAGGGCCTGAAATACGACGAGATGCGCGAAAGCAACTGCCTGTCCGAGTATTTCCGGTCGTAGGCCTCGGTCTCGAGGCCGTCCATCACGAAGCCCATGTCAAACCTGCCCCGCGCGAAGCGCGGGCGCGAACAGCCGGCGATAATCCTCGCAGCGCGCGAGGAGCTCCTGATGGGTGCCCGAATCGGCCAGGACTCCCCCCTCGAGGAGGAGGATCCGGTCGGCCCAGCGTATCTGGGAGAGGCGATGGGTTATCAGGAAGGTCGTGCGGCCGGCGCTCGCGAGCCGCATCGCCTTCTGGATCTCGTCCTCGGTTCGCGAGTCGATGGCCGAAGTGGAGTCGTCAAGTATCAGTATCCTCGGGTCGACGAGAAAGGCGCGCGCGATGGCTATGCGCTGCTTCTGCCCGCCCGAGAGCGTGACTCCCCTCTCTCCGACCTCGGTCTCGTAGCCCTTGTCGAAGCCCATGATGAAGTCGTGGGCCTGCGCGGCCTTGGCGGCCTTCTCTATCTCGGCCCTCGCGGCGCCTTCGATCCCGAAGCCGATGTTCTCGGCGATCGAGCGCGAGAAGAGGAAGACGTCCTGCTCGATGCTCGAGACCTGGGAGCGGAGGCTCTCGAGGCTCCAGTCCCTCACGTCAACCCCGTCGACGAGCACCGTACCCGAGCAGGCGTCGAAGATGCGGTTGACGAGCCGCACGAGGCTGGTCTTGCCGGAGCCCGTGCGGCCGACGATCGCCACGGTCTGGCCCGGCTCGACGACAAAGGAGACGTCGCGCAGGACCTGCACGTCCCCGCAAGCCGTCTCCTCGGCGCCACCGGGGAAGGAGAAGCTCACTTCCCTGAACTCGACTCGGCCCTCGACGCGGCCCGAACGGCCGGCCGGGTTCTCGTCGAGGTCGCTTTTCGCGTTTATCGTCTCGAGCACCCGGCCGGCGCTCGAGAGGCCCATCTGGAAGAGATTGAAGGACCAGAGCGAGATGAAGGTGGCGAATCGGAGGCCGTTGTACAGGAGCATATAGCCTACCACCTGGCCGAGCGTGATCTGCCCCGCGCGCCATAGGAGGAGGGCGTGGAGGAAGCCGAGGCCCCAGCACACTGCGAAGACCAGCAGCGGCCAGTACTTGGCCTGGATCTTGGCGATCCTGATGTAGAGGTCGCGAAGGTCGCCCACTCCCTCGACGAAGCGGCGGATCTCCCGCGCCTCGCCCAGGTTGGCCTTGACGGTCTCGATGCCCTCCAGGGCGTCGGCCAGGCCGGCGTTCAGCTCGCCGAATTTCTGCCTCTGCGCGTCCGTCGCCGGGTTGAGGCGGCGGTTGTATTCCCAGACCGTGAGTATGAGGAAAACGATGAAGAGGCAGGGAACGAGGAGCAGCCTTAAGTC